>NZ_JBVHVF010000001.1:17838-476643 GCF_055564955.1 Streptomyces sp. NPDC028910 | reverse complement strand
CGCACCCTCCCTTCCCCCCCCCCCCCCCCCCCCCCCCCCCCCCCCCCCCCTTCCCCCCCCCCCCCCTCCCCCCCCCCCCCCCCCCCCCCCACCCCCCGGCGAGGCTGAAGGTGCCGGGCAGGCGGGTCGCGGGGAGTCGGTCTATGGTGGACGGGCTGATGGGTCCGGGGGGCCACCCGAGGAGGGTGCAATGCACCGTTCCCCCGTCCGTACCGTCATCGCAGCCTGTGTCCTGGTCCTGTCCTCGCTCAGCGCGGCCCCCGGCCCCACGCCCGCACCCGCACCCACGCCCACCGGCGGCGACCCGCTGGCGCGGTTCCACACCCAGCGCGTCCGGTGGGGCGACTGCCCCGAGAAGCGCGTCCCCGCCGAGATGCGGTGCGGGACGATCGAGGTCCCGCTCGACTACGCGGCCCCGAGCAAGGGCACGGTCAAGGTGGCCCTGGCCCGCATCCCGGCCACCAACCCGTCGAAGCGCATCGGCTCGCTCCTGATGAACTTCGGCGGCCCCGGCCTTTCGGGCGTCGCGTACCTGGCAGCCGACCCCCATGCCTACGCCGACCTCGGCGAGCGGTACGACCTCGTCACCTTCGACCCTCGCGGGGTGGGCCACAGTGAACCCGTCTCCTGCGCCGGACCCAGCGGCGCGGGGATCGAGGCCGAAGACACCGCCGCACTCCTGGCGGCCGTGCGCGCCGAGGTCCAGCGATGCGAGCTCGCCTCCGGCCCGGTCCTCGCGCACATGGGCACCGTCAACGTCGCCCGCGACATGGACGTGATGCGCCGGATCCTCGGCGACGAGAAGCTCAACTTCCTGGGCTTCTCCTACGGGACCAGGCTCGCCGCCGTGTACGCCGCGCAGTTCCCCCGGAGCACCGGCCGCATGGTCCTCGACGGAGTCGACAACCTCGGTGACCCCCTCGCCGAGGAAGCACTCGCACTGGCGCGCGGCCAGCAGCGGGCCCTCGACAACTTCCTGACCTGGTGCGCCCACCAGCAGGACTGCGTCTACGGGACCAACACCCGCACCGCCAAGGAGAAGGTGGCCGCCCTGGTGACGCGGCTCGACGAGAAACCGCTGGTCGCGAGTGACGGTTCGTACGTGACCGGGCAGCACGCCGTCTCCTTGATCGGCGGAGCCCTGCTCGCGCAGTTCATGTGGCCCGCGCTGGCCGAGGCGCTGGCGAAGGCCGAGCGGGACGAGGACCCGGCCGGTCTGTTGGAGCTCGCGGCCCCGGTGGAAGAGCCGGGCAGCGACCAGGAGGGCCAGGAGGACCAGGAGGACCAGGGGGACCAAGGCGACCAGGATTCCGATCCCGTGCCCGCCGACAACAGTGAGGCCGCCCGCGTCGCCGTGTTCTGCGCCGACGACCCGGACCGGTCGAACGCCAAGGCCACCCCGGCGGCGGTGGAGAAGGAACTGCTCGCGCTGGAGGGCGAGTTCCTCAAGGCCTCGGAGATCTTCGGGCCGAGCCAGCTGGCTACCGTGCTCTCCTGCTACGGGCGGCCCGCCGGCACCGACTTCATCCGGAAGATCGACCGCCCGGGCGCCCCGCGGATGCTGCTGATCGGCACCCGCGGCGACCCGGCGACCCCGTACGAGTGGACGGAGGAGACGGCGAAGCGGCTTGGTTCGGCGGTGGTCGTGGACTACAAGGGCGAGGGGCACACCGGGTACGGATTCTCCTCGTGCGTGACGGAGTACGCGAACGGCTTCCTCATCGACGGGCGGCTGCCGTCCGGGACGCGGTCCTGCCCCGCCGCGGAATAGCCGGCGGGGCGGGGCGGGACGGGCGGGGAACACGCCTCGCGCGGTCAGCAGTTGGCGCGGGTCGGACGCCCGGCGAAGCGGTCCGCCAGCCAGTTCCCGACCTCCAGGGAGTGCGTGATCACGCCGCTGACGTGCTCACCGACCCAGATGGTGTCGAATTCGACGTCCGCGCCCTTCGCGCACCAGTCGGCGCGCAGCCGGCGGCCCACCCCGTACGGGATCAACTCGTCGGCGAGCGCGTGGTACTGGTACACGGGCGCGGCCGGGGCCGTCCGCCCGAGCCTGCTCTGGCCCAGCCGGGCCTGCCAGTCCGGTTGGGCCAGCGGGTCGCGCGTGGTCACGTCGGAGATCCGCTTGAAGGAGCCGGCGATCGCGTCGACCGCCACGCAGTTCTCCTTCATCCCGGCGATCAGCAGCTTGCCGAGCGGGTTGAGGTAGGAGTCCAGCTTCAGCTCCGGGAAGGCCGCGTCCTGTCCGGCGGCCGCCATGAAGATGAGCCCGGACCCGTAGGAGCCGTTGTTGAAGTCGGCGACCTCCAGCAGGTCACCGGGGACACCGCCGGTCGCCGTGCCCTTCACCTGGAGCTCCGGGGCGTACGAGCCCTGCAGCTCGGCCGCCCAACTGCTGGCCTGGCCGCCCTGGGAGTAACCCATGATGCCGACGGGGCCGGTGGCCGACAGCCCCGCCTCGGGCAGCCGCTGGGCGGCGCGGGCCGCGTCGAGGACGGCGTGCCCGGCGGACGGGCCCACGGTGTAGGTGTGGACGCCCGGGGTACCGAGGCCCTCGTAGTCGGTGACGACCACGGCCCAGCCGCGCAGGGTGAGCTGCTGGATGAGGTTGGCCTCCATGGCGGTGCCGTACGGGAGGTTGTCGCTCGGCGCGCAGGAGTCGCCGAGGCCGACCGTGCCGACGGCGTACGTGACCAGGGGGCGCGGGCCGGTGCGGCCGTCCTGCGGGACGATGACGGTGCCGGAGACGACGTTCGGGGAACCGTCGGCGGTGGTGGAGCGGTAGTGGATCTTCCAGGCCTTGGTGTGGGTGGGCTGGCCCGGCAGCGGATGGAAGGCGGACGGGGCGCTGCTGACGACATCGCCGGGGCGGGCGGTGGCGGCCTCGGCCCGTGCGGTGGCTGTGGCGGTGGCGGTGGCGGGGATCCAGGCCGAGAGGGCCAGGGCGGCCACGGTGGCGAGGGCGGTGCTGCGGATGCGCATGGGCGGCTCTCCCAAGGACGGTCCGTGCGGAGGTAGGTGAGGTGAAGGTAGTGACCGACCGGTAGGAAGGTCGTTGACCGCGCAGCTCACCTTTCCTGGCCCGGAATCGCACGCCAGGGTCGTCCGTCCAGGTCGTCCCTTTGCCGATAATCCGCGACGGATCGATTTTCGCTACCCTGGCAGCATGACGGCCATGGCACCCACCCGCACCGAACCGGACCTCTCCTTCCTCCTGGACCACACCAGTCACGTGCTGCGGACCCAGATGAGCGCGCGTCTCGCCGAGATCGGGCTCACCCCGCGCATGCACTGCGTGCTCGTCCACGCCCTCGAAGAGGAGCGGACCCAGGCGCAGCTCGCCGAGATCGGCGACATGGACAAGACCACGATGGTGGTGACCGTCGACGCGCTGGAGAAGGCTGGCCTCGCCGAGCGCAGGCCGTCGAGCACCGACCGGCGGGCGCGGATCATCGCGGTGACCGAGGAGGGGGCGAAGGTCGCGAAGGAGAGTCAGGAGATCGTCGACCGTGTCCACGGGAGCGTCCTCGACACCTTGCCCGACGATGAGCGCGACGTGCTGCTCCGTGCGCTGAAGCGCCTGGTCACCGGGCATCTGGAGGTGCCCGAGGAGGGGGCGCGGCCGGCCCGGCGGGCGCGCCAGAAGGGCTGACGGCGGCCGGGTCCGGTCGGTTCGCAGTCATCGTTCCGTAGAAGATAGTCTGCAACGAAACTATCTGCTACGGTCTTTCCTGTTGCCTCCCATCGACAGGAGAGACCGCCGTGCCCACCACCTCCGCACCCGTACCCGTGCCCGCACCCGTACCCGTGCCCGCATCCGTGCCCAGTCCCGGCCCGGACCCCTCGCGCTCCCGCTGGCTCGCCCTCGGCGTCCTGGCCACCGGAATGCTGATGACGATCCTCGACGGCAGCATCGTGACCGTCGCCATGCCGGCCATCCAGAGCGACCTCGGCTTCTCCCCGGTCGGGCTGAGCTGGGTCGTCAACGCCTACCTCATCGCCTTCGGCTCGCTGCTCCTGCTCGCCGGCCGCCTCGGCGACCTGATCGGCCGCAAGCGGATGTTCCTCGCGGGGACGGGCGTGTTCACCGCCGCCTCGCTCCTGGCCGGCGTGGCCGCCTCCCCCGGCGTCCTGATCGCCGCCCGCTTCCTCCAGGGCGTCGGCAGCGCCATGGCCTCCGCCGTGAGTCTCGGCATCCTCGTCACGCTCTTCACCGCGCCGCGCGAACGCGCCAAGGCCATCGCGGTGTTCAGCTTCACGGGCGCGGCCGGTGCCTCCATCGGGCAGGTGCTCGGCGGTGTGCTCACCGACGCGCTCACCTGGAACTGGATCTTCTTCATCAACCTGCCCATCGGCATCGCGGCCGTCCTCGTCGCGCTCCCCGCCCTCCCCGGCGACCGCGACCGCGGCCTCGGCCTGAAGGCCGGCGCGGACGCCGGTGCGGACGTCGGTGGGGGCGGTGGTGCGGACATCCTCGGCGCGCTGCTCGTCACCTCCGGTCTGATGCTCGGGATCTACGCGGTCGTCACGGTCGAGCAGTACGGGGCGACTTCCGCCCGCACGCTCGGTTCCGGCGCCCTCGCGCTCGCCCTGATCGCAGGCTTCCTCGTCCGCCAGGCCACCGCACGGAACCCGCTCATGCCACTGCGGATCTTCCGCTCGCGCAGCGTCTCCGGCGCCAACCTGGTCCAAATGCTGATGGTCGCCGCCCTCTTCTCCTTCCAGATCCTCGTCGCGCTCTACATGCAGAACGTGCTCGGTTACGGCGCCGCCGAGACCGGCCTCGCGATGCTTCCGGCCGCAGCCGTCATCGGTGCGGTGTCCCTGAGCGTCTCGGCCCGCCTGGGTGCCCGCTTCGGCGAGCGCAACGTCCTGCTGGCCGGTCTGCTGCTCCTGGTCGGCGTGCTCGGCCTGCTGACCCGCCTGCCCGCCCGGGCCGAGCAGGCGAACTACCTCACCGACCTGCTCCCCGCGATGCTCCTCGCCGCCGGCTTCGGCCTCGCCCTGCCGGCCCTGACCTCGCTGGGCATGTCCGGCGCGAAGGAGGAGGACGCGGGCCTCGCCTCAGGGCTCTTCAACACCACCCAGCAGATCGGCATGGCCCTCGGGATCGCGGTCCTCTCCACCCTCGCCGCCTCCCGCACCGAGTCCCTCACCGCGGCGGGCCGCCCCGCATCCGAGGCCCTGACCGGCGGCTACCACCTGGCCTTCGCGGTCGGCGCCGGCCTCCTCGTCGCCGCCCTGGCCGTCGCCCTCACGGTCCTGCCCCGCCGCCCGCTGAACGTGCCCGGCGCCCCGGCCGAAGGCAAAGCCCAGGGCCACCTTGCCGCCGTGTGACGTTGCGGCTGCCCCGGCCGCTTCAGATCAGGGTTCGCAGTTGTCGGGAGGGTTGGCCGACGCCGTCACACACAGGTCCGTGCCCGGTCCACCGTCCACGCTGCCGACGTTCCCGCCGGTGAAGATGGTGTCGTTGCCCTCGCCCCCTTCGACACTCCCGTTGACCGCACCGCTGCCGGTGCTGATGGTGTCGTTGCCGTCGCCCCCCTCGATGTTCCCATTGACGGGACCGCTGCCGGTGCTGATGGTGTCGCTGCCGTCGCCTCCCTCGACACTCCCGTTGACGGCACTGCCGCCGATGCTGATGGTGTCGTTGCCGCCGCCCCCGGTGACGGAGGAGTTGACGGGCCCGCTGCACACGATGACGTCGTTCTTGGCGGTGCCGGTGGCACCGATCTGTCCGTTGACCTTGCACGAGGCCTGTTGGGCATGGGCATGGGCATGGGCATGGGCATGGGCGGGGGCGGCCAGGAGGGTCAGGGGGACGGTCAGGGCGAGCGCTGCCGGCCAGGCCGCGAGCCGGGCCGGGCGGCGGATCGGTCTCATCACAGAGACTCCCTTCACGGGTCAGAAAGGCCTCCTCCGTCCATACTGACCCCGCCGCCGCCCGGCCACCTCCCGCGAGGGCGCCGCCGCCCGGTTCAGCCGCCGGAAGCGATCCGGTAGGCCCCCGGCGTCGTGCCCGTCCAGCGGCGGAACGCCCGGTGGAAGGCGGTGTCCTCCGAGAAGCCCAGCCGGGCGGCGAGTTCCGCGATCGGCTCGCCGCCCTCCGCCAGGCCCGCGATCGCCGCGTCCCGCCGCACGTGGTCCTTCAGCTGCTGGAAGGACGTCCCCTCCTGCTGGAGCCGGCGCCGCAGCGTCGCCGGGGACACCGCGAGGCGCGCCGCCACCTCCCCGAGCGCGGGCAGCCGCGGCGACGTGCGCAGCCGCTGCGTCAGGGTCCGGCGTACCTGCTCCGCGACCGTGGTCCCGTACTCCGGGCGGGACAACAGGTCGAAGGGGGCGCGCCGGAGCATCGCGTCGAGCGCGGGCTCGTCCCGTACGAGGGGTGCGGTCAGCCAGTGCGCGTCGAAGGCGGCGCCCGTACGGTCCTCCCCGAAGCGGACCGGACAGTCGAAGAGGATCGCGTACTCGTCCTCGTGCGGCGGCGGGGGATAGGAGAAGGCGGCGTACGCGAGGGGGATGCGCCGCCCGATCAGCCAGCTGCTCAGCCGGTGCCAGATGGCGAGGACGCACTCGGTGAGGAAGCGGTCCTCGTCCCGGGCGAAGTCGTTGCGCACGGTGAACCGGGCCTCGCCGCCCACGACGTCGAGTGCCAGCTCGGGTCCCCCGGGGAACAGCCCGTAGAAGGCGGCCGCGCGCTCCACGGCCCCGCCCAGATCGCGGCAGCCGAGCGAGGCGTAACACATCATCGCGAAGGTGCCGGGGCGGCTCGGGACGGGGCTCAGGGCGAGGAACTCGTCCTGCGTGGCCCGGTACAGCGCCCGGAAGAGCCGGGCGAACTGCGCGGGCGTGATCCGCGCCCGGTCGTCGCCGAGCAGCAGCGGCGGGATCTGCGCCTCCTGGAGCAGCGGCACGGTGTCGATGCCGCTGCGGCGGGCCCCCGTGAGCAGGGCACGCACGTGGTGCACGGTGATCGTCCGCCTCCCCATGGCTCCGACGGTAGCGCCAATGAGCGCTCGGGTCAGCGGGGGTGACGCTTCCGGTCATGCCGCGGCGGTGGTGCGGCTGCCTAGCGTCGGGAGTCACCGACCAACCGGTCACCAACCCCCGGAGGCACGCGATGGACGGACGGCCGAGCACGCTGGCGGTGTTCACCCAGTGGACCGAGGAGCGCTACGGGCCGCAGACCGCCCTGCGGTTCCGTTCGCCGGACGGAGGCGGGTGGCGGACGCGTACGTACGGGGAACTGGGCGCGGAGGTACGGGCCGTCGGGTGCGCGCTGATCGGCCTGGGCGTGGCCGCAGGGGAACGGGTGGCCGTACTGGCGCAGACCCGGCCGCAATGGACGTACACGCACTTCGGGGTGCTGGCGGCGGGCGCGGTCCTCGTACCGGTGTACCCGACGGCGGGGGAGGAGGAGCTCGCCTGGGTGCTGTCGGACTCGCAGGCGGTGGCCGTGGTCTGCGACGACGGGAGGCAGGCGGCACGGGTGGAGGCGCTGCGGGGGGAACTGCCGGCGCTGCGGGCGGTGGTGCTGATGGACGAGCTGGGCGGGCGGGGCTCGGCCCACCCGGCCGCGGCCGACGCGCCCGCGGCCACCCCGGCCGCCGAGTCCGAACTGCTCGCCCGGGCGGCGGCCGTCGCTCCCGGGGCGGACGCGTCGATCGTCTACACCTCGGGCACGACGGGCCTGCCGAAGGGCTGCCGCCTCACCCACGGGAACCTGGGCGCGATCCAGGACGCCACGCTCCCGCTGATCAAGGGCGGCCCGGGGGACTCGACGTACCTCTACCTGCCGCTCGCGCACATGCTGGCCCAGCTGATCCAGTACACGACGCTGCTGGAGGGCGGTGAGCTGTGCTACTTCGGCGGCAGGATCGAGGACGTGCTCTCCGAGGTGGCCGAGGTCGGCCCCACCCATCTGCCGTCCGTGCCGCGGCTGTTCGAGAAGCTGCACGCGGTGGTGCTCTCGCTGGCGGAGTCCGAGGAGGGCGGCCGGGGACGCTTCGAGGCGGCGGTACGGGTGGGCCTGCTGGCGGCGGACGGCCGGCTGCCGCAGGAGCGCAGGGCGGAGTACGAGGCGGCGGAGAAGTCGCTGTACTCCCTGGTCCGGGGCGCGTTCGGCGGCCGGCTGAAGTGGGCGCTCACCGGCGGCGCCCCGATCGCCCCGGCGACCCTGGACTTCCTGCGGGCGTGCGGGATCACGGTGTTCGAGGGGTACGGGATGACGGAGTCGGGCGGTGTCATCTCCCTCAACCACCCGGAGGCCGTGCGCTACGGGACGGTGGGCCGCCCGATCGCGGGCTGCGAGGTGCGGATCGCGCAGGACGGGGAGGTGCTGGCGCGGGGGGCGATGGTGTTCCCCGGCTATCACGCGAATGCGGCCGCGACCGCCGACGCGCTGGATCCCGAGGGCTGGCTCCACACCGGTGACCTGGGCGAACTGGACGCGGACGGGTACCTGCGCATCACTGGCCGGAAGAAGGAGCTGATCATCACCTCAGCCGGGAAGAACCTCACCCCGACGGAGGTCGAGTTCGCCGTCCAGCGCTCCCGCTACGTCTCCCGCGCGGTCCTGATCGGCGACCGCCGCCCGTACCCGGTCGCCCTGATCACCCTGGACGCGGAGGAGGTCACGGCCTGGGCGGGGCGGGAGGGCCTCGCACTGGGCCCCGCCCCGGCCGCGCACCCGGCGGTCCACGCGCTGATCGACGAGGCGGTCACACAGGCCAACGCCACGCTCTCCCGCCCGGCCCGCATCCGCGCCTTCCACATCCTCCCGGAGGACTTCACGGTCGCGGCGGGCACCTTGACGCCGACGCTGAAGCTGCGGCGAGCGGTGGTGGCGGAGCGGTACGCCGAGGAGATAGAGGACTTGTACCGGGGGTGAGGGGGCCGGCGCGGCGAGCGCGGCATTGTCCTCGTGGAGGCCGGTACCCGCAACTCGCACACCCCGCAGGTCCAGCCGCAACCGGCTCGGCACGCGCTGCTCAAAGCCCGGGATTACGCTGAAAGTGCAGCAAATCCTTCCCGGCCAGCACTGGTCCCAGGGCGGGACCGGGGCCGCCCCAGCCCGAAGGGGACCTTATGAGAGCGAGAGTCAGAGGTGTGGCCGCTTGCAGTCTGGCCATGGCGATCACCATGTGGGGACCTGCGGGGGCATGGGCACAGGATGATCCCTCACCCAAAGAGGTCTACGAGAAGGCCAAGCCGGCCACTGTGCAGGTCATAGGGAAAGACACCGGTGGTTCCGGTTTCATCTATAACGCGGATGAGGGGCTCATCGTCACCAACGCGCATGTCGTAGAGGGGCAAGCTGCCCTGAAGGTGGCCATAGAGGACCGGCCACCGGTTCCTGTGCGGGTGCTCGGCACCGATCCTTGCGAGGATCTCGCCGTGGTCAAGATCGCGTCGCCTCAAGAGGATCTGAAGGAACTGAAGTTCGGGAAGAGCGAGGACGTGGAGACGACCGACACGGTCATCGCGCTCGGTTATCCGGTGTCCGCGGCGGACCCCGACGCCAAACAGGATGTCACCTTCACCTCCGGCGCTGTGCAATCGGCCGACATAGACTCCGCGCCGATCCCGTCGCTTCCGAACTTCCCCTCCTTGATCCAGCATTCCGCGACAGTGAATCCGGGCAACTCGGGAGGGCCCCTGCTCAACGCCAAGGGTGAAGTCGTCGGCATCAACACCATGAGTTCCGCAGGGTCGATGGTGGTCGAGGGGCAGGGCTACGCGATCAGCAGCGATCATGCGAGGCCCAAGCTCGACGGTCTGGCCGGGGGCGACAACAAGAATGACGTCGGGTGGGTGCTCGCGGACCTGACGGATCCCACCCTCGCCGCCTCCGTGGAGGAGTACGGTGCCGCGCAACTCAAGGCCTTCGAAGCCTTCGAGAAGAAGAACCTCGAAGGGGTGTACGTCTGGGATGTCCTTCCGGAAACCCAAGCCGCCAAGGCCGGCATCGCAGAGGGCGATGTAATCCAGGGAATCAAGGGCGGTCCCGTGACATCGGTAGCCGAGGTGTGCGACATCCTCCAGTCCTCGGCGGCCCAACAGAAGCTGACCGTGGAAGGGGTCTTCACGGGCACCTTCGACAGCACTCAGGGCAAGCCGGGAGAGGCGTGGTCCACTGAGCTGACGCTGGGAGGCAAGCCCTGACGCTCCGACCGCTGCCGACGCTCCCCACACCACCGGGTCAGGTCAGGGGAGCACGGCGTCGAGTTCCACCACCGCACCAGCGTTCCATCAGGCCATGCCCGAACCCGAACCGGAACCCGCGGCCTCTTGCTCCCCGCGCCAGGCCTTGCGGGGGATGCCCAGGTCGATCCGTGCCTCATCGTGATAGCGGTTCATCAAGGGCACCAGATCGTCCTCCGCCGGTGACTGGTCGCCGCGGCGGGTCGCTATCTCCTGCCTCCACAGGGCGACGTTGACCTCGTGGGCGGCCTCGATCGCCGCCGGCGACGCCAGCAGCACGAGGGTCTCGAACAGCACCGACCTCTTCAGCTCCGCCGCCTCCATCGCGGCGAGGTTCTCCTGCCGGGTGTCCGTTCCCTCCGCCGCCAGCCGGGCTCGTTTCGCGGTGCCGGATATCTCCTTCACGCAGGACGCGTACTCGATGTACGTGTTGAGCTTGCGCTCGTCCCAGCGCGTCGCCATGGTCCGGTGGTGCCGGGCGCGCTCGGCCATGGTCGTGGCCAGGAACGAGGTCAGGGCACCGACGAGGACGCCGACGAGCGTCACTATCTGAGTGATCATGGCGTCAAACTAGCGGCCCGGCTCATGCGAACTCACGCCGGATTCGAGCCCGCGCCGGCGACCGGGCGGTAGGTGCACACGTGCACGCCCGCTGCGCTGACGGTCGTGGAGGCCAGTTCGAGCGTGCGCAGTCCGCCGTCGGCCGGGAAGATCGACTTACCGCCCCCGAGGAGCACCGGCATGATCATGAGCCGGAGCTCGTCGACCAGGCCCTCGCTCAGCAGGGCGCGTACGAGGGTGGGGCTGCCCATGACCACCAGGTCGCCGCCGTCGCTCTCGCGCAGCTCCCGGATGCGGGCGACGGCCTTGTCGCCGGTGATCCGCGTCGTGTTGTTCCACGTCAGCTCGTCATCGCCCAGGGTCTGCGACACGACGTACTTCGGGAGGGAGTTCATCCGGTCGGCGAACGGGTCGCCGGCGCGCTCGGGCCACGCCCCGGCCATCGTCTGCCACGTGCGGCGCCCGAACAGCAGGGCCTCGGCCTTCTCCATCACGTCGGTGAAGGCGCCGCCCACCACCTCCGGGTCGAAGAAGGGGTGCGACCAGCCGCCGTGGGCGAAGCCGCCGTCGTTGTCCTCGCCCTGGCCGCCCGGGGCCTGAACGACGCCGTCAAGGCTGATGAACTCGCTGATGACGATGCGCATGGGATGCGTTCCTCTTCTTCGGTCGGTGTGTACGCAAGAAAGACTGCCGTGCTTCCCGGAAGTCATCGCCCCTCCTTGATCTTGCATGCGTGATGTGGGTCACAGGACCGGGTGCGGTCATGTGGAATGGGTGGGCACGGGGGTATTTCGGGCAGGGAGTTGGGGCCTTTGTCCGTTCGGTCAGGAGACCCGGTGAAGGCGAGACGAATGGTGCGTCACATCTGCCGGGGGGACGGCGAGTCGAGTTCGAATACCTGATAGACAGTGGATATTCACGCTCCTTGGGGGGATCGCCGCACTGTGAAGCCGCTTCACCGCCACCTCGTCAACACCTCGCGCAAGGTCCTGTGCACGGCCGCGCTCGCGGCCAGCCTGACCACCGCCGCGGTCGTGACCAATCCGTCGACCGCCGACGCGGGAGAGTCCGAGCCCACCCCGGACAGTCCGCAGGCCACCGACCGTGGTGACGGCCGGCTGGATCTGCCCGACGTCGTCGCCGACCCGCCGCCCGCCGGGGCGGGGGCGCAGGACGGGGCCAGCGGGATACCCGCGACCGCCCTCGACGCCTACCACCGCGCCGAGCTCTCGGTGGGGGCCGCGCTGCCCGGCTGCAAGCTGCCCTGGCAACTGCTGGCCGGCATCGGCCGGGTCGAGTCCGTCCACGCCTCCGGCTACGGGCTCAAGGCCGACGGCTACACCGAGAAGCCGATCCGCGGCCCCCGCCTCGACGGCAACGGCTTCGCCGAGATCCGCGACACCGACAAGGGCGAGTGGGACGCGGACACCGAGTACGACCGGGCGATCGGCCCGATGCAGTTCATCCCCTCCACCTGGGCCACCTGGGGCGCCGACGGCAACGGCGACGCCAAGCGCGACCCCAACAACATCTACGACGCGGCGCTGGGCGCGGGTCTCTACCTGTGCGCGGGCGACCGGGACCTGTCGAACGCGGCCAAGCTCGACGCGGCGATCCTCAGCTACAACAACTCCCGCGAGTACGTGAACACCGTGCTCGGCTTCATGCGGCAGTACCAGAACGGCGGCGTCGCCGAGGTGCCGAACCCGCCCGCCGGGAACTACCCGCCGCAGTCGCCGGGCACCCTGCCCACGCCGGCCCCGCAGAAGCCGGTCACGCCGGCTCCGACGCCCACCCCCACGCCGACACCCACGCCGACCCCGACGCCCACCCCCACGCCCACCCCGACCCCGAGCAAGCCGGCGCCGCACCTGCACCAGCTGACGCTGCTCGACGGCCCCGGGCTCACGGCCGAGGCCGGGGCGGCCTTCACCCAGGTCCCGCGGGTCAAGGTGCTGCTCAGCGACGGCAAGCCCGCCGTCGGCCAGGAGGTGGTCTTCGCGGTCGAGGGGGACACCACCGGCGGCACCCGCTTCGGCTCGGCGGACTCCCTGGTGGTCAAGGCGGGCGCCGACGGCATCGCCGCCGCGCCCGGGCTCAAGGCGGGCCCCAAGGCCGGCGCGTTCACGCTGCGGGTCTCGGCCTACTCCACCGCGGCAGAGCTGACCGTGCGGTTCGAAGGCAAGGTCACGGTGACGGTCGCGGACCTGCTGGCGCGCGCGGACGACGCGAAGCCGCTGGAGGCGGTCGCCGGTACGAGCATCAAGGGCGTGGAGGTCTTCGCCACGGCCGCCGGCAAGCCGGTGGCGGGCACCAAGGCCACCGCAGGCCTCGTACGCAAGGACGCAGACGGCACGTGGGTCCCGGTGGACCCGGCGACCGCGAAGGGCCCGTACTTCAAGGGCGAGGACGGCGAGAAGCTGACCACCCTGGACCTGGCCCCCAGCGGCGCCGACGGCAAGATCACCCTGCCGGAGCTCTTCACCGACGCGGACCTCGCCCCGGGGACGTACCACCTGCGCCTGATCACCCCGGAGAACGTGGTCCTGATCCTGGACCTCAAGATCACCCCCTCCACCCTGACCGCCCCCCCGGCCAGCCCCTGACCCCGGCCCAGGCGGGCCCGTAGGCCCGGGTTCCCGCATACGCAGCCGCCCCCCACCCCGGGAGGGAAAAGGCAGGAGCCCTGCCGTTCTGCTCGCGCAGAGGGGACAGGGCTCCTTGGGTACTGCATTTCCAACCCGCGATTGAGGTTGGCCCAGGCGACTAGGCCGGGGTGACGTTCTCCGCCTGCGGGCCCTTCGGACCCTGCGTGACGTCGAAGTTCACCGTCTGGTTCTCCTCAAGGGAGCGGAAGCCAGAGGCGTTGATCGCGGAGTAGTGGACGAAGACATCCGGGCCGCCGCCGTCCTGGGCGATGAAGCCGAAGCCCTTTTCAGCGTTGAACCACTTCACGGTTCCGGTAGCCATGAGCCCTCCTATGGGCCAAAGGGTCGCCCTGCTCCAGAACCTGCTAAGAAGTCTGAAAACTACAAAAGCCTGCGGGTCACATTCTCCGCAGGCCTCGTACTGCAAGGGAAACCAAACTGCAACTTGCGACGAGCCTAGCACGCACCCTGCGGCCGAGACCAGAGGGAAAGATCACGTCACCCGGACGTTTGAGACCCACCGGAAGGCTGACGCGGACCCGGGGACTAGTCTCCCGATGTGGACGTCTACCGCAGCCGGCCCCGCGTCGGCCACATTCAGTTCCTGAACTGCCTGCCCCTCTACTGGGGGCTCGCCAGAACCGGCACGCTGCTGGACCTGGAGCTGACCAAGGACTCCCCCGAGAAGCTCAGTGAGCGCCTCGTCCAGGGGGACCTGGACATCGCCCCGATCACCCTGGTGGAGTTCCTCCGCAACGCCGACCAGCTCGTCGCCTTCCCCGACATCGCGGTCGGCTGCGACGGCCCCGTCATGTCCTGCGTGATCGTCTCGCAGGTCCCGCTGGAGCAGCTCGACGGAGCCCGCGTCGCCCTCGGCTCGACCTCCCGGACGTCCGTACGCCTCGCTCAGCTGCTGCTTTCCGAGCAGTACGGGGTCCGGCCCGACTACTACACCTGCCCGCCCGACCTGAGCGTGATGATGCAGGAGGCCGACGCGGCCGTACTGATCGGGGACGCCGCGCTGCGCGCCTCGCTCCACGACGCGCCGCGGCTCGGGCTGACCGTGCACGACCTGGGGCACATGTGGAAGGAGTGGACCGGACTGCCGTTCGTCTTCGCCGTCTGGGCCGCCCGCAAGGACTACCTCGCCCGCGAGCCCGCCGTCGTGCGCGAGATCCACGAGGCCTTCCTCGCCTCCCGGGACGTCTCCCTGGAGGAGGTCGCCAAGGTCGCCGAGCAGGCGGCCCGCTGGGAGGCCTTCGACGCGGAGCTGCTGGAGCGCTACTTCACGACGCTCGACTTCCGCTTCGGTCCGCAGCAGCTGGCCGGCGTACGGGAATTCGCGCGCCGTACGGGACCCACGACGGGTTATGCCGCGGACGTCGCCGTGGAACTCCTGAGCGCGGTGGCCACGGAACGCTGACCGGTAACGCCGAGGGGTTTACCGGGAATTGCCGTCCATTCCGCGTTTCCGGCGGACGCGCCGGAATGCGCGGGGTGAATGGGAGAGGTCCCCAGGGGGCGGCTGTTCCCGCCCCTGCGCCCAGCGGCTAGCCTCGGTTGATCAGCGAGGACGCAGCGGGTGGGCGGGCGCGGCACGCGCCGGCGGTGAGGGGACAGGTCATGCGAGTCCTGGTGACGGTCGTACAGGGGGGCATACCCCCGCAGGACGTCGTGATCAACGCGGACGAGACGGCGACGGCCCGGGACGTGGCGGAGGCGGTGGCGTCGGCCTTCGGCGTCGCCCACCCCGGGCAGAGCGGCGGGCTGCGCGAGGTGGTCGTACCGCTGCACGCCGGCTTCGCGCCGCAGGTGCCGGCCGGACCGACCCTCTGGGCCGACGGGCAGCGCTGCGAGCCGGGCACGCCGGCCGCGGGGATCCTGCGCGACGGCATGCGGGTCTCCGTGGACGACGCGATCGGCCCGCTGCTGCGCAGGGGCGAGCCCGCCGGGTACTACGAGCTGCGGGTCGCGGGCGGTCCGGCCGCGGGCCGCGTGGTCCGCCTGGGCGTCGGTACGGCGACCATCGGGTCCGCCCCCACCTGCACGATGCCGGTGGCGGACGGCGCGCTGGCCCCCGTCGCCGTGCGCGTGACCATCGACGTCAAGGGGAACGCCACCCTCCAGGCCCAGGAGGGTGCGGGGGTCCTGCTGGACGGGGAGCAGGCCGAGGGGCAGCAGGACTGGCCGCTGGGCACCTTCGTACGGGCCGGGGACTCGCTGTTCGTCCTCGACCGGGTCGGCGAGCCGGACGCGCACCTCTCCGCCACCGGCGAAGGCGGGCTCGCCTACAACCGCCCGCCCCGGCTGTCGCCGCTGCGCCCGCGGCCGCGGGTGGTCGTCCCCGTCCTGCCGTCCAAGTCGGAGCGGGCCCGCTTCCAGATGATCGCGGCCTTCACCCCGATGATCTTCGGACTGGTGATGTTCGCGGTCACCAAGCAGATCTACATGCTGCTCTTCTGCGCGATGACCCCGATCATGATGCTCGGGCAGTGGATCAGCGACAACCGCGAGGGCAAGAAGAAGAACAAGACCTCGATGAAGCAGTACAAGAAGGACGTCGCCGCCTACGAGGCCGAGCTGGTCCGGCTCGGCAAGCAGGATCAGGCGTACCGGCGGGCGGACAGTCCCGACCCGGCGGAGATCCTGCTGTTCGCCACCGGACCGCGCCGCCGCCTGTGGGAGCGCCGGATCACCGACGTGGACGCGCTCCAGCTGCGGGTGGGCGTCGGCGTCCTGCCGGCCGACGTCGAGCTGGCCATGGCCCGGGGCGGGTACGCCGAGGACAGGCCGGAACCGCCGCTGGTGGACGACGTACCGGTCACCCTGCCGTTCGCCGAACTCCGTGTCGTCGGTGTCGCCGGCGACCGCCCGCGTGCCCTGGCCACCGTGCGCTGGCTCGCCGTCCAGGCCGCCGTGCTGCACAGCCCCCGCGACCTCTCGCTGGTCGTGCTGTCCTCCGTACGCGAGGCGGGCGCCGACTGGGCGTGGGCCCACTGGCTCCCGCACACCTCGCCCCAGCTCGGGCAGGACTGCGTCGCTCTGGTCGGATCCGACTCCGAGGCCGTCACCCGCCGCGTGACCGAGCTTCTCAACGAGCTGGCCCGGCGCAAGGCCGCCCGGGAGGACCACAGCTCGATGAGCGGCGGCATGGCCCCGGACCCCTTCGTCCTGCTGGTGCTCGACGGGGCGCGGCTCCTGCGCCGGGTCCCCGGAGTGCCGCAGCTGCTCCAGGAGGGGCCGACGTACGGGATCTTCGCGCTCTGCGTGGACGAGGACCAGCGGGTGCTGCCCGAGGAGTGCTCGGCGGTCGTCGCGTGGAACTTCGAATCGCCGACCCGGGTGCGGCTGCACGGCAGCGGGCTGGAGGCCGTCGGCGAGGTGCTGGCCGACCAGGTCGGGCCCGAGTGGTGCGAGCTGCTCGCCCGTTCCCTCGCGCCGGTGCGTGACGTGAGCCGCGACGACGCGGGCGGATCCCTGCCGACGGCGGCCCGGCTGCTGAACCTCCTCGGCATGCCCGACCCCACGGGCTCCGACATCGAGAAGATCTGGCGGGCCGGAGGCTCGACCACGGCGGCGCCCGTCGGTGTCGCCGCCGACGGAACCTTCACCCTGGACATCCGGCGCGACGGGCCGCACGCCCTCGTCGCCGGTACGACCGGCGCGGGCAAGTCCGAGCTGCTCCAGACGATCATCGCGTCGCTGGCCGTGGCCAACCGTCCGGACGCCCTCAACTTCGTCCTCATCGACTACAAGGGCGGTAGCGCCTTCATGGACTGCGCCCGCCTCCCGCACACCGTCGGCATGGTCAGCGACCTCGACGCCCACCTGACCGAACGGGCCCTGGCCTCGCTCGCCGCCGAACTCCACCACCGCGAGACGATCCTGTTCAACGCGGGCACCAAGGACATCGAGGACTACAACGACACCCGCAAGCTGCGCCCCGAGCTGGAGCCGATGCCCCGCCTGGTGCTGGTCATCGACGAGTTCGCCTCGCTGGTCGCCGAGCTCCCCGACTTCATCGCCGGTCTCGTCGACATCGCGCGCCGAGGCCGTTCGCTCGGCGTGCACCTGATCCTCGCGACGCAGCGCCCGGCCGGTGTGGTCAGCGCGGACATCCGGGCCAACACCAACCTCCGCATCGCGCTGCGCGTGACCGACGGCACCGAGTCCCAGGACGTCATCGACGCCCCGGACTCCGGCGCCATCGCCAAGTCGACGCCGGGACGCATGTTCGTCCGCTCCGGCGCGCAGTCCCTGGTGGGCGTGCAGTCCGCCCGTATCGGTGGCCGGCGGCCGGCCACCGGGAACAGCGGCCCGAAGGCGAACCTGGTCCCGCTCACCTGGGCCTCGTACAGCCGCCCGCTGCCCAGGGCGGCCGACACGAGCGACGACGGCACGATGGTCACCGACCTCGCCGTGCTCGTCGACGCCGTCCGGGCGGGCTCGGAGGCCATGGGCTTCCCGGCGCCGCGCAGCCCGTGGCTGGACCCGCTGCCCGAGCACGTGACGCTGGACGACCTGCCCACGGCGCCCGCCCGCACGCACGGGGACGTCCCGCCGATCGGATACGCGCTCACCGACCTGCCGGCGCAGCAGGCCCGCGCGGCGTTCGGACTCGACCTGGTGGGCGGCGAGCACACCATGTTCGCCGGCGGAGCCCGCTCGGGGCGGTCCACGGCCCTGCGCACCCTGGCCGGAGCGCTGGCCCGCGGCACCGACCCGGGCGACGTCCACGTGTACGGGATCGACTGCGGGTCGAACGCCCTGCTGCCCCTCGTACGGCTTCCGCACGTCGGCGCGGTGGTCAACCGTGACGAGCCCGACCGGGTGCGGCGGCTCATCGACCGCCTGCTGAAGGAGATCAACAGGCGCCAGCAGCTGCTCGCCATGCAAGGGGCGTCGAGCGCGGCCGAACAGCGGGCGGCGGCCGCTCCGGAGGACCGCCTTCCGTGGATGGTCCTGCTGCTGGACAGCTGGGAGGGCTTCTTCTCCGCCTTCGAGGCCTACAACTACGGCCAGCTGATCGAAATGGCCCAGCGGATCTTCCGCGAGGGTTCGGCGGTGGGCCTCAAGGTGGTCATGACGGCCGACCGTAGCGGCCTCAGCGGCATGGTGGCCTCCGCGTTCCAGGACCGGCTGATCCTGCGCTTCGCCGACCCCAACGACTACGCCGTGGCCGGCCTCAACGTCCGCGAGGTCCCGAAGAACATGGGCCCGGGCCGCGCGCTGCGCATCACCGACACCGGCATCGACGAGACGCAGATCGCCCTGCTCGACCCGGACCCGTCGGGCCAGGCCCAGGTGCGGATGCTGCGGGAGATCACGGAGGAGGTGCAGGCCCGGTACGGCCGCGTCCCGACGCACCGCCGCCCGCTGCGGGTCGACGCCCTGCCCGCGCGGATCACGGCCGAGCAGGCGCTCGCCCTGGACCCGGAGTTCACCCCGCCGTCGCCGCTCTGGGCGCTGCTCGCGGTGGGCGGGGACGAACTGGCTCCGCTCGGCATCGACCTGGAGGAGTCCGGCCCCGGCTTCGTGATCGCGGGTCCCCCGAAGTCCGGCCGCTCGACGGCCCTGGTGTGCGCGGCCGAGTCCCTCCTGGCGGCGGGCACCCCGCTGGTCCTCATCACCCCGCGGCGCTCGCCGCTGCGGGACCTGGAAGGGCGCCCGGGCGTCCTGGGCGTGCTGAATGCGGAGAGCCGCGAGGAGGACCTGACGGAACTGACGGAGCAGGCGGAAGGGCGCCCGTACGTGGTGGTCGCCGACGACGCCGAACTGCTCTACGACACCCGGCTGGACGAGGCACTGGAAGCCCTGCTGCGCAAGGGTGCGGACGGCGGCCTCGGCCTGCTGACGGCCGGCACGACGGACGCCCTGTCGTCGCAGTACCGGGGTTTCGTGACCGCGGCGCGCAAGTCGCGCAACGGGCTGCTGCTGACCCCGCAGAGTTCGCAGGACGGAGAGATGTTCGGCATCCGGCTGCCGTCGAACACGGGCGGCGGCTCGCCGGGCAGCGGCCTGCTCGCGTCGGGCGGCTCCTTCAAGCCGGTGCAGGGCGTGATGCGGGGCTGAGGCACCGGGCTGAGACATGGGGGCGCCCGCCGGGTCCGGTGGGCGCCCCGCCGCCTTCTCGGCGCGCGCACCGGATCGACGCCCTCCGGCCGCAGTAGGTTCGTATGCTGATCCCGTCATTGATCGACAGCGGGGGAGGCTGTGATGGAGAGACCGGACACGCAGGGGCGCATGCGAGGGCGGGCACCCCGCGACGAGGCCCACCAGGCCCACGAGGAAGCGAACTTCGTCCAGAACTCCCGGAAGTGAGCCACCAGATGCCTTCCTACGACAGCTCCCGCGCCCGCTTCCGGCTGGCCGGCCGGCACATCGCGGTCCTCGCCCACCTGGTGGACGGTGAGACGCCACCCGAGGATCTGACGGAATCCCTGGGTGAGCTCCAGGGCATCGGCCTAGTGGGGGACGAGGGGGAACTGGCGCCCGTACTCAGGGAGTTGCTGGGCACCCTGGCCAACCCCCTGACGATGGTCCAGGTCGAGATCACCGGGGAGCACGGCCCCGTCGACCACGGGATCGTGGTGGGTCCCGAGGCGGTCGTCTCCTTCGACTCATGGCCGGGCGAGGACGAGGCCGAGTACGTCCCGGTCGAGCCCGGCATGCTCATGTGGGAGCTCTCCCGCAAGATCAACCTGCGGCGCGGCGAGCCGGACGTCGAGCCCCCCGAGGTGACCCGGATCGAGACCACCATGGGCACTCTGGACGCGGTGTTCGTGGCGCTCAACGAGGCGGCGGAAGGCGGGGCCACCGCAGCCGGGACGGAGGTCCGCGACCTGGCCCGCCGGGCGGCGACCGGGGCGGACCCCGCGCTGACCGGCCCGCCACTGGAGCAGTTCCTGGACCTGGTCCTCGCGCTCAACGCGACCTGGAGGGTGACCACCGCCTGGGACGGCCGCCACGAGGGCGAGCGCGCCGGCATGATCCGGGCCCTGGCCGCCTGGGATTGCGGTCCGCTGGGTTACTGGATCCGGGAGACCCCGGAAGAGCCCATCATGCCGGGCCAGGTCACTCCGGAGAGCACCCTGACGGTCGTACGCTCCATGCCGGGCGAGATCTGGGACAAGCTGACCGATCTGCTGCCGGACAAGGAAGACCTGTACCTGGAGGGCTGAGCCGGCGGGCGGGCGGGCGGGCAGGTGGGCGGGGACCGTTGTCCGGCCCCTGCCCGCCCGCCCCGCCCCGGCTCACCAATTGAACGGGTTGAGCTTCTTTGCCTTGTCTCCAACCCAGTTCGCGGCCTTCTTGGCGCCGCCCTTGATGGTGTCCCAGTTCTCGACGATCTTCGCGCCGCCGTAGATGACACCCGTGACCACCGCCGCGCCGATCGTGATGGGGTTCGGGGCGATCATCGCGGCCGTCAGCGAGGCGTTGAAGCCGACCTCGGCCCAGTCGCCGATGTACTTGGCCTTGTTCTCCTTCCACGCCTTGCCGTGATCCTTGTCGATGGCGTTCCACAGGCTGAAGCCGGTGGCGGCGACGCCGCCGACCACGCCGGCGCCGCGCAGGAACCCCGCCGTCTTCGCGGCCGCACCCAGGCCCGCCCGGAACGGGGATCCGGCGGGCGCTCCCGGGACGGCATTCACCCCCCGCTGGAGCGCGGCCGCGTTCCCGGCGACACGGAACAGGTTCGCCTGGCCCGCACGGGTCACGGCCTGCCCGGAGTGGGTTGTCCCGCCGAAGACCCTGGCGGCCGTGTCGGAGCCGACGAAGAAGTCGATGGCGGCGTTGGCCTTGGAACCCTGCATGAAGGGGAGGGCGCGGAAGCGGTCCCAGCCCCTGCCGTACAGGTCGCCGCGCACGTTCGTGGTGCCTGGGACGCGCGCGGCGTCCTGGTAGGTCGCGCTGTTCGCGAACGCGCCTCCGAGCTGCGAGGGCAACCAGGAGCCGGGTGCGGCGACGGACCGGATGGGTGGCGACCACCTGATGAACTTGTTGCCGCTCCACCGGACGAGTCCCACGTTCGAGGACCGCAGCATGGTCCCGATCCGGATTCGCAAGGCTCTGCCGGACGTGGTGTTCACGTGGTTGCCGATGACCACGCGGGTCAGCGAGGTGCCCGAGATGGTGATCACACCGGCGGCCATGGCGACGCTGTGCCAGTCACCGAAGATGCCGACCAGGGTGGCGATCGTCTCTTCGTGTAGCGGCATGCCCGGTATCTGCTCCAGGGCGTGTGCCGAGAGCCGTTCGATGTAGTCGTTGACGGTCTCCTCGGGTTTGCGCTTGAAGTCGTACGCCTTCGGATCGTCGCTGGCGGCCACCGAGTTGGCCAGCAGGAAGAGATCGGGTGTCAGCCCGTCCCCCTGGTAGTTCCGCAGCTCCTCCGGCGAGAACCCGGCCCAGAGCAGGCCGGCCTGCGGATCGCCGTCCTCCAGCCGGGCGATGGTAGCCCTCTTGCGGAGGTCCGGCGCAGTGTCGTTCGCCCAGGCGCGGAGCGGCTTGAGAGCCCCCAGCTTGCTGGTCACGCCCAGCGACGCGGCGCGGATGAACGCCTCGTCCACCTTGTCCCGTAACCCGCCCCGACCGTCGATCAGCTTGGCGAGCTGATCGAGATCGTTCGGATTGGCCTTTCGCATGGTGCCTCCCCCGAGAGCATGCTGTCGATCAGCTGATCGTATGCGGCAAGATGGGCCGACGAGGCTTAACGGGAGGGAATTTCATGGTGTTCGGGAAGAGGAAGCAGGCCCAGCCCGCTGTCGATCCGGGGCCTTGGGAGCGGATTTCCAAGTTCACTGTCGGGACGGTCACGCGGAACGCCCTGCGGACGGCGAAGCGGGGAGAGGGGCCGCTGGCCGTCCGCGCGTTCACCTGGGTGGCGGGCGACGCGGAGCGGACCCCGTTCCTGTACGTGGTCCCGGCCGAGCGCGGGGCCTCGCAGCGGGCGAAGGGCTTCCGGCTGTACGCGACCCCCGACGCCGCCGGCACGCCGGTGTGTTCGGTCCTGCCGGATGCGGAGGCTTCGGGCCGGTACCAGGTCCTGGACGCGGAGGGCGTGGAGCTGGGGGCGGTGGTGCGGACTCCGGTCGCCAAGCGGTCGGTGCAACACGGCTGGTGGCTCCAGACGCCCGAGCACCCCGAGATCGCGGCACGCTACCACTGGGCCGAGGGTACGGCCGCGGATGTCGGAGGGCGGGCCGCTTTCCAGGTGATCAAAGTCCCGTATCTCGTGCTGGAGTCGGTGGTCACACTGGGAGGTGCCAGCGAGGGTGACGTTCCGCCCCCCAAGCCGGCCACCTGGCGCTCGGGGGACACCACCGTGATCACGTCCGAGAGCCAGTTTGGTGCGCGCTGGTACGCCATCGAGGCGCCCTGGCTGGACCGTCGGCTGGGCTTCGCCCTCGCTGTCCTCCGCGACGGCAACCGCAAGCCGGCGGAGGACACGGCCCCGGGCACTTCCGCGCCGTAGCGCTGAGCGGTGAACAGTTTCCTGCCCACCGCTCAGCGGAGCGGTCTCAGTAGGCGGCGCCGGTCGCCTGGGCCAGGGCCGTCAGGAATGCCGTCCGGTCGTGGGTGGCGATCTTGAGTCCCTTGCCGTCGCGGGTGGTGAGCACGAGGGTGTCCATGCCCATCGGGACGGCCCAGCCGCCCCCGACGAGCCGCGGCACGTTCCACTCCGTTTCCCGCAGGCCGGGGATCGCGTCGATGGTCGATGCCGACACGGCGTAGCGGGTGGCCATCCCCGGCACTGCCTGCTGGAGGGCCACCTGGACGGACCCCGGATGGATGGCCGAGAGCGCGAACCGCTCACGGCCGACGCGCAGGGAGTCCTTCGAGGGGTCGATTCGAATGCGGTTGTAGATGCGCTTCGAGATCGGTACGCCGAGGCAGGGCAGCAGGAGCAGCAGGAAGAGCGCCGAGACGGCGAGCCAGGCCCCGGTGTCCTGGGGGATCGAGTCCACGCCCATGGCGGCGACACCTGCCAGGTAGAGGCCGATGCACAGGGCGGACCAGGTCTTGGGGAGCTTCTCGACGTACATACGGGTCCCTCAGTTCGTCTCGGGTGGTCGGGGAGCTGACGATTACCGGTTGATGGCCTGGATCTCCTGGACCGTCACGTCCTGGGTCGTGCCGAAGGTCCCGCTGGGGAGCTGGCCGCCCTGGCCGGTGCTGCTCCTCCACTCGACCTTCCAGGTCACCGTCGCCCGGAGCTTGTACGGGCCGGTGCCGGTGGTGGAGCGGAGGTACGTGACGCCGCAGGGCGGGGCCTGGTTCGCCTTGTCCTGACTGAACGGGGCTCCGATACTGCCGTCCGCGGCGATGGCGCACACGCCGCCCGCCGGGTGGAGCTGGGCGTCGGGCGTACCGGGATCGAGGCGGAGCGACACCGGAGTGGCGGTGGTGGTCGCCGACAGGCCGGAGTTCGGGATGCTCGCCGTCACGGAGACGGCCTTGAACGTCGACTTGTCGAGCCAGGTCCATGTGGGCAGGTTCACAACGGACTTGTCGCCCGGCTTCATGGTGATCCGAGCGTCGGGCAGCCGCAGCTCGTCGTACGCGTACTCGGCGAGGACCTTGGGGCTGACGGCGAGCGGCTCCGGGGGAGTCTGGCCGTTGGGCACCCAGAAGGGCAGCTTGTCGCAGGAAGCGGCCGCCGGGTCGTCCTTGCGCTTCGGGTTGACCACCGACGCCCAGAACATGCCCTGGCCCTGTTTGTCCAGGTTGTAGTCCTTGTAGGGCGTGCCGTCCTTGTAGTAGCCGTTGAGCATCGCGGCGAACGCGCTACCGAACAGGGGCAGGCCGTTGATGGCCTTGACCGTGGACTCGATCTCCTTCGGGGAGAAGGCGGGCTCGTACCAGCAGGCCGGGGGCGTCCAGTTGCCGTCTTCGGAGCTCAGCGTGCCAGTTTTGGCGGGGCCGGTCTGGCCCGGAGAGGTGACCTGGATCTTCGTCTCGGCCGTGATGTTCTGGCCGCTCTGACCGCCCTTGCTGCTGCCGCCGCGGTCCGCATGCGCCTCAGGTACGGTCAGGGTCACGGCGAACCCACCCAGGAGGAGCAGGGCCGCTGCCCTCCTGACCATCACGGCTGACATCCCTGGAATCCTCGCTCCGAGACCGTCTTGGCGGTCTGCCAGACACCCTTGTCGTTCTGCTCAAGGCGTTCGTTGTAGAAGACGTAGGAGTTCTTGGTGGCGGGGGTCATGTCGACTTTGCCCGTCTTCACGTCTTTCGTGTAACCCTTCGTCTCATCGGCGCAGTAGGTGACTGCCGCGGCGCCGTCCTTGAGGAAGGTGACCCTCCGGGAGAAGTACCTGACCGTGCCGGTCACCGTCTTCCCGTCCTTCAGGAAGCCGTTGATCCAGGTGGTCGAATCCACCAGCGCCGCGTCCTTGGTGTAAAACGCCAGCGCCTCAGACTTGGGGTCCCGGCGGGCGATCGCGTCATCGACCGCGCGTACGTGTTCGGCGTTATCGCGAAGAACCGCGTCCACCTTCGGATCGCCGCTGCTCTCGCCTTCGAAAACGAGCACATCGTCTGCCGGCAGGCTGATCTTAGGGCGGTCAGCGCTGCCTGGCGCGGAGGGGCTGGGAGAGGCCGAAGCGGAGACGGACGGGTTGCTGTCCGCACCGGGGATCTTGTCGTTCGCCGTCGGCTTGGCGTCTCCGCCACACGCCGTCATCGTCAGGGAGAGCGTGGCCGCAAGGAGGCCGAGGCCGACCCGGGTTCGCGCATGCATAGTTGACATCCGTAACGTCTGTTGCGACTCGGTCATAGGTTGATCGGACAGTGGCAGCGTAGTCATGCCCCCTGACAGCTCCGACGGTCGGGAGGGCGTTCACGAACCGCAAGAAGCCCTCGGGGGGACGGCTCGGCCGGACCCGTCCCATCGATATGCTGGGACGGTTGTCGAGACAGCGGGGGAGGCTGCCATGGGTAACCCGGACATCCAAGAACTCAACCAGCGCGCTGGCGCTCTGAGGTCGCTCGCCGACCACATCGAGAAGATGATGGAGCAACCGCGCAACTTCAGCACGGGAAAGATGAAGACCTGGGAAGGTCCGAACGCCACGGACGTGCGGGGCAAGTTGAGCACCTGGCACGCGACGTGCGGCACAGTGGCGAAGTCGCTCCGCGAAGAGGCCCAGCAGAGCTCGGATGCGGCGAAGGAGCTTCAGAAGCCCAAGCCGTGACCCACGACCCACGGACGGCGGGGCGCCCATCTGTTCACGATGGACGCCCCGCCGCTGTATGTGCCTGACGGTCCGCAGGACCGATCAGGTGGCGCGCTCGATGTTGTCGGCGCTGGTGGACGCCGACTTGCTGGCGTCGTTGAGGGTGTCGACCCACTTGGTGAACGTTCCACGAGCGGTCTCCCACTCCTGGCGGAACTGGTCCGACTTCGGACCCTTCCAGTAGCCGGTGCTACCGGAGGTCGAAGAGTTCAGGTTGTTGATCAGCGTCTGCAGGTCGCCGGCCTTGTTGCTGAACAGCTTGGCCAGTTCCCTGAGCTGCTTGATATCTGCGCCACGATCCATGGCGGCCCTCCCCGTGTAACTGTGAACGACGGACGTTCCGTTCGCATCAACGGACGCTATCGCAACCCTATGCGAAATGGATCCCCCTTCCGAACGCGCATCCGTGACTATGCTGAGCCCGTAGGGACCAGAGGGGCGGCCCCGCACTGCCTCGACCGGGTGCCGGTGACCGACGGAACCAGGGCGGTGGCGAAGAGTTGCGTATCGGAACCATTCGGAAGATTCGGAAGATCTCGTGCTCCGTCCTCGTGGCGGCGGCGCTCTCCGGTTGCTCGATGCTGCCCGGTTCCGGGTCGGGATCGGGGCCGAAGAAGGGCGACGAGAGCGGTCTCACCTACCAGGACGCCCTGGAGGCCATGCTCCCTGGCGTCCGGGAGGCGATGAAGCCGGCCATGCCAGGGGTCGAGCCCCAGGAGGGCTTGCGGAGCAACGCGGACTGCGGTGGTCCGGACTTCACCGACGGGAAGGACGCCAGCAAGGTCAAGTCCACGTTCGATGTCGACCTGACCGGAGTGGCCTCTGACGGCCGTTCGCCGGAGGAGCTGGCGAGCGGCGTCGTGACCCGGCTCACAAGCCAGGGCGGCTGGAAGGTGGGTCAGCGGCAGGACAGCACGCCTGTCGGCAAGCCGGACGGGGTGATCAAGTACGTGGAAAAGCCCGGCGCCGGAACCGTCATGGTCATCGCGTACCCGTTCAAGACGACATCGGGTGCGGTCATCCCCAAGCTCTCCGCCGTCATCGTGACGGACTGCCTCCGGAACCCGCAGTACATGAAGGAGTGAGAAGGTCAGTTGGGCTGGCTCGGGGAGGTCTTCTCCTTCCGGTTGCCGGCCTCCTTCTCCAAGTCGGCGGCCATCGTGCCCAGGCGCGTCTTGCGCGTGGCGAGTTCCCCGCGAACGCTGGTCGCGGTGGGCCCCTGCCACTGCTCACCCGGCTTGGCGTTGCGGTCCGCCGCGATCTCTATGGACTCGTCGAGCAAGACCCTGATGTCGGCGGCCAACTTGCGCAAATCGACCGCATCGTTCGCCCCCATGGCAAATCGCCCCGTATCTCTGCCTAGTTGATCGTTTCGCTGGTCATACAATCGTTCGCAGTACTACGATACGCGGCCATGGCCATGGTTTTCGCGGATCCAGAGATGCTCGACCGGCTGGCGAAATCGCTGGACAGCAAGGCCGGCGCGATCCCCCAACTGAAGAGCAGAGCAACCGCACTTGAAGCCGGTGGACTCGTGGCCGGTCTGCCCGCGATCGCCTCCTGGCTCGGGGACACGGCCAAAGACCTGCGGCGCCGGGCGAAGATCATGCGGTCCCCCTCGGAATCGCCCTTCGACACTCTCGCGGCGTTCGGGCTGCCCCCGGGCGTGGCCGGCGACCCGGATGCGGGCAAGAAGCTCCAGACCGACCTGAAGGCACTTCTCGCAGAGCAGAAGAACGGCACTCCGCAGCAGCGTGCCCAGGCGGTCAAGGACTACTTCGCCAAGCTCTCCCCCGCACAGCAGGCGGCGCTCGCGACCACGGATCCGTTGCTCGTCGGGAACTTGGACGGAGTCCCGGTCAATGTCCGCTTCGCAGCGAACCGGCTGACGATCCAGTCGGAATACACCAAGGAAGCCGCCTACCTGGCGACGCTCAAGCCCACCGACGCCGCGTACAAGCGCACCAAGGAGCGTGTGGACACGCTGCGGAGCTTCATGAACCCGCGCGTCAAAACCACCCTCGACCCGAACACCGGCCAGAAGATACAGGTCGAGGTTCCGCGGCAGTTCCTGGTCTTCGATCCTCACTTCGGCTCGACGGCCGATGCCAAGGCGACACCCTTCCCGGACGGTCGGATCGCCGAAGTGGTGGGTGACCTGGAGAACGCGGACAATGTCGCTTTCCGGGTTCCGGGCATTACCAATCGTCTCGACAACTTCAATGGTTTCTCGGACGGCGGGTACCAGCTCGTCGCCGATGAGAACGGAGTCGAGCAGCCGGGTACGGCCGTGGTCAGCTGGCTCGGCTACGACACCCCGGAGCTCGGCGACTCCGTGGACCCGGCCAAGGCCTTCGCGGGCGGCACGGCCCTGAATGCCTTCCGCCAAGGCATATCCGTCAACCTGAAGCCGAACGCCGGGCTGGACATCTTCGCCCACAGCTACGGGACGCTGGTCACGAGCAAGGCGCTGCAGGCGGGTCTGACCAACGTGGACAACGTCACCTTCATGGGCAGTCCGGGCCTCGGCCCCAACATCAACTCCGTCGCCGACTTCAAGATGCCGAACACCAAGTTCTACGCGATGCGCGCGCCCGGGGACTGGGTGTCGTACACGCAGGGGCACGGCAAGGACCCGGCGGACTTCAAGGACATCACCCGCCTCGCGACCGACGGCGCGAGTGGCCATTCGCAGTACTACAACTCGAAGACCGGGTCGCTGGCCAACATGCACCGGATCTTCTTCGGCGGCGACGCCAAGCCCCTGTCCCGCACGAACACCTCCCTCGACGACGAGCAGGTCGGCGCGGCCGAGGCGCGAGAGCTGGTCGGCTTCCTCCACGGGAAGATCCCGCCGGACGTCGTGGTGAAGATGGGCGGCGACCTCGACGCGGCGGTGCAGGCGCACTTCGCGGGACGCATGGGGGTGAAGGACCTCCTGGTCGAGGTCCACTCCGTGCTGGGCAAGCACAACATGTGGGACCGCGTGCCGCCGGACCAGCTGTTCGGCAAGATCAACGACCTCGCCGGCAACATCGCGTACAAGCAGGCGTACCAGGCGGCGAAGGACAAGGGCGCGCCGGACTTCGTCGCCGCCGCGGCGGGCAAGGCGGCGGAGATCGCCTCGGAGAAGCTGCTGCAGGTGACCACGTGGCCGGTGGTCAAGCTCCTGGAGATCGACCGGATCGCGAACAACGTCCAGCAGTTCGGCGACATCGTCGAGCAGGGGGCCACCGAGATCGGCGGGCACGTCAAGGAACTGGGGACGGAACTGGGCAAGGACGGCGCCCAGATCTTCAACGACACCAAGGACCTGACGGGAGGGCTCTTCAAGGACGGCGGGAACGTCGCCCTGGAGCTCGGTGACACCTTCGTGCGGCCCTGGAGGGCGGGCGAGAACGCCGGGGACATCTGGAAGATCTCGAACGGCGCGATGGACAAGATCTACGACAAGGTGCCCGACATAGCCGGGGGCCTGAACGACGCCAAGAACACGATCGTGGACAAGGGCGGCGACATCGCCAGGTCCGCGGCCAACACCGGTGGCGCGGCGCTCGACAAGGGCAAGGACATCGGGAAGAGCGTGGTCAAGTTCGTCTTTGGCTAGGCTCATGGCGGGGGCGTGCGGGGGTGTGCGGGGAATCGGGAAGGACTGGTGGGACAGCGCATGGGGCAGGACAACGGACATGACGACGGACGGGCCCAGAGGGAGCGGCGTCGGCTGGTGAAGGAGGCGAGGGCGGTTCTCAAGACGGTCCTCGCGGACGCCACGCTGATGGACCTGCCCTCGCCGGTGGCACCGGAGGCCGTCTCGGTCACCGCCTTCGACGAGTCCGAGACCCGGTCGTCCGAGGACCTGACGGCCGCCCTCGTGGCGGCGCTGGGCGAGGCCGGCTGGACGATCCAGGAGAGCGAGAGCGAGAGCGAGAGCGAGGGCGAGGGCGGGAGCGGCTCGTCCTCCGGCCTCTCCGCCCCCTCCGTCGGCCCCGCGCTGTACGCCGTCCTGCCCGGCCTGGGCAGTGGCTCCTTCGCCGTCCAGCCTCCCGCGATCTCGTTCGCCGGCGTGCTGGAGGGTGACGCGTGACCGGCACGCCGGAGTCCGGCCGGGAGACCGCCCCGGCGGCGGTCCTGGCCGCCGAGATCCGGGCCGCGATCAGGGCGGCCTCGCCGCGAGCCGTGTACCCGGACGACGAGTTCGACGGGGACTCCGCCCGCATCGCGGGCTGGGACCCGCAGGAGACGGCGTCCAACGGCGCACTGCTGCGAGCGAGTACGGAGTACCTGGCGGGACGCGGCTGGCGGGTGGCTCCCGAGGCGACGGACAGCGACGACCGGTCCGCCCGGGTCTTCAAGGCGGGCGTGGGGCGGGGCCGCCTGTACGCGTCGAACCGTGGGCTGACGTTCACCGGGAGCGTGACGCCGCCGCGGTGACGCGGGACCGGGCCCCCGGGTCGAGTTGGCTCGAACTCGCCTATATGCTGGGCAGTTTGTAGGACTGCACGGATGTTCGCACGGGGGAGTTCGCCGATGAGGAAAGCCAATCCGCAGGACCTCGAGCAGCTCGCGAAGCTGCTGGACGGCCGGGGCGGATCACAGGACAAGATCGCCGAGGCGTTCACGCGCGCCGCGTCGCTCGGCGTCACGGCGAAGCTCGGCCCTCTGAGGCCGATCCAGACCTGGACCACCGAAACCGCGCCGGACCTGCGCAAGCGGGCCGGCATCCTGCGTGCGGAGAACGGCGACCCGACGGGCGGCTTCCTGTGGGCCGGCTTCTCTGCCGAGGACGCGGCACTGCTGGCGCTCAACCCGCAGTTGGCGATCCTGGCGGGCGCGGCCTCGCTGGCCGACGACGGCAAGTTCGACTGGGTGAAGCGCAAGCCGCACGAGACGTACACCGAGTGGCAGAACCGGATGAAGAGCGACGCCGTCGCGAAGATCACCGGTGACAAGAACATGGGCGAGGTCGTCGCCGACTACTACGACCTGGTGAACTTCATCTCGACCGCCCCCGGCGCCCTGTTCAAGGCGGGCAAGGGGATCTGGGACCTCAAGAAATACTGGGGGCCGGACGCCAAGAATCTGAAGGCCCCGGGCACCTTCCTCGCGCAGATGCTGCGCGGGCAGGGCTCGACGGGCACCATGGCGCTGGCCCGGCAGGGCGCCCGGATCGGCCGGCTGATCCCGCCCCCGTTGCTCAACTTCCTGGCGGGCAACAACTCGTACGCCGCGCTCGTCGGCAAGAACTGGGCGTGGGAAGCCAACCTCCTCAAGGTGGCGGGCCCGGCGGCGCGCCTGGAAGGGGCGATGGGCGGAGGCGCCCTCGCGCGGTTCGGCGCGGGCTCCGGGGCCATGCTGAAGACCGCCGGCTTCTGGCGCGGGGCGGGTGTCTTGGGCAGCGCCGCCGCGACCGGTGTGGGGGCCTTCGAGCTGTACCAGAAGGGCAACCCGGTCGAGGCCTTCAAGAGGGACGGGGCCGGCTACGTCGCGGACGTCGCGGAGGTCGGTTTCAACGCCTCGCTGACCGCGGCGATGATCGCTCCGAACCCCATCACGATTGGTGCCGTCGTGGTGACCGGCGTCGTCTACGGCGTGGCCTCGATTGTCGACAACTGGGATACGGTCAAGCAATGGCCGGGCAAGGTGGCCGACGCGGCGGGGAAGGCCGGCGAGGCCATCTCCAAGGGCGCAGGCAGGCTGGCCGACGGGGCCAAGAAGCTGGTCAGCAAATACAACCCGTTCGACTGAGGGCGCCGATCCCGGCCGCCGCCGCAACCGCGGCGGGGCCCGCGAAATGGCCGGGCAGTAAACTCGACCCATTCGACCGAGGGGCGCCGAATGCACAACATCCCGTTCGAACTCACCTATCGAGGACCCGCCGAGGGATACATCGATCGCGTGGTGACGCACGCGTGGTCCGGAGACGTGCCCGGGTTTGGGCTGATCGAGATGAAATTTCCGATCAAGGTGACCTCCCAGGTGCACAGCACCCTGCTCTCCGCGGCCTGGGGAGAGCAGTTCCCGACCGTCACCTTCGCCGGGGTCGGCTTCCGTCATCACCTGCGGATGGCAATGATGGAGATGACCGTCAACGAGTGGCCGGCGGTCTTCAAGCGACGGCGCTTCGCCGTGACGCGGCGAGGACGCGCGCTGCGCATCAACGTCTACGGGCGTGACTACCGCTACCAGGTACTCGACGGGAAGCGCCGGCACATCCTCATACGGGACGGTGCCACCGTCACCACGACCCGTTCGGAGTGGAGACACCCGCGGACCATCTCGGGCGTGGCACAGGGCGACATCGACAACGTCGACGTCGCCCTGGCGGTGGCTCTGCAGAGCATGTACACCCGGAATCTCACCTTCGGCGGCGCTCTGTATTCCGGGCCCGGCCGTTTCCTGAGCCGTATGGATCTGCCCGACTTCTGATCTTCCCGAACCATTTTGTTTTCTCAAAGGAATTGAAATGCCTTCGATCGATGCAGCCCGCCGCCGGCTGCGCCTCGCGGACTCGCACATCAGCGTGCTCGGCATCCTCGTCGAAGAGAGCGAGGTCCCCGGCGAGCTCGATACCGCGCTGGACGAACTCCGCGCGGCCGGAATAGTCGGCGAAGACGGATCCATCATCGGGGACCTCTACCCGCTCGTCTCCACCCTGCTGGCGCCGCGCGTCATCGTCCGTACCGAGATAACCGGTCCCCAGGGCGTCCTGGAGAGCGGCGCGGTGATCGGCAACGACTTCGTCTTCGTGCACGAGGGCTGGCCAGGTGAGACCGAGTCCGAGTACCTCCCGGTGGAGGCGCCCCTGCTCGTCCCGGCCCTGGCCCGGAGTGTCGACCTGCACGACGACGTCCTGGACGGCCTGGACTTCACCGAGGTGATCACCTCGACGACCGGTGAGCTCGACGCGCTGATGGTGCGCATGGAGGCCAGCCGGGGGAGCGTGGACACCGACGAGGTCGTACGGCAGACCGGCGCCCCGGCGCGGCTGGTCGAGGTGCTCGCGCAGCTCAACTGCATGTGGCGGATGACGGTGGTGTGGAAGAACGCCCACGTCGAGAACCCCGAGCCGACCTTCAAGGGCCTGGCGGTCTGGGACTGCGGCATGGCGGGCTACTGGGTTCGCGAGCTGCCCGCAGAGCCCGTACGCGAGGGTGAGGTCACCCTGGAGAGCCCGCTGCGGGTTCGCCGTACCAACGCCAAGGAGCTGTGGCAGGCGATCGCCGACCTCCTTCCGGAGGGCTCGGAACTCGGCTGACCCGCGAGGGTGCGGATGCCGTGCCTCCGCCCGCCGGGGCATGGGTCTCCCCGGCGGGCGGTGGCAGCAGCGGTCGGTCAGCGGTTGACGGCCTGGATTTCCTGGACCGTCACGTTCTGGGGCTCGCCCTCCATGTAGCCGGAGGGGAGTACGTCTCCCGTGCCGTTGCTGCCCTTCCAGGAAGCCGTCCAGGTGACGGTGGCCTGGAGCGGGAACGTCCCGTTGCCCGAGGAGCGCAGGTACGTGACCCCGCAGGGCGGGGTCTGGTTCTCGGAACCGGCGGTGAAGGGGGCGCCGGCCCCGCCGCCCGGGTTGAACGCGCACTCGCCGCCGCCGGGGTGGAGCGTGGCGTCCTTCGTCCCGGGCTTCAGGAGGACGGACGCCGGTGTGGCGGTGGCGGTGGCCGTGATGGTCACCCCACCCGCGTTGAGCGTGGCGGTCACGCTCTTCTCCTCGAAGACGGCCTTGTCGAGCCAGGCCCACGTACCCAGGTTGACCTTGGTGTTGTTCGCGGGCGCCAGATTGACCTTGGTCGTCGGCAGCTGGATCTCGCCGTAGGCGATCTGCGCGAGCATCGCCGGCGTGACGGCGTTCTGGAGCGGAGGAGTGACGCCCTTCTCGACCCAGCGGGGCAGTTCATTGCACGCCTGCGCGGCCGGCTCGAGCTCGCGGCCCTCTGCCCGGACGCCGACCCAGAAGGCACCCTGGTCGGCCTTGTCGAGGTTGTAGTTCTTGTACTCGCCGTCCTCGTACATCTTCTTGAACTCCGCCACGGCCCTGCCGGCGTGGGGCATCTGGCCGGGGTAGTTCACCGTCTCGTTGTAGAGGGCCTCGATGTACGTCTTGAGCTGGGCGGGCGTCCGCGGCTCGTACCAGCAGGCCGGCGGGGTCCAGTTGTTGGCCGCGGTGAAGCCTCCGGTCTTCGTGCCGGGTTGCTTCTTGTCGCCGGTGGTCGTGATCACCGACGTGAGCGTGCTTCCCTTCAGTCCGCCTCCGGTCTGGGTGCCGCCCTGCTCACCTCCGGGCCGTTCGGTTCCGGCCATTGCGGCGGTCGGTATGAGAGCCACCGCCGTAGCGGTGATCCCGACCATCACCCACCGGCCGGCAGCGGTCACGGTGCGCATGTCTTGTCCCCCCTCTTGGAATCGAGCCTGGTCGTCTGCCAGACCCCCTTGTCGTTCTTGTCCAGCCTGGTGCTGAACGTGACGTAGGGGTTGCTCGATGAACTCATGTTCACCTTGCCTGTCTTGCGGTCCTTGTTGAAGGCCTTGGTGTCGTCCGAGCAGTACGTGACGGCAGCGGACTTGTCGCTGAGGATCTCGACCTTCGGATTGAAGAAGCGCATCGTCCCGGTGACGGTGAGGCCGTCCCTCTTGTAGTCGGCGATCCACTTGGATGCGCCGATCAGTGCGTCGCGCTGGTAGTAGAACGGGATGGCGGGCGGCTCGGCCTCATCGCTCGCGATGGCCGCGTCGGTCGCGTTGATGCGGTGGGTGACGTCCGTCAGGACGGCGTCCTTCACGGGATCGCCCGTGGTCCAGCCTTCGAACTCGTTCTTGTAGTCCGCGGGCAGCGTGATCTTCGGGCGCTCCACCGTGTTGGACGGGCTCACGCTCGGCGACGCGGATGCCGGAGCGCCGCTCTCCTCCGCTCCGGCGATCTTGCTGTTGCCCTTGTCGTTGCCCTTGTCGTTGCCCCCGCCGCATGCGGTCAGCAGCAGGGCAGTTGCCGTTGCGGCGACTGCAACGGGCAAAGTGCGGCGGTTCACTGGGCGGCTCCTGGTGGGGCGGGGGTCATCTGAAGCTGTACGACGCTACCCGTGTGGAGAATGGTTTCGCCAGGGCGAACGCGCGTGGATCCCGAGGAGATCAGCGGGTGCGCCGCCGGGCGACCAGGATTGCGAGGAATGTGACGCCTGCGACGCACGCGCACACCGCCGCGGCGATGAAGGGCCCGTGCGGCCAGGCGGGGGGCTGGTAGCCCGATTCGTGAGGAGTCTGCGCACATTCTGTGGTGGCGTCGCACACGAAGTGCTTGCCCGCGGTGAGCAACAGGCCTGTCGTCACGCCGATTCCCGCGAGGGCGAGGGCGGCGAGGAGCAGTGTCGCCGGTGCGGCGTACCAGGCTCCGTGGGGGCGGACGCGTGGCCGGGGCGGGCCGGTTGACGGGGTGTGCATCGCGGGCTCCTCCGGCTCGTGGCGGCGGTCGTGGCCCCCATCCTCCCCGCAGGGAGGGAACGTTGTCTGAGTACGCGTACTCATTTATGAGCGTGGTGTCCCCCCGGCGGCGGACTCGCCTTGAGGTGCCTATGTGCTACTGCTACCGTGCGATCACCTTACTTTTTAATAGTCCGGTCAGCTCATCAACAGGCGACGTTCTGTTCTTGAATGACCGGTTTTGTCTGTCGCAGTGCACGGGGGAGCGTTGGAGTGAAGGTCCAGGAACGTTCGGGCGCGGCGAACCACAGGGGTCCCGGGTCCGCTCAGGGCGCCGGCGAGCGACTGCCCTCTACGGGACGCGAACGCAAGCCGGCGCTGGCCGCGTTGGCGGTTCTGCTCATCCTCGTCGGAGCCCTCGGGGCCACCGTGCTCGTCCTGCGGGCAGGTGAGCGCATCGAGGTCGTGCGGATCTCGGCCGACATCCCCGCGGGCAAGTCCGTCACCAAGGACAACGTGACGCCCGTGATGGTGGCGGACGACTCCGCCGTCAACTACATCCGCTGGGAGCAGCGGGAAGCGCTGATGAAGCTCCAGGCGAAGAACACGCTCGTCAAGGGCACCATCGCGGTCGGCGAGATGTTCTCGGAGGGCAAGGGCCTGCCGGACGGCAAGGCGTACGTCGGACTCTCCCTCAAGGAGGGCCAGTACCCCGCCGGAATCAAGGTCGGCGACCGTGTCTCCGCCTACCGCGTGAGCTCCGATGCCGCCAAGCCCGCGGGCAACGGCTCGGGCGCCGCCGCCGAGGCCAACACGTTGCTGGTGAAGGACGCCAGGGTCAACGACGTCGTCGTCGGCGACAAGGACACCATCGGCAGCGGGAACCTGCCCGTCACCGTCATGGTCAGCGCCAACGAGATCGCGCCACTGACCCAGGCGGCCGCGGCCGGCCAGGTCGCCCTGGTGCTGATCCCGTCGGCCTCCGGCTGATTCACGAGCGCACAGGAAGCAGAAGAAATGGCGCTCATCGCACTCGCCGCCGACAAGGGGTCACCCGGCGTGACCACCACGGCCGTTGCGCTCGCGGCCGTCTGGCCGCGTCGCGCGCTGCTCGCGGAGACGGACGCAGCGGGCGGAGACCTCGTCTACCGCGGCTCGGCAGCCCACGGCGGACCGCTCAACCCCAACACCGGCATGCTGTCGATCGCCGCGACCGCGCGTCGCGGCCTCGCCGCGGACCAGCTCTGGGACCACGCGCAGACCATGTCCGGCGGCCTCGACGTACTCGTCGGGCTCGGCTCGTCCGAGCAGTCCGCGGGCCTCGTCGGCCAGTGGTCCCTGCTGGGCCGCGCCTTCGCCACGCTCGCGGAGTCCCCGCACGCGCCCGCGGACGTCATCGCCGACTGCGGGCGGATCGCCGGTGACGGCCCCGCGCTGGAGTTGTTCGCCCACGCGAGCCTGGTGCTGCTGGTGGCCCGCACGCAGCCCGAGAGCATCGCCCGTGTGCGGGACAGGGCCCTGGCCCTTTCCGCGCGGCTGCACGGCCAGCAGCGCGGTCCCGCACAGCCCGGCACCCCGCTCCTGGGGGTGCTGCTGGTGGCCGAGCCCAAGGACTCGTCGAAGGTGTCCAACCAGGTCAACGACATGCTGGTCGCGTCGCGTTCGGGCGTCCGCGTCATGGGCACCCTCGCGTACGACCCCACGGGGGCGGAGCAGCTGGCCGGGCGTCGGCGAGGCCGGCTGGACAAGTCCCTGCTGATCCGGTCCGCCCGGCAGATCTCCTTCGATCTGAACCAGCAGTACGGGGCCGCGTGGGCCGTTCCCACCGGTCCCGGCGGCCACGGCGGTCCGGGTGGCCACGGTGGTCTCAGCGGCCACGGTGGTCCCGGCGGCCACGGTGGTCCGGCCGACCACCGCGGTCCCGCCTCCGGACCCGTCCCGGGCACGGTCCGATGAGCGCCGTCGACCATCAGCTCGTCAAGCGGTTCCGGCAGGAGGCGGGCGACCGCATCGCCGAACAGCGCCGGGTGGACCAGCTGTCGGGCTTCCCCCAGATGTCGGGCGAGGACGAGCGGCAATACGCCCGCGCCGTCATCGCCCAGATACTGGAGGAGTACGCGCGCGGCGAGATCAACGCCGGCCGTACCCCCTTCGACGCGGAGACCGAGGAACAGTTCGCCTCCGCCGTGCACGCCGCGCTCTTCGGCGTCGGCCGGCTGCAGCCCCTGCTCGACGACCCCGAAGTCGAGAACATCGACATCAACGGCTGCGACCAGGTCTTCGTCGGATACGCGAACGGCAACGAGGTCCGCGTCGATCCCGTCGCCGAGTCCGACGAGGAACTCATCGAGCTGATCCAGGTCCTCGGTGCCTACTCCGGCCTCTCCTCGCGCCCCTTCGACTCGGCCAACCCCCAGCTCGACCTGCGGCTGCCCGACGGCTCCCGCCTGTCCGCCGTCATGGACGTGACCCGGCGGCCCTCGCTCTCCATCCGGCGGGCCCGCATGGGCAAGGTCTTCATGTCGGACCTGGTGGGCAACGGCACGCTCACCCCCGAGCTGGGCCACTTCCTGTCCTGCGCGGTCCGTGCCCGCAAGAACATCATGATCGCGGGCGCGACCAACGCCGGAAAGACCACGCTGCTGCGCGCGCTCGCCAACGAGATCCCGCCGAGCGAACGACTGATCACCGTGGAACGGGCCCTGGAGCTGGGCCTCGACACCTTCACGGAGCTGCACCCCAACGTCGTGGCCTTCGAGGAGCGGCTGCCCAACTCCGAGGGCCAGGGCGCCATCATGATGTCCGAGCTGGTCCGCCGCTCGCTGCGCATGAACCCGTCCCGGGTCATCGTCGGCGAGGTCCTCGGCGACGAGATCGTCACCATGCTCAACGCGATGTCGCAGGGCAACGACGGCTCCCTCTCCACGATCCACGCCAACAGCTCCAGCGAGGTCTTCAGCCGCATCTCCACCTACGCGCTCCAGGCGGCCGAACGGCTGCCCATCGAGGCCAGTCAGATGCTGGTGGCCGGAGCCATCAACTTCGTGGTCTTCGTCGAGCGTCGCAACGCCTTCCAGAGCGGCGGCAGGCTCCGCCGCGTGGTCACCTCCGTGCGTGAGGTGAACGGGGTCGACGGCCGGGTGCTCTCCAGCGAGGTCTTCGCGGAGACCGCCGACGGCCGGGTCGTCCCGCACGCACCGATCTCCTGCATCGAGGAGCTCGTTCCCTTCGGCTACCGCCCCAGCGGATCCTGGGGGTGAGGCGGACATGAACGGCATCACCTCCATGGGCGGCCTCTTCTCGCTGCCCGTCCTGTACGCGCTCCTGTGCGGCCTGGTCGTCGGCGGCGGGCTGGCCCTGCTCACCGCCGCGATCCGCGGCCTCCCGGTCAAGGCGGAACACGAGAAGGCCAGTTCGCGCGAGCGCTTCGCCGAACTGGCCCGGTTCGCCGGCCGGCGCGGCTCCCTCGCGGTCGGCGCCGGCCTGGCCATCCTGCTGCTGACCCGCTGGGCGGTGGCGGGCATCGCCACCGGTGTGCTCGTGTTCTTCTGGGACCGCCTCTTCGGCGGCGCCGCCGAGGAGCGGACCGCGATGCGTCGCGTCGAGGCCCTCGCGTCCTGGACCGAGTCGCTGCGCGACACCATCGCCGGGGCGGTCGGCCTGGAACAGGCCATCCCCGCGTCCGCCCGCGCCGCGGCCCCTGCCCTGCGCCCCCACCTGGACACGCTGGTCGACCGGCTGCGGGCCCGTATGCCGCTGCCGGACGCGCTCCAGCACCTCGCCGACGAGATCAACGACGCGTCCGCCGACATCATCGTCGCCGCGCTGATCCTCAACGCCCGCCTCCGGGGACCCGGTCTGCGCCAGGTACTGGGCGCGCTGGCCAAGTCCGCCCGCGAGGAGGTCGACATGCGCCAGCGGGTGATGGCCCAGCGCTCCAGCACCCGGCGCAGCGTGCAGATCGTCGTCGGCGTCAGCGTGTCCTTCGTCATCGGCCTGTCGATCTTCAACCCGGACTTCGTGTCCCCGTACAACTCGCCCGTGGGCCAGATGGTCCTGGCCTGCGTGTGCGGCCTGTTCGCCCTGGGCTTCTGGTGGTTGCGCAAGCTGTCCACGATCGAGACGCCCGAACGCTTCCTGGTCCACGACGCACAGCCGGTGCGCTTCGTGCAGCCCCCGTCCGAACGTGAGGAGGTCGGTCCGAGGTGAACCTCACCCTTCCCGTCGTGATCGGGGCGATCCTCGGTCTCGGCATCTACGCGCTCGTACGGGCCCTGGTGCCCTCGAAGAGCGGCGCGGTGGCGACCGTGGCCCGGATCGACGCGATGCGGGCGCGCGGCGCGCTGTACGAGTCGCCCTCGCGCGCGGCCCAACAGAACGAGGACTCCGGGCGGCTCGGCACGCTCCGGGCCGGTATCGGCGTCCGGATCGCCGACTTCTACCGGCAGCAGGGCTGGGAACAGCGGTCCCTGCGGGCCGACCTGAACGTTCTGGAGCGCAGCTGGGAGAACTTCCTGGCGACGAAGATCCTGCTGGGGGCGGCCGGCCTGTTCTTCGGCCCGTTCCTCTTCGCGATCGTCTGGCAGCTCGGCCTCGGCAGCGGACCCGTCATCCCGGTCTGGATGGCGCTGGTCTTCGGAGCCGTCTTCTTCTTCCTCCCCGACCTGGAGGTACGACGGGACGCGGCGGAGCGGCGCCGTGACCTGAGGCGTGTCATCGGGGCCTACCTCGACCTGGTCGCGATGAACCTCGCGGGCGGCCGCGGTCTGCCCGAGGCGCTCATGGCCGCTGCCGAGATCAGCGACGGCTGGGCGCTGCGACGCATCCGCAACACCCTGGCGGACGCCCGGATCACCGGTACCAGCCAGTGGCAGGCGCTCGGCACGCTCGGCGAGGAGCTGGGCGTCGAGGAGCTGAAGGACCTGGCGAGCGCGCTCGGACTCGTCGCGGAGGACGGCGCGAAGGTACGGGACTCCCTGGCCTCCCGCGCCGAAACGATGCGGCACCGCGAGATGGCCGAGATCGAGGGCAGCGCGGGCGAGAAGTCGCAGTCGATGCTCGTGGCCCAGCTCCTGCTCTGCGCCGGCTTCCTCGTCTTCCTGATCTACCCGGCGGCGATGCGCGTGTTCCAGGGCGCCTGACCTCCCGACCCCCTTCCGTTTTCCCATTCCTCGAGAGGACCTCCCCCACCATGAACGGATTCCGCAGTAGCCACCCGGCTCTCGACTTCCTGGTCACCTTCCTGCAGGGCCGTGTGCAGCGCGCCCGCTCGGGCGAGGCGGAACGCGGCGCGTCCGCCGTCGAGTGGGTGATCATCTCGGCCGTCGTCGTGGCGATCGTCGGCGTCGTCGCGGCGATCCTCAACACCGCGCTCAGCGAGGGCGCCGACAAGGTCGGCGACTGCATCGCGGGCGCCAACCAGTCCAAGACCTGCTAGCAGCAGTCCCTTCCCGTGACCGAAGCCGTGACCCGCTGCGCAGCCCGGCTGCGCGGCGCCGTACGCCGCAGGACGGAGGCCGCCTCCGCCCGGGGCGACTCCGGCATGTCCGCGATCGAGTTCGTCTTCCTCACCCCGCTGCTGTTCTTCATGATCTTCGCGGCGGTCCAGTTCGCCATGTACTCCTTCGCGGACCAGGTGGCGCAGGCAGCGGCCCAGGCCGGTGCCCGCGAGGCGCGGGCCAGCGCGGACGCCAACCCGGGCGGCTGGCAGGGCAAGGCGCGTGCCACGGTGAACAGCTACATCGAGCAGCTCGGGCCGCAGCTGGTCCTCAGGCCGGTCGTGGTGACCGACCAGCCGGCGCCGAACACTGTGCGCGTCGAGATCACGGCCCAGGCGCCGAGCATCGTGCCCGGGCTCAACCTGACCATCCACGCGCAGTCGAGCGGGCCGGTCGAGCGTTTCGTGCAGGACGGGGGGTGACGGTCCGTTGACCGTGCGGACAGAGCAGTGGGCACGTGACCGCGTGGCCGGAGACCGGGGGATCTCCACCATCGAGGTGGTCATCATCGCCCCCGTCTTCTTCCTCTTCATCCTGGTCCTCGTCGCCTTCGGCCAGCTGGCGAACGGGCGCGGGGCGGTCGACGGCGCCGCGCGCGACGCGGCCCGGGCCGGTTCCATCCAGCGGGACCAGAACACCGCGATGGCCGAGGCCCGCAGGGCGGCGGAGGCCGATCTGGACGATGTCTGCTCGGGCCCGGTGACGGTGACGAAGACCAGCGCGGGCTTCGAACCCGGCGGGTTCTTCACGGTGGAGGTCGCCTGCGAGATCCGCGGCCTCGCCATGCTCGGCCTCGACGTCCCGACCCGGCTCAGCGGCAAGGCCACCTCGCCGCTCGACCCTTACCGGAGGGCGGCATGAGAAGCCTCCTGGACGGGCTGCGGGCCCGCCTCGCGGCGCGCGGGGCTGCCCTGGACGACCGCGGTTCCGGCGCCGGCGCCCTGATCATCTTCAGCATCCTCTTCCTGGCCCTGGCCGCCTTCGTCGTCGACGGCGGCATGGCGATCTCCCAGCGCGAGCGGGCGGCGGACATCGCCGAGCAGGCCGCGCGGTACGCCGCGCAGGACATCGACCGTGCCGCCCTCTACGCGGGCACGGGCGGCGCCCCGATCAGGTACCAGAACTGCGACGCCCGGGTGCGCCAATTCACCACGCAGGCGGAGATGTCCCTCCCCGACCGGATGGCGTCCGGCTGTGTCGCCGCCAACGCACAGCAGGTCCAGGTCGAGATCCAGCTCACCTACCGACCCGTGCTCGGCCTGTACCACCGCGGACCGGTCACGGTACGCGGCAGAGCGATCGCCGAGTCCCTGACCGGATAGTCCGCCCACCCGTCCCACCCACCGCACCTCTCCACACAGGAAGCCGCCATGGCACGCAGAACCTCCCGTACGAGCGCCGCACCGAGACCACGACGGACCTTCGGCGACTTCGTCAAGGCGTTCCTCGCGTTCCTGGCGCTGGCCGCCCTGGTGCTCGGCGTCCCCGTGGCGCTCGCGTCCCAGATCGGGTGGCCGTTCCCCGACGAGGTGCCGTCGCTGGACATGCTCCAGCAGCAGATCACCGTCGACACCTTCATCTACGTGCTGTCCGTGGTCGTGTGGCTGGCCTGGGCACAGTTCACGGCGTGCGTCCTGGTCGAGGTCAAGGCCGCCGTGTCCGGGTTCGGGATGCCGGCGCGCGTGCCCGCCGCCGGGGCGAGCCAGGCCCTCGCCCGGCAACTGGTCGCGGCCCTGCTCCTGGTGACCGCCGGAGCGGCGAGCTTCGCCCCCGGTCTGTCGCAGCTCGGCCAGTCCCTGGAGGACCAGCACCGCCCGGGCGTGACGGCGTCCGCGCAGCAGACCCCCGGGCAGCAGGCGCAGCAGGCGGCCCAGGAGCAGGCCGCGGAGCAGGCGGAGTCCGACCGGAAGGCGGCGGAGCAGGCCAAGGAGGACGGTACGAAGTTCTACCGGATCCAGCCTCCGCAGGGCCGCCACCACGACTCGCTGTGGGAGATCTCGGAGCGGCACCTGGGTGACGGCCGCCGCTACTCCGAGATCTACGAGCTCAACAAGGACCGGGTGCAGCCCGACGGCGAGAAGCTGTCGAAGGCCAGTCTGATCCGGCCCGGCTGGATCATGGAGATGCCCGCGGACGCGTACGGCGGCGATCTCGTGGAGATGCCGGACGAGGCGCCGCAGGTGTCCGAGAAGGTGCGCGGGCAGATCGAGGAGTACGCCAAGAGTGGCGACCACCCGCTGCCCTCGGGCCACACGGCCGAGAAGGGCGCGGCCGCCTCCCCGGGGGCCGTGGACACCGACACCACGCAGATCGTCCTTCCCCGGGACTGGGCCACGCAGGACAAGTCGGGGGCCGCGGGCGGCCACGCCGACGCCGCGAAGGGCTCCGCCGCTGCCGCCGAAGCCGCCGAAGCCGGCGACCAGGCGCACGCGACGGCCGCCGACGACTCCTCCTTCGGCCTCCCCGAGGCCCTCCTCGCGTCCCCGCTGCTGGCCGCGGGCCTGCTGGCCGCGCTCGGCCGCCGTCGCCGTACCGCCCTGTGGCAGTCCGCGATGGGCGCGGTCACCGGCCGCGGCGCCACGCCGCCGCCCGTCCCCACGGGTGAAGCCGCCAACGTGCAGGACGCGCTGTTCGTCGGCGCCGACCCCGAGGCCGTACGCCGCCTCGACCGCTCCCTGCGCGGCTTGTCCGAGGCACTCACCGCCGCCTCCCGCCCGCTGCCGACCGTGTACGCGGCCTGGCTGGTCGGCGGCGAGATCCACCTCCAGCTCGGCGACGGGGAGGCCACCCCGCCCGCGCCGTGGCAGCTGGGCCAGGACCAGACGGTGTGGCGGCTGGACGAGACCGCCGCCGACTCCGCCCCGGCCAGCGACACGGCGGCCCCGTACCCCGGGCTGGTCAGCCTCGGCACCGTCGACGGGAACCGGCTGCTGCTGAACCTGGAATCCGTACCGGGCGTGGTCACCCTGACCGGCGGCCCCGAGGACAGGGCCGCGGTCATGTCCTCCATCGCCGCCGAACTCGCCACCAACGGCTGGTCGGACCGGTTGGCGATCACCCTGGTCGGCTTCGGTGAGGAGCTCAGCGCGCTGGCCCCCTCCCGGCTGCGCCACCTGCCCACGATCGAGGACCTGTTGCCCGTCATGGAGGCCGAGACCCGGCAGCGGGCCGGCGCGCTGGGCGCGGCGGGCCACGACTCCGTCCTCACCGGCCGCAGCGGCCACGCGCAGAACAACCGGTGGGCGCCGCACCTCGTGCTGCTCGCCGCCGAACCGACCGAAGCCCAGGCCGCCGAGCTCACGGCACTGGGTACGGGCGCGGCCCGTCTCGGCATCGGCTACCTCGTCGGTACGGCCACGAACAACCTCCCCGGCGCGGTCTGGGAGCTGGAGGTCACCTCCGACGGCCGGCTGCTCGCCCCGGTGCTGGGCCTCGAAATCCAGGCCCAGACGCTGCCGCGGGCCCAGCACGAGGCCGTCGTACAGCTCTTCCGGGAAGCCGACGGCGAGGCCGGGCACGACCCGAACCCGGACCCGGGTGCTCCGCCGTTCCTCGTGGACGTCACCGAGCAGGGCCGCCCGGCGGTCTACGCCCGGCTCATGGGCCCGTTCGAGGTCATCGGCCTGGAGTCCCCGGATCCCGACCGCTCGGCCCTGATGCACGAGGCGCTGGCGATGCTCCTGCTGCACCGCGAAGGCGTCAACCCACGGGTGCTCGCCGCCGCGCTGTGGCCCCGCGGTGTGACCGACGACGTCCGGGACGCGCTGATCGAGCGGCTGCGGGAGTGGCTCGGTTTTGAACCCGACGGCACTGCCCGGCTCCTTGAGGGGGCCGCCGGCCGGCTCAGCCTGGCCCGTTCCGTCGTCTGCGACCTCGACGTGGTGCGGTCACTGCACCACGAGGCCACGCAGGGCCGCGGCGCCCGGAACGCCGGCATCCGCGAGCGTCTGCTGAGCGACGCGCTGAACCTCGTACGGGGCGGCCTGCTCCCGGACCGCCCCGCGGGACGGTACGGATGGCTCTCCCACGAGATCATCGACGCGCAGCTGCCGCTGCTGGTCACCGATGTCGCCCTGGCCCTCACCGAGCACCAGCTGGCCAACCACCAGCCCGAGCAGGCCATTGCCGCGCTCTCCAGCGCCCTGGCCGTGTCGCCCTCCGACGAGCGGCTGTGGAACGAGCTCCTGCGGGCCACCCACGCCACCGGTGACATGGGGCGCCTGACCTCCCTCGCCGCCTCGCTGACCACGCGCGCCGCCGAACTCGGCGGCGGCCGGGGCCTGCCGCCGCGTACGACGGCCCTCCTCGACGAGCTGCTGCCCACCTGGCGGGGCGACAGCGCGGCGGCGGGCTGACGGATGGACGTCACGGAGGCGCTCGTGTCCGCCGGCGCCGCCGCGTGGGGCGCCGCCACCGGCCTCCTCGTGCCGCGCGCCGCGTACCGGCTCTCCGTCGGCCTCGAAGACGCGTGGCGTACGCGGTGCCCGTCCGGGCACCCGTTGACGGGCCCGGCCGGAGGATGGCTCGGCCGCGGGGTGTGCCTGCCCTGCGGCGCGCACACCGTTGCGCACACCGGGGCGGCGCACACCGGGGCGCACCCCAGGGCCTACGCACCCGCCCCGGTCGTGGTGCTCCTCGTCGCGTCGGCCTGCACGGCCCTCGCCGCGGCCGTGGGCGCCCGCCCCGAACTGCTCGTGTGGCTGGCCCTCACGCCCTTCGGTGTCCTGCTCGCCCTCGTCGACCGGGCGGTGTTCCGGCTGCCCGACGTCCTCACGCTGCCACTGGCGGCCGCGACGGCGGCCGGCCTCGGCCTGGCCGCGCTGCTCCCCGGGACGGCCGGCTCGTGGCCGACGGCCCTGCTCGGCGGTCTCTCCCTCGGAGGCTGGTACTTCACGCTCTTCCTCATCAACCCCCGCGGCATGGGCTTCGGTGACGTCAAGCTGGCGCTCACACTGGGCCAGGTCCTGGGCTGGTACGGCTGGCCCGTGCTGCTCGCCGGGACCTTCGCGGCCTTCCTCGCCGGCGCGGTCCACGGCCTCGGCCTGATGCTGCTGCGCCGGGCCGGCCGCAAGACCGCGATGCCCTTCGGCCCCTTCATGCTCGCCGGGGCGCTGGCGGGCGTGGTCTACGGCGCGCTCGGCTGAGCCGAGGGTTCTCCGGGGGGTGTGCCCGAAACGTGTCCGAGCCCTGGCGTAGGCTGGATCGGTCCGGACCTTGACACAGACACACCGCCGAAAGGTGACGCACCGGTGACCGACCAGGCCGTTCTCCAGTCTGTCCTCGACCGCGCCGCCGCAGGGGGCCGGATCACCAAGGAAGAGGCGCTCGACCTCTACCGCCACGCGCCGCTGCACGCGCTCGGCCAGGCGGCCGACGCGGTGCGCCGCCGCCGCTACGCCGGCAGCGAGCACATCGCGACGTACATCATCGAGCGGAACATCAACTACACCAACGTGTGTGTCACGGCGTGCAAGTTCTGCGCCTTCTACGCGGCCCCCAAGGACGCGAAGAAGGGCTGGTCCCGCGACCTCGACGACATCCTGCGCCGCTGCGCGGAGACCGTAGAGCTCGGCGGCACGCAGATCATGTTCCAGGGCGGGCACCACCCGGACTACGGCGTCGAGTACTACGAGCACCACTTCTCCGCCATCAAGAAGGCCTTCCCGCAGCTGGTCATCCACTCCCTCGGCGCGTCCGAGGTCGAGCACATGGCCCGCATCTCGGGCGTGAGCGCCGAGGAGGCCATCCGCCGCATCCACGCGGCCGGCCTGGACTCCTTCGCGGGCGCCGGCGCCGAACTGCTGCCGGAGCGGCCGCGCAAGGCGATCGCCCCGCTCAAGGAGTCCGGAGAGCGCTGGCTGGAGATCATGGAGATCGCCCACGAGCTGGGCGTGGAATCCACCTCCACCATGCTGATGGGCACCGGCGAGACCAACGCCGAGCGCATCGAGCACATCGCGATGATCCGGGACACGCAGGACCGTACGGGCGGCTTCCGCGCCTTCATCCCGTACACCTACCAGCCCGAGAACAACCACCTCAAGGGCCGCACCCAGGCGACGATCTTCGAGTACCTGCGCATGATCGCGATCGCGCGCCTCTTCCTCGACAACATCGCCCACATCCAGGGCTCCTGGCTGACCGTCGGCAAGGAGGCGGGCCAGCTCTCGCTGCACTACGGCGCGGACGACCTCGGCTCGATCATGCTGGAGGAGAACGTCGTCTCCTCGGCCGGTGCCAAGCACCGCTCCAACCGCCAGGAGATCATCGACCTCATCCGCAAGGCGGGCCGCACCCCGGCGCAGCGCGCGACGACGTACGAGCACCTCCTGGTGCACGACGACCCGGCGAACGACCCGGTCGACGACCGCGTCGTCTCGCACATCTCCTCCACCGCCATCGAAGGCGGCACGGCGCACCCCGAGCTGAAGCTCATCTCCACGAACTGACGCGTTCGAACCGATGCTGACGCTGCACACCGCCGAACTCCTCGTCGCCGGGCCGGGGTCCGCACCGCTGCCGGGCGGCGCCGTCCTCGTCGAGGGCGACCGGATCGCCCGCGTGGGGCCGTACGCGGACCTCGGCGCGGCCTGTCCGCACGCCCGGACCCGGCGCTGGCCCGGGGTGCTCACCCCGGGGCTGGAGGTGCGCGGGGCGGACGAGCTGCTGGAGCGGACGTACTACCCGGACGACCCCTACGAGGTCACCGAGCTCGGCGCCGACCCGATCAGCGGGGAGGCCGCGCTGGAGGCCCTGAAGATGACCGAGTCGCGGTGGGGCAACAGCGCCCGCCGGGGCACCCAGCGGCTCCTCGCCCGCGGGGTGGTGGCGGTGTGCGGCCGCTTCACGAGCGCGGCGGTGCGCACGGCGGTGGTCCGCTCGGGGCTCACGATCCTGCCGTCGGCCCCCTACGAGGGAGCGCCCGCGCTGGATCCGTTCGCGGGGCGGGACACGGTCGGACAGGCCTTCCACGGGGCCTTGGAGCCGGGCGTGCCGGCCCGCTTCGTGGTCTTCGCGGTGGCGGACGAGGCCGAGTTGCTGGAGCGGGGGGCGACCACGTGCGTGGCCACGGTCATCGGGGGCCGGCTGCTGCACCGCCGCCGCTGAGCGGGGCGCTCTGGCTCTATCCGGTGCCGTCGCTCGGCCCGGTGTCCCCGCTGGATCCCGCGTCCCCGCTCGGCCGCCCGGTGTCCTCGGTGCGCCCGGTGTCCTCGCCGCGCCGGGTGTCCTCCCGGGCGAGGGCCGCCAGCAGGCAGGCCTGCAGGCGGCTGATCCCGCCCAGCTTGGCCCGTATGTTCACCACGTGGAACTTGACCGTGCTGACGGACAGTTGCAGCTCGACGGCGAGTTCGCGGTTGGAGGCGCCGGTGGCCAGGCACAGGAACACGGCCGACTCCTGCTCGGTGAGCAGCGCCTCGGCCGGCTGGACCCTGCCGGGCTGGACCTTGCCCGGCTGGACCCCGGCCGGGTGGTCCTCGCGCGTCACCTGCGGCCGGCCCGGCTCCTCGTACGAGGGAAACCACGCGGGGACGCTGAAGCTGACGACGCGCACGGTTTCCACTCCTAGCCCCCGGCCGGCCCGTCCTGTGGCCGGCTCTCCCGCTTAAGGGACGCGCGGACCGGACAGATAAGTTCCACTGGCGTCGTACGGCCAGGCATTGGACGTGCAACCGAGCAGGCCCTTGATCTGCTGCATCATCGCAGGTGCGGGCTTGCCCGGGCCCGGGCAGGTCTCGTGCTCGCGGCCGATCTCGTGGCCCACCTCGTGGTTGACGATCAACGCCCGGTACTCCTCCACCGGGCCGCTGAACTGCGGCGAACCCTCCTGCCAGCGCTTGAGGTTCACCACGACGGTGTGGCCGGCCCGGCAGTTCGTCTCGCCGATGAGCTCCGGGGTCACCACCTCGCACAGGCGGTCGGTGGTCGTGGGCGTCGCGATCTTGACGGTGAAGTCCACCGGCTGGCCGGCTCCGACGAGCTGGAAACCGTACGCCGGATCCCTGGTCCAGCCGCGCGGATCCCCGAGGATCGTCTCGACGGCGCGGGCGGCCGAGTCCGGGTCGACCCCGCTGCCCTCCTCGACCTCGATCCGCCAGCGGAGCGCGGGCCCCTTGCCCTGCGCCGTGCCGGAGGCGGTGGAAGCCGTGAAGACGCCCGGCCGGGCGGGCTTCGCGGGGGCGCTGGCGGACGGCGCGGGCGAGCCCGGCGGCTGCTGCGAGGGCGCGGCGGAGGAATTCGCCGGCGCGGGGGAGCGCTTGCCACCCTGCGGGACCGGGTCCCCGGCGCCCCCCGCGGACTCCCCGTCCTGCGGCTCGGGCTGGACCGCGCTCCGGCCCCCGGCGACCGTGGCGGACTCGTCCTGGGGCATCAGCGCGTACGCGGTCGCCGAGACCGCGACCAGCGCCGCCGAGCCGAGGAGGATCGTGCGCCGCAGCCGCCTGCGCCGCTCGGCCCGGCGCCTGGCGCGCGGGCCGCTGCGGCGGGAACGACCGGTGGAATGGCCTGCCGGCATCGTGAAGCCTTCTGTTCGCGGCGGCCACTGCCGGACCGGCCACGACTCGGGCCCTGATCCGGTGGGTGACCCTCACCGGGCCGCACCCGCCCAGTGAACGCGGCGGCGGGGGCCGGGCGTAACTGTCCTTCGGACCAGTTGTGAGGGACAGCCCCGCCGGCGCCGCCCGGGCGGAGCCGGCGCCGCAGCGGGTGGGCGGGCCTGAGAGGATGGGCAGGCCTGAGAGGATGGGGCGGTATACGCCGATCCGCATCGCACCGCACACCGAGGGGCCAACGCCAGTGACACGCGCTTCCCTGGACAAGCAGCCGCACGAAGTCGCCTCCATGTTCGACGGAGTCGCTGCGAACTACGACCTCACGAACGACGTCCTCTCCCTCGGCCAGGCCCGGCTGTGGCGCAAGGAGGTCGCCAAGGCGGTCGGCGCTCGCCCCGGGCAGACGGTCCTGGACCTGGCCGCCGGGACCGCGACCTCCTCGCTGCCCTTCGCCGCCACCGGCGCGTACGTCGTCCCCTGCGACTTCTCGCTGGGCATGCTGCTGGAGGGCAAGAAGAAGAACTCCTGGCTGCCGCTGACCGCCGGTGACGCGACGAAGCTGCCGTTCAAGGACGGCGTCTTCGACACCGTGACGATCTCCTTCGGCCTGCGCAACGTCCAGGACACCGACGCGGCCCTGCGCGAGCTGTACCGGGTGACCAAGCCCGGCGGCCAGGTCGTCATCTGCGAGTTCTCGCAGCCCACGTGGGCGCCCTTCCGTACCGTCTACACCGAGTACCTGATGCGCGCCCTGCCGCCCGTGGCCCGCGCCGTGTCGTCCAACCCCGACGCGTACGTGTACCTCGCGGAGTCCATCCGCGCATGGCCCGACCAGCCCGCGCTCGCCGCCCTGCTGCAGAAGGCCGGCTGGTCCAAGGTCGCGTGGCGCAACCTCAGCGGCGGCATCGTCGCGCTGCACCGGGGTACCAAGGCCTGACCCGGTGGACTACCAAGCCCTGCTGGAGCGGATCGCGGCGGACACCGCCCCGCTGGTGGGCGCCGGCACGCCCGCCGAGTACATCCCGGCGCTCGCCGCCGTGGACCCGCGGCAGTTCGGGATGGCCGTCGCCGACCTCGACGGCAACGTCTTCGGGGTGGGGGACTGGCGGGTCCCCTTCTCCACCCAGTCCATCACCAAGGTCTTCGCGCTCGCCCTGGCCCTGGCCGAGGGCGGCGACAGCCTGTGGGAGCGGGTCGGCCGGGAACCCTCCGGCAACCCGTTCAACTCCCTCGTGCAGCTGGAGTACGAGAACGGCATTCCACGCAATCCGTTCATCAACGCGGGCGCCCTCGTGGTCACCGACCGGCTCCAGACCCTGACGGGCGACGCGAGCAGCGAACTGCTGGAGTTCCTGCGGCAGGAGAGCCAGAACCCGGGCATAGGCTTCGACGCCGACGTCGCGGCCTCCGAGCAGGAGCACGGCGACCGCAACGCGGCCGTGGCCCACTTCATGGCCTCGTACGGGAACATCGACAATCCGGTGCCCGCGCTGCTGGAGCACTACTTCTGGCAGTGCTCGATCGAGATGAGCTGCGCCGACCTGGCCCGCGCCGGGCGCTTCCTGGCCCGGCACGGGCTCCGGGCGGACGGCACGCGGCTGCTCACGCGCAGCGAGGCGAAGCAGATCAACGCGGTGATGCTGACCTGCGGGACGTACGACGCGGCGGGCGAGTTCGCCTACCGCGTCGGCCTGCCCGGCAAGAGCGGCGTGGGCGGGGGCATCGTCGCCGTGGTCCCGGGCCAGTGCACCCTCGCGGTATGGAGCCCGGGCCTGGACGCCCGCGGCAACTCGGTGGCGGGCGTGGCGGCCCTGGACCGCTTCACGACCCTGACGGGCCTTTCGGTGTTCTAGGGGGCGGGGGCGTACGGGGGCCACGCGCGCGGCCCCGTACCCGCGTGGACCCGTACGCCCACGCCCCTTCCTCAGCCCCGGCCCAAGGAGAGCGCGTAGCGGCGGGCCGGGTTGCCTGCCGGGGTGGTGAACTCCTCGGCCAGCTCCATCCCGAGCCGCTCCGCGACCGCGACGGACCGGGCGTTGCGGGCGTCGATCATCGCCACCACGGACGGCACACCCGCCTCGCGGACCCGCTCCAGCGTGGCCAGCGCAGCGGCGTACGCGTAGCCCTGCCCCCACGCGGAGCGCCCCAGCCGCCAGCCGATCTCGATCTCCCCGACCGGCCCCCACTCCTTCTCCCGGGGCCACGGCTGCGCGCCGGTGAAGCCGATCACCGCGCCCTCCCCGTCCAGCAGGGTCCACAGGCAGTAGCCGAGCTGGGCGTCGTGCATGCGCTGGCGCGCGGTGAACTCCTCGTACGCGGACAGCTCCGCGGGACCGCCGAGGAACTCCATGACGTCGGGGTCGGCGAACACCTGGTGCCAGGCGTGCGCGTCCTCGTCGGTGGGCACGCGGAGCTGTACGGCGGGGAGCGGCCGGGTCGGCGAGGTCGGCGAGCTTGTCAACGTGGGTGGCCCTTCTGATCGCGTTCTCTCTCGCTGCATAGACTGCACATGTCCGGTGCCGTTGGGCACCCTTTATCGAGCCTTCGGGAGACCCCGCAGTGACCGAGCTCCTCTCCGAACACTCCGCGGACGTGATCGTCGTCGGGGCCGGGCCCGCCGGCTCGACCACCGCCTACTACCTCGCCAAGGCCGGATTGGACGTCCTGCTCCTGGAGAAGACGGCGTTCCCGCGCGAGAAGGTCTGCGGCGACGGACTGACCCCGCGTGCCACCAAGCAGCTGGTGGCGATGGGAATCGACATCTCCGAAGAGGCCGGCTGGCTGCGGAACAAGGGCCTGCGGATCATCGGCGGCGGCCAGCGGCTCCAGCTGGACTGGCCGGAACTGGCCTCCTTCCCGGATTACGGACTCGTCCGCAAGCGCGACGACTTCGACGAGACCCTGGCCCGCCAGGCGCAGAAGGCCGGCGCCCGGCTGTACGAGCGCTGCACCGTCGGCGAGCCCGTACGCGACCCGCGCACCGGCCACATCACGGGCGTGCAGGCGAAGCTGGGCGAGGAGAAGACCCCGGTCACCTTCCACGCCCCGCTGGTCGTCGCGGCCGACGGCAACTCCTCCCGGCTGTCCCTGGCGATGGGCCTGCACCGGCGCGAGGACCGCCCGATGGGCGTCGCCGTGCGTACGTACTTCACCTCGCCGCGGCACGACGACGACTACCTGGAGTCCTGGCTGGAGCTGTGGGACCGGCGCGGCCCCCAGGACCGGCTGCTGCCCGGCTACGGCTGGATCTTCGGCATGGGCGACGGCACGTCCAACGTCGGCCTCGGCATCCTCAACTCCTCCTCCGCCTTCAAGGAGCTGGACTGGCGCGAGGTCCTCAAGGCCTGGTGCGCCTCGATGCCGGCGGACTGGGGCTACACCCCCGAGAACATGACCCAGCCGATCCGCGGCGCGGCCCTGCCGATGGCCTTCAACCGGCAGCCGCACTACACCAAGGGCCTGCTGCTCGTCGGTGACGCGGGCGGGCTCGTCAACCCGTTCAACGGCGAGGGCATCGCGTACGCCATGGAGTCGGGCCAGATCGCGGCCGACGTCATCGTGCAGGCACAGGCCCGGGCCACCCCGGCGCAGCGCGAGCTGGCGCTGCACAACTACCCGAAGGTGCTCAAGGAGACCTACGGCGGCTACTACACGCTGGGCCGCGCCTTCGTGAAGCTGATCGGCAACCCGAAGGTCATGAAGGTCGCCACGCAGCGCGGCCTGACCCACCCGGTGCTGATGAAGTTCACGCTGAAGATGCTGGCCAACCTGACCGACCCGACGGGCGGCGACGCGATGGACCGCATCATCAACGGCCTGTCAAAGGTGGCCCCGAAGGCCTGAACCGGGCGGCGGCCTCCGAGTGCTGTGACCGGCAAGGTTCACCTTTCCGGCCACAGCACTTGCGGGGGAGCCGCTCCCTCAGCTGCCGTGCGTGCTCGCGTCGGTGTCGGTTCCGCTGTCGGTTCCGGTGTCGGTTCTGGTGTGGGCGTCCGGCCGGCCGTGCACGGTACGCACGCACCGCGCCAGCAGCACGAGCCCGCACACCAGCAGCGTCCCCGAGGCGGTCCAGCCGAGCCCCAGCGCGAGGGCGTGCCCCGGCTTCTGCCAGGGGCGGGTGGTCGTCAGCAGCCAGCCCGCGACGGCGAGCAGGCCGAGCCCGAGCGCGGCCGGGACGGCGGTGGGGTCGCCGGTGCCGTGGTCCTCGTACGACTTCGGCTTCACGGGACCACCACCTCCAGGGTCGTCGGACGGTCAGGGTGTGCCGCGGCTATCTTCGCAGGGCCTCGGCCGGTTCGATACGGGCTGCCCGCCAGGCTGGATACAGCCCGGCCAGCAGCCCGGTGACCAGACCGACGAGCGGCGCCGCGGCGACGGTGGCCGGGTGGATCACCGGGGTCCAGTCGCGGGCGACGCTGACGGCGACCACGGTCAGTTCGCCCAGCGACGTGCCGACCAGGCCGCCGAGCGCGCCCAGCGCCGCGGACTCGGTGAGGAACTGGGCCGAGACGTGCCGCCCCCGGCCGCCGAGCGCACGACGCAGTCCGATCTCCCCGGTCCGCTCCAGCACGGCGACGAGAGTGGTGTTGGCGATTCCGACCGCGCCGATGACCAGGCAGATCCCGGCGAGCAGCAGGAAGAGCGCGCTCAGGTCGGAGGTGACACCGGAGCGCAGCGTCCGTGGGTCGGGGGGCGGGACGGCCTTGAGGTACTCGGGGTGGTCGGGGCGCAGCGCGAGCGGGGCGAGATCGGCGACCTGGCGGGCGGCGCCGAGCTCGGTGGCGATCAGCATGGTCGCGCCGCCGGGAGGGGGAGGCCCCCACAGCTGCTCGGCGGTGGCTCGGGGCACGAGCACGGACAGCAGGTTCTCCGGCTTGCGTTCCACGTCGGAGATGATGCCCGCCACGGTGAAGGGCTCCCGACCGATGTAGAGCGCGGGTCGGGTGGCCAGGGTGGTGATCCCGAGGCGAGCGGCGAGTCCGCCGCCGATGACGACGACGCGCTGTCCGCTCTGCTCGGCGAAATCGTCGTAGAGCCGGCCCTCTTGGAGCGTGGGTACCAGAGCGGCGACGGCCCCGGGGGAGGCCGCGACCACGGACGTGCCGGTGGTGGAGGCGCCGCCGTCGCCGGATGGCAGGGAGCTGAGGGACGTCCCCGGATCCAGCCGCACCGTCCACAGCACCCCGGCGTGCTCGATGCCCGCGACCGCGCGCAGCCGCTGCTCGGCGTCGGAGGGGAAGCCCAGTCCGGTGAACTCGCCCTGCTGGGAGGCGACGTCCTCGATGGTCACCTCGGTGGCGGTCAGGACGTTGAACCGACCGTCGATCTGCGAGGAGATGGTGGCGGTGAGGCCGAGCACGGCCACGAAGCTGCCGACGCCGAGGACGGTGCCCAGGGCGGTGAGCACGGACCGGCCGGGGCGGCGCAGCATGCCGGCGACGGCCTCGGCCAGGGCGTCGCGCACGGACAGCCGGGTCGGCTGGACGGTGCTCACGTACGCAGCCGCCCGTCGCGGATGGTGACGGTCCGGGCGCCGCGCCGGGCTACCTCGGGGTCGTGGGTGATGACGAGCACGGTCATACCGGAGCCGTGCAGTTCGTCGAGCAGCCCGAGGACGGAGGTGGCGTTGGCGGAGTCGAGATTGCCGGTCGGCTCGTCGCACAGGAGGAGCGAGGGCCGTCCGACGAGGGCGCGGGCGATGGCCACCCGCTGGCGTTCGCCGCCGGAGAGCCGCCCCGGCACGGCGTCGGCGCGGTGCCCGAGACCGACCTGGTCCAGTGCCTCGCGGGCCCGTACGAGGCGCTGCGCGCGCGGTGTTCCGGTGTAGAGCATGGCGAGGGTGACGTTCTCCAGGGCGGACCGGTGGGGGAGGAGGTGGAAGGACTGGAAGACGAAGCCGATCCGGCGGCCGCGCAGGGCGGTGCGCTCCCGGTCGGGGAGCGCGGCGGTGTCGATGCCGTCGAGGAGGTAGCGGCCGCTGGTGGGGGAGTCGAGCAGTCCGGCGACGTTGAGGAAGGTGGACTTCCCGGAGCCGGACGGCCCGACGACAGTGATGAACTCTCCGCGTCCGACGACCAGTTCACAGGGGTGCAGGGCCGCGACGGGCGGCGGACCGGGATAGGTGAGGCCGACCCCGCGGAACTCGATGACGGGGGCGTCGGGCTCCGGGACCTCGTCCCCTCGGGGGCGGCGCGGGCGGGGGAACCTCACCTGCCCGTCCTCTTGGGGGCAGCACCGATGACGACCTTGGTACCGGCGGTGAGGTCGCCGGGCCGGACGGGGGTCACGGCCACGTAGCCGTCGCCGCTGGTGCCGGTCCGGACCGCGATACGCCGCTGCGTGCCGTCGTCGGCCACCGCGGTGACGAGGGTCCGGCCGTCCGGGCTCGCGGAAACGGCGGTCACCGGTACCACGAGCGCCTCGCCGTCGGTGGCGGCGGACTCGATGGTCAGCCGGACGTCCTGCCCGGCGAAACCGGCGGCCAGCGGCTGGTCGGCGCGGACCACCATCCGGTAGCCGAGATCGGCTCCACCGCCCTTGCCCTGGCTGCCGTCCCGGCCTTCACGCTGGCCGTTCTGGCCGTTCGGGTCGGACTGCTGTCCGGACGGCCGGCCGGTGGACCGCTCGGTGGCGACCAGGGCGACCTTGGCCCGGACGTCGGTGCCGGCGACCTCGGAAGAGATCACCACGGCCATGCCGGCGCGCAGCAGCTGCTTCTTGTCCTCCTTGAGGTAGGCCTCGACGACGAGTTCCCCGGCGGAGAGGGTGAGCACCGATCCGGACACGGGGCCGCCGACTCGGCCGCCGACACCGCTGACCCGGGCGGGAAAGGCCGCGACGAACACGGTCTCGGCGGCGGGCAGCATCGGCCCGTCGGCGGCCTCTGCCGTCGCCAGCTTGGCCTGGGCGTCGGTGAGCGCCTGGCGGGCGCGCGTGACGGCCCGGGCGGAGTCGCCGGTGTCGCCGGATCCGCTGGATCCGCTGGATCCGCCGTCGGTCTTGCCGCCGTTCGTCGTGCCCGGGGAGGCGGAGGCGGCGGCGGTGGCTCCGGGAGTCGTCGCCTCGCCCCCGCGGGGGGCCTGGGCATCCTCCAGGGCCCACTCTGCCGACCGTACGGCCTCCCGCGCGGCCTTGAGCGCGTCCCCGCCGTCCGCCACAGCGGGCAGCGGGTCGTACCCGATGGCCTTGTAGCGTGCGGCGAGGGCGGCCTTGGTCCCCGGCCCGAAGACGCCCTTCGCGTCGGTGCCGGTGCCGTGCCCGAGGTCCCGTAGCGCCTGCTGCAACTGGGCCACGTCGTCTCCGGTGGCACCCGGCTTGAGGTCGCGGTAGACGGGCAGGGTCCCCTTGAGCGTGAAGACGGGTCGCCCGGAGACCTCCGCCAGCAGTTGCCCGGCCCCCACCGCGTCTCCTGCCCGGAGCGGGAGCTTGGTCACGACGGGCGGGCCCGTGCCGTCGCCGGCGCGGGGCTGCGGGGCCACCTCGACGCTCTGGTCGGCGACCACGGTCCCGCGCATCACCACATTCTGCGCGAGAACCCGCTGCTCGACCTCCGCCGTCAGCGCCCCCTGCGCCGGCGGTCCGGTCTCCGCGGCCACCTGCGCCGGGGACTTCACCAGCGTGGTGGCCAGCAGACCGCCGATCGCCATCAACGCGGCCCCGGCGACGACCGCGAGCACCACCCGCCGTCCCCGGTGGAGCGTGGAGGATGCGGGCGCGGCTGCCATGACGGCAGCCGTGTCGTCCTGGGCGTCCTTGCTCACGTCTTCCACGACGTCCTGCAGCTCGTTCATCCGCCGACCACGCCGTCGGGCGCACCCTCGGCCTTCCCCTTGCACTTCAGCAGGGCGTCGCGGTGCTTGGTCCTGAGCTCGCCCCGCTGCTCGACGGTGAGCCCCTTGTCGTCGAACTCGGCGGTCACGGGGTCCGGCTCCGGATACCAGGTGACGCCCTCCGCGCGCATGCAAGCGGTCTCCTTGCGGGCGGCGTCGAGTGCCTTCGGGGCGGCCTGCACGGGAGGGGGCTCCGGCGGGAGCTTGTCCTTGCACGCCTCCTGGGCCGCGGAGAGGTTCTTCGCGGACGGATCCTCCTTGTCCACCCGGGGAGCCCCGTAGTCCAGGTGGACGATCTTGATTCCCTGTCCCTTCAGGCAGTCGTGGTAAGCGATGTCCGCCGCGGTGGGCGGGGGGCTGTCACTGGCCTTGGGCTCGCCATCGCCCGAACAGGCGGTGAGTGCGAGGGAGGCGGCGAAAAACAGGGCGGTGGCGTACTTGCGCATGCTGGCGCTTCCCTCGGGGTGGGAATGTGGAATGGGAGCGTCCGCATGATGGGAATGCTTGTGAACGCGGTTCGTGATCCTAGAGAGAGTTTCCTTTCGCTACAACCCCCGCCCCGTGGCGGCTTTTTGACTTCCCATAGGCTGAGATTGCTCCTTGTGTGCGCATGTCGTCTGGGTTTAAATCCCGCTTGACCTCAGGCAGTCGGGGAATCCCGTGCTGTCTATTTCTACGGTGGGGAATGTGCGAATGAACAAGAACCTGCGCGGACTGCGTCTCGCGGCCGCCCCTGCGGCCATCGCGGCCGCTCTGCTGGTGGCAACGGCCGCCCCCGCCTCGGCGTCCGTGCATGACGGCTATCTCGAGCAGTACGAGATGGGGCTTTACTACTTGGTCGACCGCGGCGGCTGCGTCTTCGACTACAACAACGACGATGAGACCTTCACGGACAACAAGTTCTACGGTCCGACCGGTTGCCACGGTCGCACGAGCGGGGTGAACGACAACACGGAGTCCTACTGGAACCGTGACGCATTCGGGTGGCATGTCTACACGGACTGGAACTACGGCGGAATTAAGGGCTCCATCCCCATCGGTCACATCGGTAATGCGTCCAGCAACTTCAAGAACAAGATCAGTTCGTCGCGGTTCTACGTTCAGTAGGCCTTCGGACCCGCAGGTCAGTAGGAACGCCCCCGTACCGAAGGAACCCACCAGATGCCATCCGCACAGCGCCGCCGGTCCACCGCGGCAGCCGCCCTGCTGGCAGCGACCCTCCTGGCGGGGTGCGCGGAAGCCGGTGGGGCGAAGGGCAAGAGCGGCGGCGAACCCGCCCTCGGCCCTGTCGCCGTGAACCCCGCCACGATCTCGCTCTCGCTCCCGATGGACGCGTACACGGACACGGACGGCGAGCGCGGGCGGATGGACGCCGCGCAGCACCGACTGACCGCCCAGTGCATGGCCCGCTTCGGGTTCTCCTACGAGCAGCCGTCAAAGCCGGCTGCGGACGGCGCCACCTCGAAGGAGGACCGGCATCGGAACCTCTTCGGGATCGTCGATCCCGCGTATGCGGCGACGTACGGGTACGCCCCGGACGCGGGGCGGGAGCGCACGCCGCGACCGTCGGTGCCGCAGCTCAGCGACAGCGCGTCCACCGTCCTGTTCGGGCAGCACCCCGAGGACAAGGGTCAGGCCGACCCGGGCCCGGTGAGTGACGAGGAGGCCCGGACGGCGGACAGTCGTCTCACCGTGGGCGGGCAGAAGGTGCCTGCGGGCGGCTGCCAGCGGGAGGGTTACCGCAAGCTCTACGCGCCGACGAAGGACAGTGTGGACCTGCTGCTCCCCTTCGGCCTCGCCTCGGAGGCGCACACCCGGGCGCAGGAGGACTCCAGGGTCGGGGACGTGCTCGCGAAGTGGTCGCAATGCATGGCCAAGGCTGGGTACAGCGGCGTCAAGACCCCGTACGAGGTGATCGAGAAGCTGGGCCTGCAGAACGACAAGGCCGGTCCCAGGGCGGTCGCGGTCGCCACCAAGGACGTGGCGTGCAAGCGCGAGGTGAACCTCGTCGGGATCTGGGCGGCCGCCGAGGAGGCGTACCAGAAGCAGCTCGTCGAGGAGCACGCCGAGACCCTCGCCCTGTACAAGAAGCAGCGCGACGCACGCCTGAAGCTCGCCGCATCGTTCTCCTGACCGCCGGCGACGTCATCCCCGGCGGCGCGCCGAAGGGCCGGTACTCCGCCCCCGAGCGGGGGAGTACCGGCCCTCAGCCGTGTCTGTTGCCGCGACCGAGCGGTGCTCAGAGGACGCGGACGGCGCCCGTCGGCCTGTCGTAGCTCAGGCTGCGCTCGACGATGCCCGTGCTGGGGTTCTGCGCGCCGACGAACTTGCCGCCGCCGACGTAGACGGCGACGTGGTACGCGCTGCCCTTGGAGCCCCAGTACAGGATGTCGCCCGGCTGCAGGGCGCTCAGGGAGACGGACCTGCCGGCCGAGGACTGCGCCTGGGACATGCGCGGCAGGGAGATGCCGGCCTGGCGGTAGGCGGCCTGGACGAGGCCGGAGCAGTCGAACGAGGACGGACCGGTGCCGCCCATGACGTACGCCTTGCCGACCTGTGCGCGGGCGAAGTTGACGATGGCGGCGGCGGAACCGGTGGCCGGGGCGGTCACGGTGCCCGTGCCCTGGGAGCTGCCGGAGCCGGAGGCCGAGGTGCCGGCCAGAGTGGTACGGGCGGAGGCGCGGGTGGCGCGCTCGGCCTCGGCCTTGCGGTCCGCCTCCTCCTTCGCCTTCTTCTCGGCGTCGGCCTTCTTCTGGGCCTCTTCCTTGGCCTGCTTCGCCTCGGCGGCGGCGCCGGTGCGGGCGCTCTCCTCCTGGGCGGTCAGTTCGCCCTCGACGGCGGCCAGGCGGGTGTTCTCGGCGGCCGTGAGGACGGCGGAGGAGACGTCGGCGGCCAGGTCCAGGTCGAGGACCGGCATTTCGAGCGTCGTCTCGGCCACGGGCTCGGCGGGGGACGCGCTCGCGGTGCCGGCCATGGCCAGGGTGCTGAGGACGCCACCGGCAACTCCGGCGCGGACCGCGAGCTTCGAGGCGCTGCGGCGGGGCTTCCGGTGGCTGGGTATGTGAGCGGTGTGGGACATGAGGACAACCGCTATCAGGGGTGCGGGGTTCCCTTCAAGAAACGTGGCTTGCGCCACAGTTGCGCGCGAAGGGGCCCTAACCGGGCACGCCAGGCCACTTATTGACGCCGTAACGGGCGAAACGGACAGGGCTTCACAAGGCTGTGATCACGGGGTTTCTGCAATAAGTCCGTATTGATCCTCGACCTACCATCACTCCGCACAGATGGCCAAGCCCTGTTTCGGAAGCTTCGATTCAGAGTGGTGCAGGTCACAGGAGCATCACGTCATGCGGACGCTGTGGTCCGGCCGTGATCTTCCTGTGAAGGAGCCGAGAGGTTCGTGAACGGATGCACGCGATCACGGAGGTCGCCGGACCCGCTCCTGCCCCGTGTCCACCTCCGTACACGTGGGCTCCCCCGACCGGGCGACGCGGATCCCCTTATCACCGCCGCGCCCGTCTCGCCAATTTGCCTGCAAAGGCCATCGTTTGATAAGGCGGCGCGCCTCCCACCTGCGGTAACGGGGTCGGATGTCACCTTTGGTGATCATGTGGATGCTTCGCGTATGAAGATCACCACTCATTGGACTTCATGATCGTTCGGCAGGTGGTGGAGATCACAAACTCGGTGTTGCAACCCGTGTCGCAGATCACAGACGAGCGGGCATAGGATGCGCAGCAGTCCGGCTTGTGAACTGCCTCACATGCAAGCGCTCGATCAAAAGCGTGATCTTCGCGAGGCGGGGCGCGGCGCCGGTGCAGCGGTCCAACGGTCAAGGACGACTGGAAGGAGCGAGGAGCGTGAATGCGTACGCGCCCATCCTCGTGCTCGGCGCCCTCGGCGCAGGGTTTGCGATCTTCTCCGTGGTCATGGCCACGCTGATCGGCCCAAAACGCTACAACCGGGCAAAGCTCGAAGCCTACGAGTGCGGCATCGAGCCGACACCGATGCCGGCCGGCGGCGGCCGCTTCCCGATCAAGTACTACCTGACGGCGATGCTCTTCATCATCTTCGATATCGAGGTCGTCTTCCTCTACCCCTGGGCCGTCACCTTCGACGCCCTGGGGATCTTCGGGCTCGTCGAGATGCTGCTCTTCGTGCTCACCGTCTTCGTCGCCTACGCCTACGTCTGGCGCCGCGGCGGCCTGGAATGGGACTGAGGGGCTGATTTCCCATGGGACTGGAAGAGAAGCTGCCGAGCGGCTTTCTGCTGACCACCGTCGAACAGGCCGCGGGCTGGGTGCGCAAGGCATCAGTCTTCCCCGCGACCTTCGGCCTGGCCTGCTGCGCCATCGAGATGATGACCACCGGAGCGGGCCGGTACGACCTGGCCCGCTTCGGCATGGAGGTCTTCCGCGGCTCCCCGCGCCAGGCCGATCTGATGATCGTGGCCGGACGGGTCAGCCAGAAGATGGCGCCCGTACTGCGGCAGGTGTACGACCAGATGCCCGCTCCCAAATGGGTGATCTCCATGGGGGTTTGCGCATCGTCGGGCGGAATGTTCAACAACTACGCGATCGTCCAGGGCGTCGACCACATCGTCCCGGTGGACATCTACCTGCCCGGCTGCCCGCCGCGCCCCGAGATGCTGTTGGACGCGATCCTCAAGCTCCACCAGAAGATCCAGGGCTCCAAGCTCGGCGTGAACCGGGAAGAAGCGGCCCGTGAGGCGGAGGAGGCGGCCCTCAAGGCCCTCCCCACCATCGAGATGAAGGGGCTGCTCCGGTGAGTGAGACCCGCGAACCCAACCCCGACAAGGAACTCAGCGCGCAGAACCTGCCCGGCCAGCGCGGTGACCACGGCGAGCAGATCCGCGTCCAGCGCGGCATGTTCGGCGCCAGTAACGGAGGCGACACCTCCGGCTACAGCGGGCTCGTACGCTCCGTACGCCTGCCAGGACCCGCCACCCGCCCGTACGGCTCGTACTTCGACGAGGTCGTGGACGAGCTCGAAGGCGCCCTGGAAGAGCAGGACCTGGTCCCGGAGCACGCGATCGAGAAGGTGGTCGTGGACCGCGCGGAGCTCACGCTCCACATCGCGCGCGAGCACCTCGTACGCGTCGCCCGCACCCTGCGCGACGACCCGGCCCTGCGCTTCGAGCTCTGCACCGGCGTCTCGGGAGTGCACTTCCCCGGCGACAAGGGCCGCGAGCTGCACGCCGTCTACCACCTGCGCTCGCTCACCCACGGCCGGATCCTGCGGCTGGAGGTGTCCGTCCCGGACAGCGACCCGCACGTCCCGTCGCTCGTCTCCGTCTATCCGACCAACGACTGGCACGAGCGCGAGACGTACGACTTCTTCGGCCTGATCTTCGACGGGCACCCGGCCCTCACCCGGATCATGATGCCGGACGACTGGCAGGGCTTCCCGCAGCGCAAGGACTACCCGCTCGGCGGCATCCCCATCGAGTACAAGGGCGCCCAGATCCCGGCTCCCGACCAGCGGAGGTCGTACAGCTGATGTCCACTTCGAACCACGCCTCCGCTTCGGATCCCGCCGCCGCGCGCGAGACGACCGAGGGCACCGTCTACACCGTCACCGGCGGCGACTGGGACGAGATCGTCCAGTCCGCGGCCAAGGCGGACGACGAGCGGATCGTCGTCAACATGGGCCCGCAGCACCCGTCCACGCACGGGGTGCTCCGCCTGATCCTGGAGATCGACGGCGAGACGGTCACCGAGGCCCGCTGCGGGATCGGCTACCTGCACACCGGCATCGAGAAGAACCTCGAATACCGGAACTGGACGCAGGGCACCACCTTCGTGACGCGCATGGACTACCTGACGCCGTTCTTCAACGAGACGGCGTACTGCCTCGGCGTCGAGAAGCTGCTCGGCATCACCGACAAGATCCCGGACCGCGCCACCGTCATCCGCGTGCTGCTGATGGAGCTCAACCGGATCTCCTCCCACCTGGTGGCCATCGCCACCGGCGGCATGGAGCTGGGCGCGACGACGATCATGATCTACGGCTTCCGCGACCGCGAGCTGGTCCTCGACATCTTCGAGCTGATCACCGGGCTGCGCATGAACCACGCGTTCGTCCGCCCCGGCGGCCTCGCGCAGGACCTGCCCCCGGGCACCGTCGATCAGCTGCGCGAGTTCGTCAAGACCATGAAGAGGAACCTGCCGGAGTACGACAAGCTCGCCACCGGCAACCCGATCTTCAAGGCCCGCATGCAGGACGTCGGCTACCTCGACCTCACCGGCTGCATGGCGCTCGGCGCCACCGGCCCGATCCTGCGCTCCGCCGGCCTGCCGCACGACCTGCGCAAGTCGGACCCGTACTGCGGCTACGAGACCTACGACTTCGACGTGCCGACCACCGAGACCTGCGACTCCTACGGGCGGTTCCTGATCCGCCTGGAGGAGATGCGCCAGTCGCTGCGGATCGTCGAGCAGTGCCTGGAGCGCCTGGAGCCGGGACCGGTGATGGTCGCCGACAAGAAGATCGCCTGGCCGGCGCAGCTGGCGATGGGCCCGGACGGGCTCGGCAACTCGCTCGACCACATCCGCACCATCATGGGCACCTCCATGGAGGCCCTCATCCACCACTTCAAGCTGGTGACCGAGGGCTTCCGGGTGCCGGCCGGGCAGGCGTACGCGGCCGTCGAGTCACCCAAGGGCGAGCTCGGCGTCCACGTCGTCTCCGACGGCGGAACCCGCCCCTACCGGGTCCACTTCCGCGACCCGTCCTTCACCAACCTGCAGGCCATGGCCGCGATGTGCGAGGGCGGCATGTTCGCCGACGTGATCGTCGCCGTCGCCTCCATCGACCCCGTGATGGGAGGCGTCGACCGATGACCACCAGTCCTCAGAGCCAAGGGGTCTCGCTGGGCATGCCCCAGCTGCCGGCCCCCGACTTTCCGGCGGAGGTCCGGACACGCCTCGAAGCGGACGCCAAGGACGTCATCGCCCGCTACCCCGACAGCCGCTCCGCGCTGCTGCCGCTGCTGCACCTGTGCCAGTCGCAGGAGGGCTACGTCTCCCGCACCGGCGTCCGCTTCTGCGCCGAGGTGCTGGGCCTGACCACCGCCGAGGTCACGGCCGTCGCGACCTTCTACACGATGTACCGGCGCAAGCCCTCCGGTGACTACCAGGTCGGCGTCTGCACGAACACCCTGTGCGCGGTGATGGGCGGCGACGCCATCTTCGAGGAGCTCAAGGAGCACCTCGGGGTCGGCAACAACGAGACCACCCCCGACGGCAAGGTCACGCTGGAGCACATCGAGTGCAACGCGGCCTGCGACTTCGCCCCCGTGGTGATGGTCAACTGGGAGTTCTTCGACAACCAGACCCCCGAATCCGCCAAGGCCCTGGTCGACGACCTGCTGGCCGGCCGCGAGGTCTCGCCGACCCGGGGCGCGCCGCTGTGCACGTACAAGGAGACCGCCCGGATCCTGGCCGGCTTCCCGGACGAGCGCGAGGGCGCTGTCGAGGCGACCGGCGGCGCGGGCCCCGCCTCCCTGATCGGGCTGCGCCTCGCCCGCGGCGAGTCCCCGCACACCTCGATCGTGCACCCCAGGGCCGAGGCGCGTGGCGAGACGCGTGGCGATTCGCGTGGCGACAGCACCACCGAGGGAGGGGAGTGATGACCGTGTCGACTGAACTGAGCAAGAACGGGACCAGCCCGGAGAAGCTCCTCGCCCCCGTCCTGTCGGCCTTCTGGGACGAGCCGCAGTCGTGGACGCTGGAGACCTACCGGCGCCACGAGGGGTACGAGGGCCTGCGCAAGGCGCTCGCGATGACCCCGGACGACCTCATCGCCTACGTGAAGGACTCGGGTCTGCGCGGACGCGGCGGCGCGGGCTTCCCCACCGGAATGAAGTGGCAGTTCATCCCGCAGGGCGACGGCAAGCCGCACTACCTCGTCGTGAACGCGGACGAGTCGGAGCCGGGAACCTGCAAGGACATCCCCCTCCTCTTCGCCAACCCGCACTCCCTCATCGAGGGAATGATCATCGCCTGCTACGCGATCCGCTCGCAGCACGCCTTCATCTACCTGCGCGGCGAGGTCGTGCCGGTCCTGCGACGCCTGCACGAGGCGGTGCGCGAGGCGTACGAGGCCGGATACCTCGGCAAGGACATTCTCGGCAGCGGGCTCGACCTCGAAATCACGGTGCACGCGGGGGCGGGCGCGTACATCTGCGGCGAGGAGACGGCGCTGCTCGACTCCCTCGAAGGCCGGCGCGGTCAGCCCCGGCTGCGTCCTCCCTTCCCTGCCGTCGAGGGGCTCTACGCGTGCCCCACTGTCGTCAACAACGTGGAGTCCATCGCCTCGGTTCCCGCGATCCTGAACAAGGGCAAGGACTGGTTCAAGGCGATGGGGACCGAGAAGTCCCCCGGCTTCACCCTGTACTCGCTCTCCGGGCACGTCGCCGGACCCGGCCAGTACGAGGCCCCGCTCGGCATCACCCTGCGCCAGCTCCTCGACATGAGCGGCGGCATGCGGCCCGGGCACCGGCTGAAGTTCTGGACCCCGGGCGGCTCCTCCACCCCGATGTTCACCGACGAACACCTCGACGTCCCGCTCGACTACGAGGGCGTGGGCGCCGCCGGCTCGATGCTCGGCACCAAGGCGCTCCAGTGCTTCGACGAGACGACCTGCGTGGTGCGGGCCGTGACCCGGTGGACCGAGTTCTACGCCCACGAGTCCTGCGGCAAGTGCACGCCGTGCCGCGAAGGCACGTACTGGCTGGTCCAGTTGCTCCGCGACATCGAGGCCGGCAAGGGCGTCATGTCCGACCTCGACAAGCTGAACGACATCGCTGACAACATCAACGGCAAGTCCTTCTGCGCGCTCGGTGACGGCGCGGCCAGCCCGATCTTCTCCTCGCTCAAGTACTTCCGCGAGGAGTACGAGCAGCACATCACGGGCAAGGGCTGCCCCTTCGACCCCAGGAAGTCGACCCTCTGGGCTGACACGGAGGTGAACGCATGACCGTCACCAGTAACGCTCCCGCCGGTGGCGGAGGGGCCGCCGTACCGCAGGAAGATCTGGTGTCCCTCACCATCGACGGCATCGAGCTGTCGGTCCCCAAGGGAACCCTCGTCATCCGGGCCGCCGAGCAGATCGGCATCGAGATCCCGCGGTTCTGCGACCACCCCCTCCTCTCCCCGGCCGGCGCCTGCCGCCAGTGCATCGTCGAGGTCGAGGGCCAGCGCAAGCCGATGGCCTCCTGCACCATCACCTGCACCGACGGCATGGTGGTCAAGACCCAGCTCACCTCCGACGTCGCCGACAAGGCGCAGCGCGGGGTGATGGAGCTGCTGCTCATCAACCACCCGCTGGACTGCCCGGTCTGCGACAAGGGCGGCGAGTGCCCGCTGCAGAACCAGGCCATGTCGCACGGCAACGCCGAATCGCGTTTCGAGGGCAGGAAGCGCACCTACGAGAAGCCCGTCCCGATCTCCACCCAGGTGCTGCTGGACCGCGAGCGGTGCGTGCTGTGCGCGCGCTGCACCCGCTTCTCCAACGAGATCGCCGGCGACCCGATGATCGAGCTGCTGGAGCGCGGGGCGCTCCAGCAGGTCGGCACCGGCGAGGGCGACCCCTTCGAGTCGTACTTCTCCGGCAACACCATCCAGATCTGCCCCGTCGGCGCGCTGACCTCGGCCGCGTACCGGTTCCGCGCCCGCCCGTTCGACCTCGTCTCCTCCCCGAGCGTGTGCGAGCACTGCGCGGGCGGCTGCGCGACCCGCACCGACCACCGGCGCGGCAAGGTGATGCGCCGGCTGGCCGCCGAGGACCCCGAGGTCAACGAGGAGTGGATCTGCGACAAGGGCCGCTTCGGGTTCCGCTACGCGCAGCTCCCCGACCGGCTCACCACCCCGCTGGTGCGCAGCGCCGCCGGGGTCCTGGAGCCGGCGAGCTGGCCCGAGGCCCTGGAGGCCGCGGCGAACGGGCTCGCCGCCGCGCGGGGCCGGGCCGGGGTGCTGACCGGCGGGCGGCTCACCGTGGAGGACGCGTACGCGTACGCCAAGTTCGCCCGGGTGGTGCTGGACACCAACGACATCGACTTCCGGGCCCGCGTGCACAGCGCGGAGGAGGCCGAGTTCCTGGCCGCCACCGTGGCCGGCACCGGCAAGGACCTGGACGGCAGCGGGATCACGTACACCTCGCTGGAGGCGGCGCCCGCCGTGCTGCTCGCCGGCATCGAGGCGGAGGAGGAGGCCCCCGGCGTCTTCCTGCGGCTGCGCAAGGCCCACCGCAAGCACAAGCAGCGGACCTTCGCCCTCGCCCCCTTCGCCACCCGCGGCCTGGACAAGGCGGGCGGCACCCTGCTGGCCGCCGCCCCCGGCACCGAGCCCGAGTGGCTGGACGCACTGGCCTCCCGGACCGGCCTGGAGGCCGGCGGGGCCGCCGCGGCCGACGCGCTGCGCCGGCCGGGCGCCGTCATCGTCGTCGGGGAGCGTCTCGCCGGGGTGCCCGGCGCGCTGACCGCCGCCGTACGGGCCGCCGCCGCGACCGGGGCGAAGCTGGTGTGGATCCCGCGCCGGGCCGGAGAGCGGGCCGCGGTCGAGGCGGGCGCGCTGCCGTCGCTGCTGCCCGGCGGCCGTCCGGCCACCGACCCGCGGGCCCGCGACGAGGTCGCCACCGCCTGGGGCCTGGACGAACTCCCGCACCGCTACGGGCGCGACACCGGCCAGATCGTCGAGGCCGCGGCGTCCCGGGAGCTCTCGGCCCTGCTGGTGGCGGGCGTCGAGGTCGCCGACCTGCCGGACCCGGCCCGCGCGCGGACCGCCCTCCAGGAGGCCTTCGTGGTCTCCCTGGAACTGCGCCCCAGCGAGGTCACCGCCCACGCGGACGTGGTCCTGCCGGTCGCCGCGGTGGCCGAGAAGGCGGGCGCGTTCATCAACTGGGAGGGCAGGGTCCGGCCGTTCGAGGCCGCGCTCAAGCCCGACCAGATGACCCGCCGGCTCGCCCCGGCCGACGCCCGCGTGCTGCACATGCTGGCCGACGCCGCCGACCGGCCGATCGACCTGCCCGACGTACACGCCGTACGCCGGGAGCTCGACGGGCTCGGCCCGTGGACCGGGGAGCGCGCCGCCGAGCAGGCCGCCGACACCGCGCCGCTGCCCCGCCCGGGCGTCGGCGAGGCCGTCCTCGCGGGCCACCGGCTCCTCCTCGACCAGGGCAGGCTCCAGGAGGGCGACGAGGCCCTGGCCGGCACCCGGCACGAGGCCAGTGCCCGGCTGTCAGCCGCCACGGCCGCCGAAACGGGCGTGAAGGACGGCGACGTCCTCGCGGTCACCGGCCCGGCCGGCTCCGTGGAACTCCCGCTCCGGATCACCGAGATGCCCGACCGCGTGGTCTGGCTCCCGCTGAACTCCACCGGCGCCGGCGTCCTCGCCGACGCCGGCGCCCGCCCGGGCACCCTCGTACGCATCGGACCGGCGACCCCGGCCGACGCAGGCGACACCACTGCGGAGGTGGACGCGTGAACGCGGTACACGGTGACCTCGTACAGCTCGCCGCCGAGGACCTGTCGCTCTTCGGCCGGGACGTCTGGTGGCTCGTCGTCATCAAGGCGGTGTTCTGCTTCGCCTTCCTGATGGTGACGGTGCTCTTCTCCATCGTGTGGGAGCGCAAGGTCGTCGCCTGGATGCAGCTGCGCATCGGCCCGAACCGGCACGGCCCCTGGGGCCTGCTCCAGTCGCTCGCCGACGGCGTGAAGCTGATGCTGAAGGAAGACGTCATCGTCAAGCGGGCCGACAAGGTGGTCTACGTCCTGGCCCCGGTCATCGCGGCGATCCCCGCCTTCATGGCCATCGCGGTGATCCCCTTCGGGCCCCCGGGCAACGAGGTCTCCATCTTCGGCCAGCGCACCACGATGCAGCTGACCGACCTGCCCATCGCGATGCTCTACATCCTCGCGGTGGCCTCGGTCGGCATCTACGGCATCGTGCTGGCGGGCTGGTCCTCCGGCTCCACCTACCCGCTCCTCGGCGGACTGCGCTCCTGCGCGCAGATGATCTCCTACGAGATCGCGATGGGCGCGGCCTTCGCCTCGGTCTTCCTCTACTCCGGGTCGATGTCGACCTCGGCGATCGTGGAGGCCCAGGCGGACCGCTGGTACATCATCCTGCTGCCGGTCTCCTTCATCATCTACGTTGTCACGATGGTCGGCGAGACGAACCGCGCCCCCTTCGACATGCCGGAGTCCGAGGGCGACCTGGTCGGCGGCTTCAACACCGAGTACTCGTCCATCAAGTTCGCGCTGTTCATGCTCGCCGAGTACGTCAACATGGTCACCGTCTCGGCGGTCTCGGTCACCCTCTTCCTGGGCGGCTGGCGGGCCCCGGCGCCGATCTCGACGTACTGGGAGGGCGCGAACCACGGCTGGTGGCCGATGCTCTGGTTCGTCCTCAAGGTGCAGCTGCTGCTCTTCTTCTTCATCTGGCTGCGCGGCACGCTGCCGCGCGTGCGCTACGACCAGCTGATGAAGCTCGGCTGGAAGGTGCTGATCCCGGTCTCCCTGGTCTGGCTGATGCTGGTGGCCACCGTCCGGGCGCTGCGCAACGAGGCGTACGACTTCAGCGAGATCGTCCTCTACGTGGGCGGCGCCGTCGTGGCGATCCTGCTGCTCTCCTTCGTCGCGGACCTCTTCCGCGACAAACGGGAGAAGGCCGCCGCCGAGGAGGCCGGCAAGACCGCGGCGCAGGAGCCCTTCGATCCCCTGGCGGGCGGATATCCCGTACCGCCCAAGCCCGGCCAGCACCTGGCACCCGTACCGCGCAGGCGGCCCCGCGGCGAGCGGGAGCTGATTGTCAGTGGCGGGGCGAATACTGACAGTGACCGAGAGGAGGCTTGAGAAATGTCTGACGAGAAGTGGCAGAACCCGGTTGCGGGCTTCGGCGTGACCTTCAAGGCCATGTTCAAGAAGCGCCTCACCGAGCAGTACCCGGAGCAGCAGAAGACGACCGCCCCGCGCTTCCACGGACGGCATCAGCTCAACCGGCACCCCGACGGTCTGGAGAAGTGCATCGGGTGCGAGCTGTGCGCCTGGGCCTGTCCCGCCGACGCCATCTATGTGGAGGGCGCGGACAACACCGAGGAGGAGCGCTACTCCCCGGGCGAGCGGTACGGCCGGGTCTACCAGATCAACTACGCCCGCTGCATCCTGTGCGGGCTGTGCGTCGAGGCGTGCCCGACGAGGGCGCTGACCATGACGAACGAGTTCGAACTGGCCGACGCCAGCCGCGAATCCCTCATCTACACCAAGGAGCAGCTGCTCGCCGGCCTGACCGAGGGCATGGTCGAGGCACCGCACTCGATCTTCCCCGGCGCGGACGAGCAGGACTACTACCGCGGCCTGGTGACGGGGGCCGCCCCGGGCACGGTCCGGCAGGTCCCCACCGACACGGCGGCCCCTCAGGAGGCCGCCTCCGACTCCGGTCCGAACGAGCCCGCGTCGCAGGAGGTGATCGGACGATGAGCGCTTCGCTCGCCGCGGCGGCCACCTCGCTCACCTCCACCGGTGAGGCCGTGCAGTTCTGGATCCTCGGCACCATCGCCGTCATCGGCGCACTGGCCACGATCCTCATGAAGAAGGCCGTGCACAGTGCCCTCAGCCTGGCCGGGACGATGATCATCCTGGCGGTCTTCTACCTCGCCAACGGGGCGTACTTCCTGGGCGTCGTCCAGATCATCGTCTACACCGGCGCGATCATGATGCTGTTCCTCTTCGTGGTCATGCTCGTCGGCGTCACCGCCGCCGACTCCCTGAAGGAGACCATCAAGGGCCAGCGCTGGCTGGCCGTCCTGTGCGGGCTCGGCTTCGGCGTCCTGCTGATCGCCGGCATCGGCAACGCCAGGCTCACCCACTTCAACGGGCTCGGCCGGGTCAACTCCGCCGGGCACGTCGAGGGCCTGGCGCAGCTGCTCTTCACCAAGTACGTCTTCGCCTTCGAGATCACCGGCGCGCTGCTGATCACCGCGGCCGTCGGCGCGATGGTGCTCACCCACCGCGAGCGCACCGAACGAGCCGCCACCCAGCGCGAGCTGGCCGAGCGGCGCGTACGCGAGGGCGTGCAGCTCCCGCCGCTGCCCGCGCCCGGCGTCTACGCCCGGCACAACGCGGTGGACATCGCCGGTCTGCTGCCGGACGGCACCCCGTCCGAGCTGACCGTCAACAGGACGCTGCGGGCCCGTGGTCAGATCCGGGACGTCTCCGACGAGGCGCTCGACGACCTCAAGGCGCTGGAGCAGCGGTCCTCGGAGCGCCTCGGCCGTGAGGAGGCCTCGAAGTGAATCCGGTCAACTACCTGTACCTGGCGGCCCTGCTGTTCACCATCGGTGCGGCCGGGGTGCTGATCCGCAGGAACGCGATCGTGCTGTTCATGTGCGTCGAGCTGATGCTCAACGCCTGCAACCTCGCCTTCGTCGCCTTCTCGCGGATGCACGGCAACCTCGACGGCCAGATCATCGCGTTCTTCACGATGGTCGTCGCCGCCGCGGAGGTCGTGGTCGGCCTGGCGATCATCGTGTCGCTGTTCCGTACCCGCCACTCGGCCTCGGTCGACGACGCCAGCCTGATGAAGCTGTAAGGGGTCGCTGTGGAGAACCTGATTGCGCTGCTGGTGGCAGCGCCCCTGCTCGGAGCGGCGGTGCTGCTGTGCGGCGGCCGGCGCCTCGACAAGTCCGGCCACTGGATCGGCACCGGCCTCGCGGCCGTCTCCTTCGTGATCGGCGCCGCCCTGTTCGCCGACATGCTGGGGCGCGGCGCCGAGGACCGGACCCTGCACCAGCGCCTGTTCAGCTGGGTGCCGGTGGAGGGCTTCCAGGCGGACATCGCCTTCCAGCTCGACCAGCTGTCGATGACCTTCGTCCTGCTGATCTCCGGGGTGGGCACGCTCATCCACGTGTACTCGATCGGGTACATGGAGCACGACGAGCGCCGCCGCCGCTTCTTCGGCTACCTCAACCTGTTCGTCGCGGCCATGCTGCTGCTGGTCGTCGCCGACAACTACCTGCTCCTGTACTTCGGCTGGGAGGGCGTGGGCCTCGCCTCGTACCTCCTGATCGGCTTCTGGCAGCACAAGCCCAGCGCGGCCACGGCCGCGAAGAAGGCCTTCCTGGTCAACCGGGTCGGCGACATGGGCCTGTCGATCGCGATCATGCTGATGTTCACCACCTTCGGGACCTTCGCCTTCGGGCCGGTGCTCGGCGCGGTGGACGAGACGAGCGAGGGCATGCTGACGGCGATCGGCCTGATGCTGCTGCTGGCCGCCTGTGGCAAGTCGGCCCAGGTCCCGCTGCAGTCCTGGCTCGGTGACGCGATGGAGGGCCCGACCCCGGTCTCGGCCCTGATCCACGCGGCGACGATGGTGACCGCGGGCGTGTACCTGATCGTCCGCTCGGGCGCCGTCTTCAACGGGGCGCCGGACGCCCAGCTGGCGGTCACCGTCGTGGGCGCGGTCACGCTCCTCTTCGGTGCGATCGTCGGTTGCGCGAAGGACGACATCAAGAAAGCCCTGGCGGGCTCGACGATGTCGCAGATCGGGTACATGATCCTCGCCGCGGGCCTCGGCCCGATCGGCTACGTCTTCGCGATCATGCACCTGGTGACGCACGGCTTCTTCAAGGCGGGCCTCTTCCTCGGCGCTGGTTCCGTGATGCACGGGATGAACGACGAGGTCGACATGCGCAAGTACGGCGGGCTGCGCACGTACATGCCGGTCACCTTCGTCACCTTCGGACTCGGGTACCTGGCCATCATCGGCTTCCCGGGCCTGTCCGGCTTCTTCTCCAAGGACCTGATCATCGAGGCCGCCTTCGCCAAGGGCGGCACGCAGGGCTGGATCCTCGGCGCGGTGGCCCTGCTGGGCGCGGGCATCACCGCCTTCTACATGACCCGCGTGATGATCCTGACCTTCTTCGGCGAGAAGCGCTGGCAGCCCGCCCCGGACCCGGACACGACGCCCGGCGTGGAGCCCGGCATCGAGGTCCACCCCGGGGAGATGCCGCACCCGCACGAGTCCCCGAGGTCCATGACCATCCCGATGATCGTGCTGGCCTTCGGGTCGGTGTTCGCCGGCGGCCTCTTCGGTGCCGGCGACCGCTTCCTGAAGTGGCTGGAGCCCGTCACCGGGTACGCGCACGGCCACCCGCCGGTCAGCGCCATGACGGTGACCCTGTCCACCGTGGTGGTCCTGGTCGTCGGCGTCGGCATCGCCTGGGCGATGTACGGCCGCAGGCCCGTCCCGGTCGTCGCCCCGCGCGGCTCGCTCCTCACCCGGGCGGCCCGACGGGACCTCCTCCAGGACGACTTCAACCACGTCGTGCTGGTGCGCGGCGGGGAGCACCTGACCCGCTCGCTCGTGTACGTGGACCACAGCCTGGTCGACGGCGTGGTCAACGGGACGGCCGCCTCGGTGGGCGGGCTCTCGGGCCGGCTGCGCAAGCTGCAGAACGGCTACGCCCGCAGCTACGCGGTCTCGATGTTCGGGGGCACGGCGATCCTCATCGCCGCGACCCTGCTGATGAGGGCGGTGTGAGATGAGTTTCCCGCTTCTGACGGTGACGGCCGCGGTCCCCGCGGTCGGCGCGATCCTGACGGCGGCCGTCCCGGCCGCCCGCAGGACCGCCGCCAAATGGCTCGCCCTGCTCTTCTCGCTGGCGACCCTGGTCCTGGCCGTGCTCGTCGCGATCCGCTTCGAGCCCGGCGGCGAGCGCTACCAGCTCACCGAGTCCCACGCGTGGATCACCGACTTCGGCGTCCGCTACGAACTGGGCGTGGACGGCATCGCGGTGGCGCTCATCGCGCTCACCGCGCTGCTGATCCCCTTCGTGATCGGGGCCGGCTGGCACGACGCCGACCCCCTGGAGACCAAGTCCTCCCGCTGGCGGCCGACACAGGGCTTCTTCGCCCTGATCCTGCTGGTCGAGGCGATGGTGATCATCTCCTTCGAGGCCACCGACGTCTTCGTCTTCTACATCTTCTTCGAAGCCATGCTCATCCCGATGTACTTCCTCATCGGCGGCTTCGGGGACCGGGCTCACTCCGGCTCCGACGAGAACGCGGCCGCGCAGCGCTCGTACGCGGCGGTCAAGTTCCTCCTCTACAACCTGGCCGGCGGCCTGATCATGCTGGCCGCCGTCATCGGGCTGTACGTGGTCGCCGGGAACTTCTCGCTCCAGGAGATCGCCGCCGCCCGCGCCGCGGGCACGCTCGACATGGCGACCAACACCGAGCGGCTGCTGTTCCTCGGCTTCTTCTTCGCCTTCGCGGTGAAGGCCCCGCTGTGGCCGCTGCACACCTGGCTGCCGAACGCGATGGGCGAGGCCACCGCCCCGGTCGCCGTACTGATCACCGCGGTCGTCGACAAGGTCGGCACCTTCGCGATGCTCCGCTTCTGCCTCGGTCTCTTCCCCGAGGCCAGCAAGTGGGCCACGCCGGTGATCCTGGTCCTGGCCCTGATCAGCATCGTCTACGGCGCGCTGGTCGCGGTCGGACAGCGCGACATCAAGCGACTAATCGCCTACGCCTCCATCTCGCACTTCGGGTTCATCATCCTGGGCATCTTCGCGATGACCTCCCAGGGACAGTCCGGCGCGACGCTCTACATGGTCAACCACGGGATCTCGACGGCGGCGCTGATGCTGGTGGCCGGCTTCCTGATCTCGCGGCGCGGCTCGCGGCTCATCGCCGACTACGGCGGCGTCCAGAAGGTGGCCCCGGTCCTGGCGGGCACCTTCCTGGTCGGCGGCCTCGCCACCCTCTCGCTGCCGGGGCTCGCGCCCTTCGTCAGTGAGTTCCTGGTCCTGGTCGGCACCTTCGCCCGGTACCCGGTCGTCGGCATCATCGCCACCATCGGCATCGTGCTGGCCGCGCTCTACACGCTGGTGCTCTACCAGCGCACGATGACCGGCCCGGTGAAGGAGGAGGTCCGCACCATGCCGGACCTGCGCCTGCGGGAGGTGCTGGTGGTCGCCCCGCTGATCGCGTTGCTGATCGGGCTGGGCGTGTACCCGAAGGTGCTGACCGACATCGTCAACCCGGCGGTGAAGCACACCATGTCGGACGTGAAGCAGACCGACCCCGCACCTGAAGTGGAGGCGGCGAAGTGAGCACACTGACTTCCGCCCACAGCCTGTGGACGCTGGCGGCACAGGCGCCGGTCGACCGGATCCAGCCACCGACCATCGAGTACGCGCAGCTCGCGCCCACGCTGATCGTGGTGGGCGCGGCGGTCCTCGGGATCCTCGTCGAGGCCCTCGTGCCCCGCAAGGCCCGTTACTACGTGCAGGTGTTCCTCGCGCTCGCCGCGCTGGCCTCGGCCTTCGCGGCGGTCGTCGGCCTCGCGGCAGGCGGGTACGGGTCCACCAAGGCCGGCGTCGCCGCGATGGGCGCCATCGCCGTGGACGGCCCGGCGCTCTTCCTGCAGGGCACCATCCTGCTGGCCTCGATCGTCGCGATCTTCACCTTCGCCGAGCGGCGCCTGGACCCCGCCGCGCACGGAAACCGGGTGGACTCCTTCGCCGCGCAGGCGGCCTCCGTACCGGGCAGCGAGAGCGAGAAGGCCGCGGTCAAGGCGGGCTTCAGCACCACCGAGGTCTTCCCGCTGGCACTGTTCGCGATCGCCGGGATGCTGATCTTCCCGGCGGCCAATGACCTGCTGATGCTGTTCATCGCCCTGGAGGTGTTCTCCCTCCCGCTGTACCTGCTCTGCGCCCTCGCCCGCCGCCAGCGGCTGATGTCGCAGGAGGCCGCGGTGAAGTACTTCCTGCTGGGTGCCTTCTCCTCCGCCTTCCTCCTTTTCGGCATCGCGCTGCTCTACGGGTACGCGGGCTCGGTCTCGTACGCGGCGATCGCCGACGTGGTCGACGGCACGGTCGCGAGGATCGACCCGGCGCTGGCCTCCACCATGGGCAATGACGCGCTGCTGCTGATCGGCGGCGCGCTGATCCTGATGGGCCTGCTCTTCAAGGTCGGCGCGGTCCCCTTCCACATGTGGACCCCGGACGTCTACCAGGGCGCCCCGACCCCGGTCACCGGCTTCATGGCGGCGGCGACGAAGGTGGCCGCCTTCGGCGCCCTGCTCCGTCTCCTCTACGTGGTCCTGCCGGGGCTGCGGTGGGACTGGCGGCCGGTGATGTGGGCGGTGGCCATCGTCACGATGCTGGCGGGCGCGGTGATCGCCGTGACCCAGACGGACGTCAAGCGGCTCCTGGCGTACTCCTCGATCGCGCACGCGGGCTTCATCCTGGCCGGTGTGATCGCGACCTCGGCGGAGGGCGTCAAGTCCGTCCTCTTCTACCTGGGCGCGTACTCCTTCGTGACGATCGGCGCCTTCGCGGTGGTCACGCTGGTGCGCGACGCGGGTGGCGAGGCGACGCACCTGTCCAAGTGGGCGGGGCTGGGCCGTCGTTCGCCGCTGACGGCGGCCGTCTTCGCGGTGTTCCTGCTGGCCTTCGCCGGCATCCCGCTCACGTCGGGCTTCACCGGCAAGTTCGCGGTGTTCAAGGCGGCGGCGGAGGGCGGCGCGGGAGCGCTGGTCGTGGTCGGTGTCATCTCGTCCGCGATCGCCGCGTTCTTCTACATCCGGGTGATCGTCCTGATGTTCTTCAGCGAGCCGAAGGCCGACGGCCCGACGGTGGCGGTTCCCTCGCCGCTGACGATGACCACCATCGCGGTGGGCGTCGCGGTCACCCTGGTCCTGGGCCTCGCCCCGCAGTACTTCCTGGACCTGGCGGGGCAGGCGAGTACGTTCGTCCGCTGATCCGGTCCGCTGATCCGGTCCGCTGATCCGGTCCGCTGATCCGGTCGGCTCATGGCGAAGGGCTCGTCCCCCTCGGGGGGACGAGCCCTTCGCTCATGGGTGCTTGTGGGCGGTGGGGCACTTGATGGCGGGGTTCCAGTTGTGGAAGGGGCCCGCCGGGTTGTCCTTGTAGGCCCACATATGGAGGTCGAAGTGGATCGGCATGCCGGGGGTATGGCCCGGCATCGGACCGTCGAAGGGGAGGCCGAACATCGTGGGGCGGCCCGCCTTCGTGGCCAGGTTCTGATCGGGGTCCGAGACCATCCACTCGACCGCGTAGAGCTTGCGGCCACCGCCCGGGCCCTTCTCCGCGCCGTAGATCAAGGCCACCGGCTTCGTCGGGTCGGTCGAGCCCCAGAGGGCGTCGTTCATGTAGTGGTAGCCCATGGCGCCGGGACCGCGCGGATTGGCCATGCAGTCGTCGGTGCGCTTGTAGCCGTCCGCGATGGCCGCCCGCTCGTCCTCGTACTTCGCCGTCACCCGGTAGGCCGCCGCCATGTCGAGCATCGCCTTGCGGTCCTTCGGGTCGGGCGCGGGGCCGTCCACCGCCCGGGCCGGGGCCAGTGCGGCCAGGGCTATCGACCCGGCGGCGGCGCAGAGGAGAGTGGTCTTCAGACGCAGTGAGGGCATCGGGGCTCCTGCCGTGATGGGGCTTTGAGACCACCATCACGGGACCGCGTGAGGCGTGCACTCCGCACACCACCAAACGGGGGCACGCGGCCCCGGGGGCCCCGGGGGCCGCCACCGCGGCCCCCGTGGCTCCCCGCGGCCCTCCGTGGACCCCCTGGACCCCGCGTGGGCAGCGCGACTAGCGGGTTCCCACGATGCGGCCGGTGACCTCGCCGAGGCCGACGCGCGTACCGTCCGGGCCGGGGGCCCACGCGGTGAGGGTGACGGTGTCCCCGTCCTCCAGGAACGTGCGCTTGCCGTCCGCGAGCTCGATGGCGTCGCGGCCGTTCCACGTCAGCTCCAGCAGCGAGCCGCGCTGGCCGGTCTCCGGACCGCTGACGGTGCCGGAGCCGAAGACGTCGCCGGTGCGCAGGGAGGCACCGTTGACGGTCATGTGCGCGAGCTGCTGGGCGGCGGTCCAGTACATCGACGCGAACGGCGGCCGGGCCACCTCCTGCCCGTTGATGGAGACGGTGATGTGCAGGTCGAAGCCGCCGGGGCGGTCGAGGGCGGCGTCGTCGAGGTAGGGCAGGAGCGGGAAGTCCCGGGCGGGCGGGGTGACACGGGCGGAGTCCAGGGCCTCCAGCGGGGTCACCCAGGCGGAGACGGAGGTGGCGAAGGACTTGCCGAGGAAGGGGCCGAGCGGCACGTACTCCCAGGCCTGGATGTCGCGCGCCGACCAGTCGTTGAGCAGGAACAGCCCGAAGACGTGGTCCTCGAACGCGCCGAGCGGCACCGGGTGGCCCAGTTCGGAGGGCGCGCCGACGACGAAGCCGACCTCGGCCTCGATGTCGAGCTTGACGGAGGGGCCGAAGACGGGCGCCGGGTCGGCGGGCGCCTTGCGCTGCCCGGAGGGCCGTACGACATCGGTGCCGGAGACCACGATCGTGCCGGAGCGGCCGTGGTAACCGATCGGCAGGTGCTTCCAGTTGGGGGTCAGCGCGTCCCCGTCGGGCCGGAAGATCTTCCCCACGTTGGTGGCGTGGTGCTCGCTCGCGTAGAAGTCGACGTAGTCGGCGACCTCGTACGGCAGGTGCAGCGTGACCTCGTCGAGCGGCAGCACGTGCGGCTCGACCGTGGGCCGGTGGCCGGGGTCGGTCACCCAGGCGGTCAGCGCGCGGCGCACGTCGCGCCAGGCGGTGCGCCCGGCGGCCAGCAGCGGGTTGAGGGAGGACTGCCCGAGCAGCCCGGCGTACGGCGAACCGAGCGCGGCCGCGGCCGCCCCCGCGTCGAGCACGTGCCCGCCGATCCGCACGCCGATCCGGCGACGGCCTTCCCCGGCGGTCGAGAAGACGCCGTACGGGAGGTTGTGCGGCCCGAACGGGTCGCCCTCGGGAACATCGAGGGGGCTCTGCTGGGGCATGGGGTACTGCCTCGCTTTCGACGCGGTCCGGGGGTGTCCCGGGGGCTGGTTGACACGTTACGTGGCCAGTGGGGCGTGCGGGAGGCCGGATTCGGGTTCTATTTGTAGGACTTGTCCAAAGGGGTCCGTATCCTTGGCGCCGTGACTTCCGCCCCGCCTCCGGCCCTCCCCTATGCCTTGATCGCCACTGACCTGGACGGGACTCTGCTGCGCGCCGGGGACACCGTCTCCGCCCGCTCGTACGAGGCGCTCGCGACGGCTCGCGCGGCCGGCGCCCAGCACATCATCGTCACCGGCCGCCCGGTTCCACAGGTCCGACATGTCCTGGACGGGCTCGGGTACACGGGGCTCGCGGTGTGCGGGCAGGGCGCGCAGGTGTACGACGCGGCGTGCGGACGCCTGCTGCACTCCGTGTCCATGGACCGGGAACTGGCCGAGGTGGCCCTCGGCAAGATCGAGGCGGAGATCGGCGAGGTCTACGCGGCGGTCAACCAGGAGGGGGTGGACGCCGAGATGCTGATAGGGCCTGGCTACCGGATGTGGCACCCGCACCTGCCGACGGTGCGTGTGCCGAGGCGGGCCGACCTGTGGGCCTCGCCGATCAACAAGGTGCTGCTCCAGCACCCGGAGCTGGACGACGACGAGCTGACGCGCGTCGCACGGTCGGTGGTGGGCGACCTGGTCAACGTGACGATGGCCGGGGAGCACACCGTGGAACTCCAGCCGCCGGGCGTCGACAAGGCGAGCGGGCTGGCACTGGCGGCGGCGGTCCTGGGGCTCGGACCGTCGTCGACGATCGCCTTCGGCGACATGCCGAACGACATCCCGATGTTCGCGTGGGCGGCGCGGGGGGTGGCGATGGCGAACGCGCACCGGGAGCTGGTGGCGGTGGCCGACGAGGTGACCCTCTCGAACGAGGAGGACGGCATCGCGGTGGTCCTGGAGCGGTTGTTCGGCTGACCAAATCCAGCCCCGCCGGCGTTTGAGGCGCGGGGTCTGGGGCGGAGCCCCGGGGCCGCCCGCCAGGGCGGTTCAGCCCGCGGCACGCGGCAGGCGGCGTTCCCACGTGCGGTGGAAGACCACCTCGTCCCCCTCCCGGCACACCACCTCGTTCGACGTCAGGAAGCCGCCCTCGTCGCACGAGATCTCCGACCGGGTCTCCACCCGCGCGTCCCACCCCAGTTCGGGCCGGTGGAGCCGGATCCGCCACTGCGACCGGGTCCGCGCCGACAACGCGTCGCCGTCCTGGATCTCGTACACCTCCACCGCGTCCTCGTCGCACTCCAGGCCGTCCGGGTACACCCGGGTGCCCCCGTACCGCGGGTCCACCTCCAGCCGCCACGTCCCGCGCGCGACGTCCCGTACGACCAGCCGTTCCGGGCGCGGTTCGTCCAGCGTGGCCGGGACGGCGACCCCCAGCGGCGGCGCCTGCTCCGGCGCCTCGAAAACGATCCCCCCGTCCACGGCGGCGGACCCGGCGGACGCGGCGGACCCCGCGGAGCCGGCCCGGACCGGGAGGGTCAGCGCGCTGCCCACCGGGTCCAGCGTCCAGCCGGCCTCGGACCCGGCCCGCGGCCAGATCCACGGCCAGTACGCGGAGGACACGGCGAGGCGGATCCGGTGCCCCGGCGCGAAGGCGTGCCCGATGCCGTTCAGCTCGAAGGTGACGTCCTCGTACGAGCCCACCGGCCACGGGACCGCCCGGTCCCGGCCCTGGCGGGCGGAGAGGTTCAGCGCGCCCCGCGTGACCAGGGTGGAGGCGCCGTCCGGGGCGACGTCGCACAGCCGGGCCACGACCTGCCCGTACGGCACGTCGAGCCGCAGCCGCAGGCTCACCGACGGCCGGCCCAGGACCTCCACCGGCCCCTCGCCCCCCACCGGGAACTCGAAGCAGGCCGACTTCGCGTCCTCCTCCCGCTGGTCCGGCGGCAGGTCGGCGTCCTTGCCGAAGGGGATGAACCGGCCCGCGTCCAGCCCGGTGTGCTGCGGGGAGGCGACGGCCACCGGCGCGCCCTGGAGCACGTACGGGACGGGGGTCACGGACGCCGGGGGCCAGGCCCTCTCCCCGACCCAGCGGCCCGGGAGCTCCTCGTACACCGTCGCCGGCGGGTGCGAGCCGCTGATCCAGGCGCGCAGTAGCGGCTCCTCCATCACCCCGTTGTCCGCCCCCTTGAGCCAGTGGTCCCACCAGCGCAGGGTCTCCTGGAGGAAGCCGATCGCCGGCCCGGGCGGCAGCCCGCGGTCCGGGTACTGGTGCGACCAGGGCCCGATCAGGCCCCGTACGCGGCCCGGCGGCAGGTGCTCGACCAGCCGCAGCACCGTGTCCCGGTACGGGTCGTGCCAGCCGCCCACCGCGAGCACCGCGGCGCCGATCGCCCCATAGTCCTCGCGGACGCTGCCGCGGCGCCAGTAGCCGTCGCGCGTCTGGTGGGAGAGCCAGGTGTGGATCAGCGGTTCCACCGCCTCCAGCCGGTCCAGCCACTGCCCGCGCCAGCCGTCGCCCACGAACAGCGGGTCCGGCGGCCGGGAGGCGAAGGCCAGCATGGCCGCCGCCCAGGCGTGCGTGTCCACGGCCAGCACCGAGCCGCCCATGGAGTGCACGTCGTTGTCGTACCGGTCGTCCGTCGAGCAGACGGTGACGATCGCCTTGAGCGGTTCGGGGGCCAGAGCGGCGATCCGGAGGGAGTTGGATCCGCCCCAGGAGATCCCGAACATCCCCACCGACCCGGTGCACCACCGCTGCGCCGCCAGCCACTCCACCACCGCGACCCCGTCGGCCAGCTCGCGGGCGTCGTACGCGTCGCCGGGGCGGCCCCTGCTGCACCCGTGCCCGCGCACGTCGACCCGTACGGAGGCGTAGCCGTGCCCCGCGTACCAGGGGTGGCGCTGCCAGTCACGCGGCGCGGTCCAGTCGGTGAGCCGGTACGGGAGGTACTCCAGCAGGGCCGGAACCGGCTCGTCCGTCACCGGGCGCCAGATCCGGGCGTACAGCTCCACGCCGTCGGGGAGCGGGATCCGGACATCCTCGCGGGTGGTCTCGTACGGGAAGTCGGTACGGATGATCATCAGGGTCAGCCACCCATCGCCTCGGGCTCAGCGGGCTCCTCCGCGCCGGTTGCCATTCTGGGCAAAATGGATTCTCCGGCTTTTTCGGCTCTACAAGAACATACCGGTGCTCATCGGGCAGTGTGGGGAGGGTGGCCGGGAAGGCGCTCTCGGTGATCGAAAACAGACCCGATACGCTGGCTTGAGTGATGGCAGCGACACATCGACAATCCATGTGATCGTCAGCGTGATCGTCAGCAGACAGGAGTACCCCTCGTGACCGTCGTCGGGCCGTTCGGACTGAGCGTGCGGGACCAGGCTCTTGAGACCGATGTCCAGGCCGGACTGGCCGCCGTCGAGGCGGGTCTGCTGGAGGCCACCAAGAGCGAAGTCCCCTTCATCACCGAGGCCGCACAACACCTGGTCCGGGCCGGAGGCAAGCGGTTCCGGCCGCTGCTCGTGATGCTCGCGTCCCGTTTCGGCGATCCGTACGCGCCCGGAATCGTGCCGTCCGCCGTGGTGGTCGAGCTCACGCACCTGGCGACGCTCTACCACGACGACGTCATGGACGAGGCGGACGTGCGCCGGGGAGTGGACAGCGCCAACACCCGCTGGGGCAACTCGGTGGCCGTCCTCACGGGTGACTTCCTGTTCGCCCGCGCCTCGCACATCCTGGCCGACCTCGGGCCCGAGGCCGTACGCATCCAGGCCGAGGCCTTCGAGCGGCTGGTGACGGGGCAGATCCTGGAGACGGCCGGTCCGCGCGACGGCCGCGACCCGGTCGCCCACTACCTGGACGTCATCGCGGGCAAGACGGGTTCGCTGATCGCGGTCTCCGGCCGCTTCGGCGCGCTCATGTCCGGCGCGGACGAGTCCGTCGTCGACATCCTGACCCAGTACGGCGAGCGGCTCGGCACCGCCTTCCAGCTCGCCGACGACGTCCTGGACATCGCCTCCGACGCGCACGAGTCCGGCAAGACCCCGGGCACCGACCTGCGCGAGGGCATCCCGACGCTGCCCGTGCTGCGGCTGCGCGAGATGGCCGCCCAGGGCGGCGCCCCGGAGGACCTGGAGCTCGTAGGCCTCCTGGACGGGGACCTGACGGACGACGCCCGCCACGCCGAGGTGCTCGCCCGGCTGCGGGCGCACCCGGCCCTGGAGCAGGCCCGCCGCGACACCATCCGGTACGCGCAGGACGCGCGGGCCACGCTCGCGCCGCTGCCCGAGTGCTTCGCGAAGTCGGCGCTCGAAGAGCTCTGCGACGCGGTCGTGCACCGCGCCGGCTAGAACCGGCAGTTGCGGAACGGGCCCTTCCGCCCCATGACCCCTACGGGTCGGGGCGGGAGGGCCCTTCGCATGTCATCCCACGGTCGTACGCGCAGTTGCGTCCGGGGACTGACGCCCGCGCGCCGCCGGTTTGGTGAGATGGATTCATCAACCCCACCAGATCGGGTGAGCGCGGCGACACGGGGGTCGCCGCCGTCGACACAGAGGGCAGGGCACTGACATGGCAGCGAACACGAAGACTTCTCGCAAGGTCGCCCGGTACGCCGTACCGGTCGCGGTGGCGGGTGTGGCCGCGGCGACCGTAGCGATGGTCCCGGCCTTCGCCAACGCCGGCGGGCCCGACCTGCCGAAGGTGACGGCGCAGCAGCTCATCGAGAAGGTCGCCGCCTCGGAGGTGCAGCAGCTGTCGGGCACGGCCAAGATCAGCACGGACCTGGGCCTGCCGAAGATCGCGACCGGGCTGCTCGGCGGCGGTGGCGTCGCGGGAGGCTCGGCCAACCCGGAGGACAAGCTCGCGCAGCTGGCGAACGGTACGCACACCTTCCGCGTCGCGGCCGACGGCCCGGACCGCCAGAGGCTCACGTTCCTGGACGGCAAGGACGAGTACAGCCTCATCCACAACGGCGACGACGTGTGGGGCTACGACTCCAAGTCCAACGAGGTCTTCCACGAGAAGAGCCCCGAGGCGGGCAAGGGCGAGGGCAACGGCAAGGGCGCGGGCAAGGGCAACGGCAAGGAGCACAAGACGGGGGACCGGCTGGCCGCCTCGCCCCAGCAGCTGGCCGAGGAGATCCTGAAGGCCGCGGGCCCGACCACCGACATCAGCGTGGGCGACACCGCGCAGGTGGCCGGACGGGACGCCTACCAGCTGGTGCTCAAGCCGAAGCAGAGCGGCTCCACGGTCGGCTCGGTGCAGATCGCGGTGGACGCCAAGAACGGCGTACCGCTGCGCGTGCAGCTGCTCTCCGCCCAGGGCGGCAAGCCGATCGTGGACGCCGGCTTCACCAAGGTCGACTTCGCCAAGCCGTCCGCCGACACCTTCGCCTTCACCGTGCCCAAGGGCGCCAAGCTGACCGAGGGCGGGAAGGGGTCCGGCCTCGACGAGGGCAAGGAGTTCAAGGCGCTGGAGTCCTTCCCGGGCCTGAGCGGCCTGATGGGCGGGGCGAACGGCGACGGCGACGTGAAGGTGCTCGGCGAGGGCTGGGCGACCATCGCGCGGATCGACTCCGGGGCGGGCAAGGGCCTCAAGGACCTGGAGAACGACAAGAACGCCCCCAAGGAGGCCAAGCAGTTCCTCGACTCCCTCGGGGACAAGGTCACCGGGAAGTTCGGTGAGGGCCGGGTCCTGTCGACCCGCCTGGTCAACGCCCTGGTCACGGACGACGGCAAGGTCTACGTCGGCGCGGTGACCAAGGACGCGCTGGTGAAGGCGGCCGACGCCAACAAGTAGGCACCACGTGGTCGAGGAGTAGTCGCCCGACGCGAGAGCGCGCCGGAAGGGTGGGCGGGGATGTGTCCCTGCCCACCCTTCCGGCTTTCCTGCTGCCCGTACAGCGCGCCCGCTGTACGGTGTTGGGCATGTCGAGACACGTCACCATCCGCCTGAACGAAGAGTTCCACGAACGCCTGAAGGCGCGCGCGGCGGCACTGGGGACGACGGTCACCGCGCTGATCACCGAGGTCACGGAACGCGAACTCGACGAGGACCGGGAGAACTTCCTTTCCGGCATAGAGGAGTTCGCCGACCACTGGGGCTACTTCCAGGAGCGGTTCGGCAATTGAAGATCACCATGGAGTGGGCCTGGACCGCTCTGGCCCACCATCTCCCGTCCGATCCCGCCGTGTGGGACCCCTCCGGGGTGGCAGCCGCCGTCGCCCGGCACCAGAACGACCTCGTCCTGGTGCCCGAACAGCCCGCCCCGGACACCGCGTGGCGGGCCGCCGCGTTTCTGCACACCCTCGCGGTGTGCCCGGCGCTGGAATCCCCGATGAACGAGTTCTACGCGGCCGCCGCGACCCGCTCGTACCTGCGCGTCGCCGGGGCCAGGCAACTGCCCTCACCGGAGGTCCTCGGCGACCTGGTCGAGGCGGCCAAGCTGGGCCGGGCGGACATCGGCGCGGTCGCCGAGGAGCTGCGGGCCCGCATACAGGACCCGCAGCCCGCGTCGCGCGGCTAGGGGGTGTCCCCCTGGTGCCGGCAGCCCTAGAAGGTGATCTTCCAGCTGTTGATGTAGCCGACGTCCTGCGCGGCCACGTCCTTGACCTGGAGCTTCCAGATCCCGTTGGCCACCTCCGCGGAGGCGTTGACGGTGTAGGACTGGACGAGGTTGTCGGCGCTGCCACCGCTGCGGTTGTGCAGGTTGTAGACGGTGCCGTCGGGGGCGACCAGGTCGACCACCAGGTCACCGCGGTAGGTGTGGACGATGTTCACGTCGACCTTGGTGGTGGCGGGCGCGTTGCCGGTGACACCGGAAGCCGTGATCGACGAGCTCACCGCGGGGGCGGGGGAGTCCGGAATGCTCACGTCCGTCGTGTTCTCGAAGGACGGGCCCGGCGGGACCGGGGTGGCCGCGCCGAGGTGCCAGATCGCGTACGCGACGGCGTCGGCGTTGCGGTCGAGGGCGGTGTCGTTGATGTTCGACAGGCCGTCGCAGGAGGAGTGGTAGCAGCGGTCGAAGGCCTGACCGGCGGTGCCGCCCCACTTCTGGGCCTGCGCGGAGGTCTTGGTGTTGCTGGCGCCGGTGAACAGGCCGCCGACGGGGATGCCCACGTTCTTGAAGGAGGCGTGGTCGGAGCGGCCGTCGCCCTCGGTCTCGATCTCGGTCGGGACCCCGAGGCCGGCGTAGTAGTTCTTGAAGGTCTGCTCGATCGTCGGGTCGTCGTCGTAGACGAAGTAGCCCGGGTTCGGCGAGCCGATCATGTCGAAGTTCAGGTACCCGGCGAACTTGGCCCGCTCGGCGGTCGGCAGGTTGTTCACGTAGTACTTCGACCCGACCAGGCCCAGCTCCTCCGCGCCCCACCAGCCGAAGCGCAGGTGCTTGGTGGGCTGCAGGCCGGCCCTGGAGACGGCCAGGGCCGTCTCCAGGACGGCCGCGCTGCCGGAGCCGTTGTCGTTGATGCCCGCTCCCGAGGACACCGAGTCCAGGTGCGCGCCGGCCATCAGGACCGAGTTCGGGTCGCCGCCCGGCCAGTCGGCGATGAGGTTGTAGCCGGTGGCGCCGCTGGTGGTGAAGGTCTGCAGGGTGGTGGTGAAACCGGCCGCGTCGAGCTTGGCCTTCACGTAGTCGATCGACGCCTTGTAGCCGGCCCTGCCGTGGGCGCGGTTGCCGCCGTTGTTGGCGGCGATGGTCGAGAGCTGCGACAGGTGGGCCTTGACGTTGGCCAGCGGTATGTCGGGCGGCGTCGGCGCCGCGGCGACCGCCGTGGGGGCGGCGAGTGCGGCGGGGGCGGTGGAGGCGAACAGGCCCGCGACCGCGAAAACGGTCACGGCAGCAAGGCGCCGGGAGACGGACAGGCTCATGTGGGGGCTCCGGGATTCCGCGGGGATTTGACGGAACGTGCGGGATAGAGCAGGTGAGCGTTCGTGCGTCAGTGCGAGCCTGATGGTCAGCGAGAGTGTGACTGTCCGTCAAGACCATAATTCGGTCAGGGCAGTTCGGAAAACGGACGATCCCCGGCACGGGTGGTCCGTGCCGGGGATCGTGAGGGTGGAGCGTTTGCTGGTGCGTGGCCCGCGCGTGGCCCGCGCGTGGCCCGCGCCTGGCCCGTTGCGCGGCCGTGGAGCCGCCCGTTACGCGGGCTCGCGGGCCGGTGCCGGCACGACGGCCGGCGCCACCTCGAAGCCGGCCCGCGTCCGCCGCGCCGTACGCAGCGCGTCCCAGGTCAGGAGGGCGAGCGCGGCCCACACCAGGGAGAAGCCGGCCCAGCGCTCGGGCGGCATGGCCTCGTGGAAGTACAGGACGCCGAGCCCGAACTGGAACACCGGGGCCATGTACTGAAGCAGTCCGAGGGTGGACAGCGGGACCCGGATGGCGGCCGCCCCGAAGCACACCAGCGGGATCGCGGTGACCAGCCCGGTCGCGGCCAGCAGGAGCGCGTGTCCGACGCCGTGCGAGGCGAAGGTGGACTGGCCCTGGACGCCCAGCCACAGCACGTATCCGAGGGCGGGCAGGAACAGTACGGCCGTCTCGGCGGCCAGCGATTCCAGGCCACCCATGTTGAGCTTCTTCTTGATCAGCCCGTACGTCGCGAAGGAGAAGGCCAGGATCAGCGAGATCCACGGCGGGCGCCCGTAGCCGATGGCGAGCACCAGCACGGCGACGAAACTGAGGCCGACCGCCACCCACTGCGCGTGGCGCAGCCGCTCACCGAGCACCAGCACCCCGATGGCGATGCTGACCAGCGGGTTGATGAAGTAGCCGAGGCTCGCCTCGACGACCTGTCCGTTGTTGACGGCCCAGATGTAGACGCCCCAGTTCACGGTGATGATCAGGGCGGCCAGCGCGGTCAGGCCGAGCTTGCGGGGCTGGTGGACCAGCTCCCGTATCCAGCCCCAGCGGCGCAGCGCGAGCAGCGCCAGCCCCACCACGGCCAGGGACCAGACCATGCGGTGGGCGAGGATCTCGACGGCCCCGGAAGGCTTGAGGAGCGGCCAGAAGAGGGGGACCAGCCCCCACATCCCGTATGCGCCGAATCCGTAGAGCAAACCCGTGCGCTGCTCGTTCTCCGCCTTCACGGGGCCTCCTGTGCGACTTCCAGCCAACTTCACGACCGTATCGCTGCACGGGCCGGATGTCATGCCCGTTATCGCGAGATACTCATGACACTTTCGGGGCGTGCGGGGCCGCGTCCGCCACGGGTCAGGCCAGCGCGGAGCTGATCGCCTCGGCCACCGGGGTCGTCGGCCGCCCGATCAGCCGGGCCAGGTCCCCGCTGGTGCCCGCCAGCCGGCCCCGCGCGATCGCCGCGTCCACGTCGACGAGGATGGCCGCGAAGCCCTCGGGCACTCCGGCGCCGGTCAGGATCGACAGGTGCTCGTCGGCCGGGACCTCGGTGTACGCGATCTCCTTGCCGCTCTGCGCCGACACCTCGGCCGTGTACTCCGTGAGGCTCCAGGCGGTGTCGCCGGAGAGCTCGCCGGTCACCACGCCGAAGCCCGGATCTCCTGGGAGATCCGGGCTTCGAGGCGGCCGTGTCGCGTCGGGCAGGTCAGCCGACGACGGTCCACGTGTCGTTGCCGGTCAGCAGGGCGCCGAGGTCGCCCTTGCCCTTCTGGTCGATGGCCGTGTCGAGCTGGTCGGCCATGAGGGTGTCGTAGACGGGCCGTTCGACGCTGCGGAAGACCCCGATGGGGGTCTGGTGCAGGGTGTCCGGGTCGGCAAGGCGGGAGAGCGCGAAGGCAGTGGTGGGGCTGGCGGCCTTCGCGTCGTGGATCAGGACCTGCGCCTCATTGGCCGGGGTGACCTCGACGACTTCCAGGTCTCCGGTGGCCGGATTGCGCACGACGCCCTTCGCGTCGTCCGTGCCGAAGCGGATCGGCCGGCCGTGCTCCAGCCTGATCACGGCGTCGCGCGCCTGGTCCTGGTCCTTGAGGACCTCGAAGGCGCCGTCGTTGAAAATGTTGCAGTTCTGGTAGATCTCGATGAGGGCCGTGCCCTGGTGGTCGGCCGCCTGGCGCAGCACCTCGGTCAGGTGCTTGCGGTCGGAGTCGACGGTGCGGGCGACGAACGAGGCCTCGGCGCCGATCGCCAGCGACACCGGATTGAAGGGCGCGTCCAGCGAGCCCATCGGCGTCGACTTGGTGATCTTGCCGATCTCCGACGTGGGGGAGTACTGCCCCTTGGTCAGGCCGTAGATCCTGTTGTTGAAGAGGAGGATCTTGAGGTTGACGTTGCGGCGCAGGGCGTGGATGAGGTGGTTGCCGCCGATGGACAGCGCGTCGCCGTCGCCCGTGACGACCCAGACGGACAGGTCGCGGCGGGACGTGGCGAGGCCGGTGGCGATGGCGGGCGCGCGGCCGTGGATGGAGTGCATCCCGTACGTGTTCATGTAGTACGGGAAGCGCGAGGAGCACCCGATGCCGGAGACGAAGACGATGTTCTCCTTCGCCAGCCCCAGCTCGGGCATGAAGCCCTGGACGGCGGCGAGCACGGCGTAGTCACCGCAGCCGGGACACCAGCGGACCTCCTGGTCCGACTTGAAGTCCTTCATGGACTGCTTGGACTCGGCCTTGGGCACCAGCGAGAGCAGCGTGCGGGCTCCCTCGGTGACCCGAGCCCCTTCGGTCACCTCAGTCATCGATGGCCTCCTTGAGAACCGTGGCGAGCTGCTCCGCCTTGAACGGCATTCCGTTGACCTGGTTGTACGACTGGGCGTCGACCAGGTATTTCGCCCGGACCAGGGTGGCGAGCTGCCCGAGGTTCATCTCCGGCACCACTACCTTCTCGTAACGCTTCAGGACCTCCCCGAGATTCCTGGGGAAGGGGTTGAGGTGGCGCAGATGGGCCTGGGCGATGGGGAGTCCGGCGCTCCGCAGCCGGCGGACGGCGGCCGTGATGGGGCCGTAGGTGGACCCCCAGCCGAGGACCAGGGTGGTGGCTCCGTCCGGGTCGTCCACGTCGAGGTCGGGCACCTCGATGCCGTCGATCTTGGCCTGGCGGGTACGGACCATGAGGTCGTGGTTGGCCGGGTCGTAGGAGATGTTGCCGGTGCCGTCCTGCTTCTCGATGCCGCCGATGCGGTGCTCCAGGCCCGGGGTGCCGGGGACGGCCCAGGGCCGGGCGAGGGTCTCCGGGTCCCGCTTGTAGGGCCAGAACACCTCGGTGCCGTCGGCGAGGGTGTGGTTCGCGTCCGTGGCGAACTTGACCTTCAGGTCGGGCAGGTCCGTGACCTCCGGGATCCGCCACGGTTCGGATCCGTTGGCGAGGTAGCCGTCGGAGAGCAGGAAGACCGGGGTCCGGTAGGTGAGGGCGATCCGGGCCGCGTCGAGGGCGGCGTCGAAGCAGTCCGCGGGGGTCCGCGGGGCCACGATCGGGACGGGGGCCTCGCCGTTGCGGCCGAACATGGCCTGGAGGAGGTCCGCCTGCTCCGTCTTCGTCGGCAGGCCGGTGGAGGGACCGCCGCGCTGGATGTCCACGATCAGCAGCGGAAGCTCCAGCGACACCGCGAGACCGATCGTCTCCGACTTGAGCGCCACACCGGGCCCGGAGGTGGTGGTCACCCCGAGCGCCCCGCCGAAGGCCGCGCCGAGCGCCGCGCCGATACCGGCGATCTCGTCCTCGGCCTGGAAGGTCCGCACGCCGAAGTTCTTGTGCTTCGACAGCTCGTGCAGGATGTCGGAGGCCGGGGTGATCGGGTAGGAGCCCAGGTAGAGGGGCAGGTCGGCCTGCTGGCTCGCGGCGATGAGTCCGTACGAGAGGGCCAGGTTGCCGGAGATGTTGCGGTAGGTGCCGGTGGGGAAGGCGCTGGTCGCGGGGGCGACCTCGTAGGAGACCGCGAAGTCCTCCGTCGTCTCGCCGAAGTTCCAGCCGGCCCGGAAGGCGACGATGTTCGCCTCGGCGATCTCGGGCTTCTTCGCGAACTTCTGGCGCAGGAAGGCCTCGGTGGCCTCGGTGGGCCGGTGGTACATCCACGACAGCAGGCCCAGCGCGAACATGTTCTTGCTGCGCTCGGCCTCCTTGCGGGAGAGCCCGAAGTCCTTCAGCGCCTCGACCGTCAGGGTGGTCAGCGGCACCGGGTGGAGGTTGTACGCCGCCAGCGAGCCGTCCTCCAGCGGCGAGGTCTCGTAGCCGACCTTGGCCATGGGGCGCTTGGTGAACTCGTCGGTGTTGACGATGATCTCCCCGCCGCGCGGCACGTCCCCGATGTTCGCCTTCAGCGCCGCCGGATTCATCGCCACCAGCACGTTCGGGGCGTCGCCCGGGGTGAGGATGTCGTGGTCGGCGAAGTGCAGCTGGAAGGAGGAGACGCCCGGCAGGGTTCCGGCGGGGGCGCGGATCTCGGCGGGGAAGTTCGGCAGCGTGGACAGGTCGTTACCGAACGACGCCGTCTCCGAGGTGAACCGGTCACCGGTGAGCTGCATACCGTCACCGGAGTCACCCGCGAATCGGATGATCACACGATCGAGACGGCGTACTTCCTTGCCGCCGGGACTCGCCGGGGAGCGCTGTCCACCGACAACCGCACCCCCAGCCCCGTCGGCCTGCTCGGCTGGGCTGCTGACCTGGCTGGTCACTGAACTGGACCTCCTTCGAGGCGTGAGCACCCCCTAGAACCAACCCTACGTCGGCAGGATTCAGGTCCCCAGGAGCGGCCACATTCTGGACCGTAGGACCGCCCGTTGGGACGGCCCGACCGGTATGCCGTATCTGACAGATTGTCAGTCGATCAAGATTTCAGATAGGTGAGAACGGCCAGTACACGCCGGTGATCCCCGTCACTCGGTGAGAGGCCCAGCTTCATGAAGATGTTGCTGACGTGCTTTTCCACCGCTCCGTCGCTCACGACCAGCTGCTTCGCCACGGCGGAATTGGTGCGGCCTTCGGCCATCAGCCCGAGCACCTCGCGCTCGCGCGGGGTCAGACCCGCCAGGACGTCCTGCTTCCGGCTGCGGCCGAGCAGCTGGGCGACGACCTCGGGGTCCAGGGCCGTACCGCCCCGGGCCACCCGCACCACCGCGTCCAGGAACTCCCGCACCTCGGCCACCCGGTCCTTGAGCAGGTACCCCACCCCGGTGCTGGAACCGGCCAGGAGCTCGGTGGCGTACTGCTCCTCCACGTACTGAGACAGCACGAGCACGCCTATCCCGGGGTAGGCGCGGCGCAGCCGCACGGCGGCCCGTACGCCCTCGTCGGTGTGGGTGGGCGGCATCCGTACGTCGGCCACGACCACATCCGGCAGCGCGTCCTCGGCCGCCAGCTCCGCCACCGTCTTGAGCAGGGCTTCCGCGTCCCCGACGCCCGCCACGACGTCATGCCCCCGGTCGGTCAGCAGCCGGGTCAGGCCCTCACGCAGCAGCACTGAATCCTCGGCGATGACCACCCGCACGCTGTCTTCCACGACTCAGCAGCTCCCGCGTCCACTCGTTTTCCCGTTCTACCGGACTCAGCCAAGCATCCCAGCCTTAAGTCCCAGTGAAGGCAGAGCCGGGACAAGACGTGGGCGTACGGGGAGAGTTTTCTCGTACGGGGCCGAGGGGCGGCGCGGGCGGGGGTGGCCACGGGCCGGGGCGGGGCGGGGCGGCGTGGGCATGGGCGGGGGCGGCTGGAGCCGGCAAGATCCGCAAGAGGTACGTCAAGAGGTACGTTACGTGTCAGGCGGCGCGCCAGGGCAGCTCCGCCGTGACCGTCGTCCCGCCGTCCGCGGGAGAGTCGACGACCAGCACCCCGTCCACGGCGTCCAGCCGCTCCGTCAGGCCCGCCAGCCCCGTCCCGGCCCGGGGGCTCGCGCCTCCCCGGCCGTCGTCGGCGACCTGGATCAGCAGCCGGTCGCCCGACTTCCACACGTCCACCGAGGCCGACCGGGCCCGGGCGTGCTCGCTGATGTTCCGCAGCAGCTCCGAGACCGTGAAGTACGCGATCCCCTCGATCGCCGCCGCGGGCCGGGCCGGGAGATCCACGGCCACCCGTACCGGCACCGTGCAGCGCGCGGCCACCGACGACAACGCCGCGTCGAGTCCGCGGTCGGTCAGTACGGCCGGGTGGATCCCGCGGGCCAGCTCGCGCAGCTCCCGGAGGGCGATCTTCACCTCTCCGTGCGCCTCGTCCACCAGCCGGGCTGCGGCCCGCGGGTCCTCGGTCAGCTTCTCCTTCGCCAGGCCCAGATCCATCGCGAGCGCCGCCAGCCGGGCCTGCGCCCCATCGTGCAGATCGCGCTCGATGCGCCGCAGGTCGGCGGCGGCGGTGTCCACGACCACCCCCCGGTCGGACTCCAGCTCGGTGACGCGGCTGGCCAGGCGGGACCGCCCGAGCAGGCCGCCGACCATGACCCGGTCGACGGTGGTCAGGGCCCGGATCACCCACGGGGTGGCGAGGGTGAAGGCCAGTCCGACCAGACAGGTGAGGGCGATCGCGAAGGGAGAGTCCAGGTAGAAGGCGTAGTCGTCGTTCTGGAAGAGCTGCAGACCGGGCTGGTCGGTGTAGGCCGGGAAGACCCAGAACCAGACCGGGTACAGCAGGAGGGCCCAACCGCACGCCCAGAACGTCAGTGCCAGGCAGAAGCCGAACAGCGCCCACGGGAAGTGGACGACGCTGTACAGCGCGTGGCGCCACGCGCTCCCGCTCTTGAGCAGGGCACCCATGGCGGCGAGGGGGCCGGGCTTCTTCGCCCGGATCGGCGCCGGGCCGGCGATGTCCGCCCCGAGCAGCGCGCGCACCCGGACCCGCTCCAGCTGTCCGAAACCGCGGCACATGGCGAGCACCCCGGCGAGGACCGGAACACCGAGGAAGGTGACGAGCAGCCCGGCGCCGAGGCTCACGCCCGTGACGGTGAGCGAGAAGTACAGCGTGCTCAGCGGCAGCCCGACCAGCAGGTACGCGAACTCCCGCCAGGTCCGCCCCGCGACCGGAGCCCGAAGCACCGCACCGACACCACCGCCCGTGCCCTTGCCGTTGTCCATGATCCCGCCCCGCCTCTCCGGTCTTCCGCTACTCCCTCACCCTGCCGCCCCGCCCCCACCCGAACCATGCGGCGAGTAGGCATCTCCACCCGGGGGTTAACCCCACCAGGCCCCCTCACCCGTCCCCCGCCGCACAACTCCAGCCCCGCCGGCGTTTGAGGCGCGGGGTCTGGGGCGGAGCCCCAGGAAGCGGCGCCGCACATTCCAGCCTCGCCGGCGTTTGAGGCGCGGGGCCCGGGGGCTCACCCCCGGTCCCGCCACGGCAGCTCCGCCGTGACCACCGTCCCCGCCCCCTCGGGAGAGTCCAGCACGAGGACCCCGTCCACCGCCCCCAACCGCTCCGCGAGCCCCGCCAACCCCGTCCCCTTCGACATGGCCGCCCCGCCCCGCCCGTCGTCCGACACCCGGATCAGCAGCCTCGCCCCCGCCCGCCACACCTCCACGCTCGCGCCCCGCGCCCCCGCCCCCGCGTGCTTGCTCACGTTCTGCAGCAGCTCGGACACCACGAAGTACGCGATCCCCTCGATCGCCTCCGCCGGCCGAGCCGCCGGCAGGTCCACCGACACCTTCACCGGCACCACGCACCGCGCCGCCACCGACGACAGCGCCGCGTCCAGCCCCCGGTCCGTCAGCACCGCCGGGTGGATCCCCCGCGCGAGGTCCCGCAGCTCCTGGAGCGCCAGCTTCACTTCCCCGTGGGCCTCGTCGACCATCGCCGCCGCGCCCTCCGGGTCCTCCAGCAGCTTCTCCTTCGCCAGGCCCAGCCCCATGGCCAGCGCCACCAGCCGCGCCTGCGCCCCGTCGTGCAGATCCCGCTCGATGCGCCGCAGGTCGGCCGCCGCGGTGTCCACCACCACGCCCCGGTCGGATTCCAGCTCCGCGATCCGCCGCTCCAGGTCGTCGGAGGGCGACAGCAGCCCCCGTACCATCGCCCGGTCCGCGTTCGCCATCAGCCGCACCAAGTACGGCAGCACCGGCCACAGCACGAACAGGCCGGTCAGCGCTACCGTGAAGGTGAGTACCCCCCACGGCAGCCGGACCAGCTGGTAGAGCACGGTCCGCCAGCCGACCGGGTCCTTGATGCTCGTCCACAGCCAGGGGAAGAATCCGCCGGACCGCTTCGGACCGGGGATCGGGGTCGGCTCGTCCACCCGTACGCCCAGCAGCGCGCGGGCGCGTGCCCGGTCCAGCCGTCCCAATTGCCGAGACAGATAGAGACCGCATGCGAGCAGCGGAAGTCCGACCGCGGTCACGGAAAGACCGCCCGTGCCGGAAACCATGACAACTGCGTAAACAAAACCGACGATCGCCACCGGCAGATTGGTCACCAGATACGCGATCTCCTTCCAGGTCACGGCGCTGAAGACGGCGCGCACGGAGGGAGGCCGGTCGTTGTCGGGGAGGGCACGGCTCGTGGTCATGCGCCACAGCCTGTCAAGCGCGGGCAGGTGATGCCATGGGGTGGCCGGGGTGCTGTGAACGGGGGATAACCCCACCCCGTGTGAGGCAGGCCCTAGACTCCCGTCCGTACCAGATCGTCGACAGTGACCGAGGAGCGAGGAACGGACGTGCCCGAACCAACGGTATCGACCGTAACCGTGCTCGCGGCGGACTACTTCCGGAGCTATTCGGTCGTGGGTCTGCTGGCCGCCCTCGGTGTGCTCTTCGTGGCCGTGGCCTTCGGCGCCGGCCGCCTGCTGCGGCCCGTGGTCCCGACGCACGAGAAGCTGCTGACGTACGAATGCGGCGTGGACCCGGTCGGCGAGGGCTGGGCGCACACCCAGGTCCGCTACTACGTCTACGCCTTCCTCTACGTCATCTTCGCTGTCGACTCGATCTTCCTGTTCCCGTGGGCGACGGTGTTCGCCGCCGCCGGTTACGGCGCCACGACCCTGGTGGAGATGTTCATCTTCCTGGGCTTCCTGGCCGTCGGCCTGCTCTATGCGTACAAGAAGGGCGTCCTCGAATGGACGTGACACCGGCTGTGACGCCGACCGAGGGCGTTCTGCTCCCGGAGCCCAAGCGGCTCGGAGTCCTCTCCCGCCTGGCCCCGGAACCGATGAAGGTGGTCCTCAACTGGGGCCGCCGGTACAGCCTGTGGGTCTTCAACTTCGGCCTGGCCTGCTGCGCGATCGAGTTCATCGCCGCGTCCATGGCCCGGCACGACTTCATCCGCCTCGGCGTGATCCCCTTCGCGCCGGGTCCCCGCCAGGCGGACCTCATGATCGTCTCGGGCACCGTCACGGACAAGATGGCCCCGGCCGTGAAGCGCCTCTACGAGCAGATGCCCGAGCCGAAGTACGTCATCTCCTTCGGCGCTTGCTCCAACTGCGGCGGCCCGTACTGGGACTCGTACTCCGTGACCAAGGGCGTCGACCAGATCATCCCGGTCGACGTCTACGTCCCGGGCTGCCCGCCGCGCCCGGAGGCGCTCCTCCAGGGCATCCTCAAGCTCCAGGAGAAGATCGCCCGCGAGTCGCTGGCGGACCGCTACGCGGCGGGGCCGTCGGTCTCCCAGCTCACGAGCGGCCTGGTCACGCCCCCGTCCGCGCCGGGAGCTCAGGCATGAACCTCTACGACTCCCTTCCGGACGCGGCGCCGACGGTCTTCGGCGAGGAGGCCGTGGGCTCGTACGCGTACGATGTCCTGACGGTCGACGTTCCGGTCGGCTCCTGGATCTCCTCCCTCGAAATCGCCCGGGACAAGCTGGGCTGCACGTACTTCGACTGGCTGAGCGCGGTGGACGAGCCCGGCACCGGCTTCCGGATCTGCGCGCACGTCGTCTCGCTGGAGAACCACCGCGTACGCCGACTCCTGCTGCGCACGACCGTCCCGCACGCCTCTCCCTCGCTGCCCTCGGCCGTCGCCGTGTACGCGGGCGCGGAATGGCACGAGCGCGAGACCTTCGAGATGTTCGGGGTCGTCTTCACCGACCACCCGCACCTGGTGCACCTCCTCCTGCCGGAGAACTTCGAGGGCCACCCGCTGCGCAAGGACTTCGTGCTGGCCGCGCGCGTCGCCAAGGCCTGGCCCGGCGCCAAGGAACCGGGCGAGGCCCATGACCCGGACGCCCCGAAGCGCCGCCAGATGCTCCCGCCGGGCGTCCCGGATCCCAATGACTGGGGCCCGATGAAGGGCCAGCTCCCGCCTGCCGCGGCCCGCCCGGCCCGTACCCCGCGCGCGGCCGGCGCCGCCGGTGCGGCCGCCCGCACCCCGCGCGAGGGCACCCCGCCCCGCCGCACCCGCTCGGCCACCGAAGGCTCGGCCACGCAGTCCCCCGGCACGCTGTCCCCGGCGACGGAAACCGGGGCGACGGAGACCCTGGCTTCCCAGACCCTGGCTTCGCAGACCCCGGCTACGCAGACCCCGGCTTCGCAGACCTCGGCTTCGCAGACCCCGGGGACCGAGGCTCCGCCGCGCCCGCCGCGCCGCACCCGCTCGGTCGCGGAGGGCTCGGCGAGCCAGGCCGCTCCGGCAGCACCGGAGGCCGACGCCCCGCGTCCGCCCCGCCGCACCCGCTCGGCGGGCGACGGCTCGGCGAGCCAGACCCCCGCGCCCGAGCCGCAGCCGACCCGGCGGCGGGCCCCCCGCAGCGCGGACGCCCCCTGGCACGACCCGAAGCCCGCCTTCGAGGAACCGCAGCCCGGCCGAACCACCCCAACCGGCGAAGGCCCCACGAGCCCGCCCCCGGCCACCCCGAAGGACGCGCCGCCCGAGCCCAGGCCAGGCGCCGCCCCCGTCTCCGCCGAGCCGGCCGCAGGCGACGGCCCCGTCTCCGCCGAGACGAAGCCCGAGCCCGCCGCAGGCAAGCAGTCGACGGCCACGCCACCCACCCCCCCTGCCGAGCCCGCCGCAGGCGACCGGCCCACCAACGACCCCGGAGGCGACGCGTGAACGACGTCCTCGACGTCGCCCTGCGGCTGATCGTCGTCTTCGCCGTCTTCCTCGTGCTCCCGCTCGTCGTCGGGCAGACCGAGCACAAGGTGATGGCCCACATGCAGGGCCGCCTCGGCCCCATGTACGCCGGCGGCTTCCACGGCTGGGCCCAGCTCGTCGCCGACGGCGTGAAGTTCGCGCAGAAGGAAGACATCGTCCCGGCCAACGCCGACCGCCGGATCTTCCAGCTGGCTCCCGCCGTCGCCCTGCTGCCGTACCTCCTCGTCCTCCTCGCCATCCCCATCGGCCCCGGCGAGGGCGCCGTCGGCCAGATCATCGACGCGGGCGTGTTCTTCGTGCTCGCCGTCATGGGCGTCGGTGTCCTCGGCTCCCTCATGGCCGGCTGGGCCTCCGCGAACAAGTTCTCCCTGCTCGGCGGCCTGCGCACCGCCGCCCAGCTGCTCGCCTACGAACTCCCCATGCTGCTGGCTGCCGCGTCCGTGGCCATGGCCGCCGGGACGGTCTCCCTCCCCGGCATCGTCGAGAGCTTCGAGTGGTGGTGGCTGCCCTGGCAGATCGTCGGCGCGCTCGTCTTCTTCACCGCCGGCCTCGCCGAACTGCAGCGGCCCCCCTTCGACATGCCCGTCGCCGACTCCGAGATCATCTTCGGCGCGTACACCGAGTACACGGGCCTGCGCTTCGCACTGTTCCTCCTCGCCGAGTACGCCGGCATCGTCGTGCTCTGCGCCCTCACCACCGTCCTCTTCCTCGGCGGCTGGCAGGGCCCCTTCGGCGCCGACGGCCTCGGCTGGGTCTGGACCCTGCTCAAGACCGCGATCCTCGCCTTCGTCGTGATCTGGCTCCGCGTCAGCTACCCACGCCTGCGCGAGGACCAGCTCCAGAAGCTCGCCTGGACCACACTCATCCCGCTCGCGCTCGCCCAGATCGCGCTCACCGGCATCGTGAAGGTGGCGATCAACTGATGCCCATCCCCGGATCCGGCCTCGCCAAGGGTCTGGCCGTCACGCTGCGCACGATGACGAAGCGCTCGCACACGGCCCAGTACCCCGACGTCCAGCCCGCACTCCCGCCCCGCTCCCGCGGCGTCATCGGACTGTTCGAGGAGAATTGCACGGTCTGCATGCTCTGCGCCCGTGAGTGCCCCGACTGGTGCATCTACATCGACTCCCACAAGGAGACGGTCCCCGCGTCCACCCCCGGTGGCCGCGAGCGCAGCCGTAACGTCCTCGACCGCTTCGCCATCGACTTCTCCCTCTGCATGTACTGCGGTATCTGCATCGAGGTGTGCCCCTTCGACGCCCTCTTCTGGTCGCCGGAGTTCGAGTACGCGGAGACCGACATCCACGAGCTGACCCACGAGCGCGACAAGCTCCGCGAGTGGATGTGGACCGTCCCGGCCCCGCCCGCGCTGGACCCGGCCGCCGAGGAGCCCAAGGAGATCGCCGCCGCCCGCAAGGCCGTGGAGAAGGCCGAAGCCGCCGCGGCAGCCGCCGCCGCTGCCGAAGCCGAAGCCGCTGCCCAGGCCGCCGAAACCGAACCGCCGACCACCCCGACCCCGGAGGGAGACGCGTGACCCCCGCCGCCACCCTGGCCGCAGCCGCCGCCAACGGGCCCGGCTTCCTCTCCCCGACCGGCGTCGAGATCTCCTTCGTCCTCGTCGGCCTCGCCACCCTCGGCGCGGCCCTCGTCACGGTCACCACCAAGCAGCTGGTGCACGCCGCCCTCTGGCTGGTCGTCGCGCTCGGCGGCATCGCCGTCGAGTACCTGCTGCTGACCGCCGAGTTCATCGCCTGGGTCCAGGTCCTCATCTACCTCGGTTCCGTGGTCGTCCTCCTCCTCTTCGGGCTGATGCTCACCAAGGCGCCCATCGGCCGCTCCCCGGACGCGGACTCCGGCAACCGCTGGATCGCGCTCGGCGTGGCCGCCGTCTCGGCCGTGGCGCTGGTCTGGGTCGTCGTCGACGCCTTCCGCACGACCTGGATCGACCTCGACGGCCCGGTCCAGGGCTCCACGAAGGTCTCCGGCGAGATCCTCTTCCAGCACTGGGTGCTGCCCTTCGAGGCGCTCTCCGTCCTCCTCCTCGCGGCCCTGATCGGGGCCATCATGCTGTCCCGCAGGGACGACCCCGCCGATGCCGCCACCCCGGCCGGCTCCGGCGAGAAGAAGGGTCAGCGCTGATGCACCTCGCCTACCCCGCCGTGCTCGCGGCGCTGCTCTTCTGCACGGGCCTGTACGGAGTACTCGCCCGCCGCAACGCCATCCTGGTCCTGATGTCCGTCGAGCTGATGCTCAACGCCGTCAACCTCAACCTGGTGGCCTTCGACGTCTGGCTGCGCGACGCCCTGCACGCCGGCCAGGCCCTCACCCTCTTCACCATCGCCATCGCCGCCGCCGAGATCGGCATCGGCCTCGCGATCGTGCTGATGGTGTACCGCAACCGGGGCACCTCGGACGTCGACCGGCTGCGCGACACCGCCGAGGGCCACGAGCCCGCCGCGAACAACCAGAGCGAGGTCACCGCGTGAGCACCACGACCCTCGCGGTCCTCGTCCCGCTGCTCCCCTTCCTGGGCGCGGTGGCGGGACTGCTGTTCGGCCGCAGCGCCCCCGGATTCGTCCGGCCGCTCGCGATCCTGCCGACGCTCGGCGCCGCCGTACTGGCCGTGCTCGTCGCCTTCCGGCACGGCGGCGGCAAAGCGATCGACACCGCGACCGAGCTGACCCCGACCGGCTCGGTGCCGATCGAGCTCTCGCTCCACCTGGACGGCTTCGCCGTGCTGGTCGCCGTCCTGGTCGGTGTCGTCGCCACGTGCGTACAGCTCTACTCGACGGCGTACCTCCGTGAGGACCCGCGCTACCCGTCGTATGCCGCTCTCGTCTCACTGTTCACCTCCGCCATGCTGCTCGTCGTCTACTCCGGCGACCTGATGGTGCTGCTGGTCGGCTGGGAGATCATGGGCATCTGCTCGTACTTCCTGGTCGGCCACTACTGGGAGACCGAGGCGGCCCGCTCCGCCTCCCTGAAGGCCTTCCTCGTCACCAAGCTCGGTGACGTCCCCTTCCTCATCGGCCTGTTCGCGCTCGCCGCCGACGCCGGCTCCTTCCGGATCACGAAGATCCTTGGCACCGTCGCCGCGGGCGGGCTCGACCACCCGACGCTGATCGCGCTGCTCCTGCTCGCCGGCGTCGCGGGCAAGTCCGCGCAGTTCCCGCTGCACACCTGGCTCCCCGACGCCATGGCGGGCCCCACCCCGGTCTCCGCGCTGATCCACGCCGCGACGATGGTCGCCGCCGGTGTCTACTTCATCGCCCGCCTCCTGCCCGTCTTCGCGGCCTCCCGCGCCGCGCTGGTGGTCATGGCCGTCATGGCGGCCGTCACGATGATCGGCTCCGCCCTCGCCGCCCTCGCCCAGGACGACATCAAGCGGGTGCTCGCCTACTCCACGGTCGGCCAGCTCGGCTACATGACCGGCGCCCTGGCCGTCGGCGACCGCGGCGCCGCCGTCTTCCACCTCCTGTCCCACGGCGCCTTCAAGGCGCTCCTCTTCCTCGGCGCGGGCGTGATCATCCACGCCGCCGGTACGAACTCCCTGGCCGCCATGTCCCGGATGGACGGCCTGGCCAAGCGCATCCCCGACGCCTTCTGGACGATGACGATCGCGCTGCTCGCGCTCGCCGCGATCCCGCCCTTCGCCGGCTTCTTCTCCAAGGAAGCCGTCCTCGTCGCCGCCGAGCACACCGCGACCGGCCACTCGGACCTCGCTCCCGGCGCTGCCGGCTGGGTGGTGCTGGCCGCCGGCGTGCTGACCGCCCTGCTCACCGCCGCCTACGCCACCCGGCTGTGGCTGATGGCCTTCCGCGGCCGGGGCGCCGCCGCCCCCGACCACGGCAAGGAGCCCGTCGCCATGACCGGCGTGCTGTGGCTGCTGGCGATCCCGTCGATCGGCTTCGGCCTCGCGGCGGGCCCCCTCGCCGACTGGTTCGATGGCAGGGAACTCACCCCGACCCTGACCACCTCGGTCCTCGGAACGGGCGCCGCGGCCATCGGCGCGATGCTCACCTACGCCCTCTGGCAGCGCGCCGCCGCCCGCGTCCCCGCCGGTGCCGCCCTCGCCGGCGCCCCCAGCACCGGCCCCGCGCCGGACGCCAGCGTGGCCGCCGCGGTCGCCGAGTCCGCCGCCGAGACCCCCGAGGTCGCCGAGGTCACCCACGACCACCCCGCCGTCCCGGCCGGGACCGCCCCCGACCCCGGACGCGCGCTCCTCGGCCCGCTGTACCGCCACGCGGCCCACGGCTTCCACCTCGACGCCGTCTACGACCGGCTCTTCGTGCGCCCCGTCCGGGCGGCGGCGAGCCTCGTCCGCTTCCTCGACCGCGAGGTCGTGGACACGTACGTCCGCGGCGCGGGCGCCGGCCCCCGGCTGCTCGGCAGCCTCGTACGCCGGGCCCAGACCGGCAACGTGCAGAGCTACCTGAGTGCCCTGCTCGCCGGCGCCGTGGTCCTGGCGATCGCCACCGCCGTCCTCGCCAACGTCAACGCCGGATCGTGAGCCGTGAGTCAGCCGTGATTGATATCAGCCCGTCCGTGATGCAGTTCCTTCTGGCGTTCATCGTGGCCGCACCGCTCCTCGGCGCCGCCGCGGCCCTCCTGCCGGCCCCGCCCGGCCTCAAGGGCCGCAGCCCCGAACAGGCCGTGCTGCGCCACGGCGTGACCGTGACCGGCGTGATCCTCGCCGCGGCGATCGCCCTCGCCCTGGGCTTCGACCACGACGCCCCGTCCCGCTTCCAGGCGACGACGGACATCAGCTGGATCCAGGCGCTGAACGTCCGGATCCACCTCGGCATCGACGGCATCTCGCTCCCCCTCCTCCTGATGACCGCGCTGCTGTTCTTCCTCTGCGCGCTCTACAGCTACTTCAAGCTCCCCGACGGCCCCTCCCCGCAGGCCTTCGTCGCGCTGCTCCTCGTACTCGAGTCCGGCACCCTCGCCACCTTCGCCGTCCTCGACCTGCTGCTCTTCTTCCTCGCCTTCGAGATGGTCCTCATCCCGATGTACTTCCTCATCGCCCGCTGGGGCGGTGCTCAGCGGCAGGCCGCCGCCTGGAAGTTCATCCTCTACACCCTCCTCGGCTCCGTCGTCATGCTGCTCGGTCTGCTGCTCATCGGACTGAAGAGCGGCACTTTCGACATGGTGGCACTCGCCACTGACAACGGCCGCGAACTGACCCACACCACCCAGCTGCTGGCCGTTCTCGCCATCGGAATCGGCCTCGCCGTGAAGACCCCCATGTGGCCGCTGCACAGCTGGCTGCCGGACGCGCACACGGCCGCGCCCACCGTCGGCTCCGTCCTGCTGGCCGGTGTCCTGCTCAAGATGGGCACGTACGGGTTCGTCCGGATCCTGCTCCCCGTCACCCCCGACGGCATGCAGACCTTCGCCCCCTACCTGGGCGCCTTCGCCGCCATCGGCATCGTCTACGGATCGCTCGCCTGCCTCGCGCTGGCCCGCAAGGGGAACAAGGGCGACCTCAAGCGCCTCATCGCGTACTCCTCCGTCGGCCACATGGGCTTCGTCCTCCTCGGCATCGCGTCCATGACCCCCACCGGAGTGAACGGCGCGCTCTTCGCCAACATCGCCCACGGCCTGATCACCGGCCTCCTCTTCTTCCTCGTCGGCGCCCTCAAGGACCGCTACGGCACCGCCGACCTCGACACCCTCGCCGGGGCGACCGGCGCCGCCCTCTACGGCCGCGCCCCCCGCTTCGGCGCCTTCCTCGCCTTCGGCGCCGTCGCCTCCCTCGGCCTCCCGGGCCTGGCCGGCTTCTGGGGCGAGATGCTGGCCCTCTTCGGCGCCTTCGACCCCGCCGAGGGCCTGTCCCGCCCCGCGTTCCTCACGTACACGGCCGTCGGCGCGTTCGGCACCCTGCTCACCGCCGCCTACCTGCTGATCGTCGTACGGCGCGTCTGCATGGGAGACCCCGAAGCCGGTCCCAAGCTCGCCGTCGCCGACATCCAGCGCTACGAGTTCGCCGCCTGGACCCCGCTCGTCGCCCTCACCGTCCTCGCCGGCCTGTGGCCCGCGGTCCTCCTCGGCCTCACCGACCCGGCCGTTCAGAAGCTCCTCGCAGGAGGCAACTCATGACGGCCCTGACGGTCCTCTCCGCCGAGACCCCCAGCCTGGTCCAGTCCGTCGACTGGCTCGCCATCGCGCCCGTGGTGATCACCGCCACCGTCGGCCTGGTCGTCCTGATCGCCGACCTCTTCATGCCCGAGCGCCACAAGCCCGTCCTCGGCTGGATCTCCGTGGCCGGCCTGGCCGCCGCGACCGCCACCCTGCTGCCGCTGCGCGCCGGCGACCGCACCACCTTCTGCCTCATCGGCGACCCGGCGGCCTGCAGCTACGCCGCCGACCACTTCACGCTCGTCGTCCAGTTCCTGGTGCTGGCCGGCGCCCTGGTCACCGCCCTGCTGTCGGTCACCGCGGTCCGCGACACGCGCATGCCCGCCGGCGAGTACTGGTTCCTGCTGCTCTCCTCCGCCGCCGGCGCGGCCCTGCTGCCCGCCTCCCGCGACCTCGCCACCCTGATCGTCGCCCTCGAGGTCGCCTCGCTGCCCGCCTTCGCCCTCGTCGGCATGCGCCGCGGCGACCGGCTCTCCTCCGAGGCCGCCCTCAAGTTCTTCCTCTCCTCCGTCACCGCCACCGCCGTGTCGCTGATGGGCGTCAGCTTCGTCTACGGCGCCACCGGCTCCCTGCACCTCACCCAGGTCGCCGACCGTCTCGAAGAGGTCCCCGGGCAGCTCGACACCCTCGCCATGGCCGGCGTCGCGCTCACCCTCGTCGGCTTCGCCTTCAAGACAGCGGCCGTCCCCTTCCACTTCTGGGTCCCCGACACCTACGTCGGCGCCCCCCTGCCCATCGCCGGCTACCTCTCGGTGATCGGCAAGGCCGTCGGTTTCACCGGCCTCATCCTCGTCACGGTGATCGCCTTCCCGGCGTACTCCGAGATCTGGGGCCCGGCCCTCGCCGTCCTCGCCGCGCTCACCATGACCCTGGGCAACGCCGCCGCGCTGCGCCAGTCCGCGGACCGGCCGAACAGTGCCGTACGGCTCCTCGCGTGGTCCTCGGTCGGCCAGGCCGGCTACCTGCTGGTCCCGATCGCCGCCGCCGCGTACGCCGAACGCGACCAGATCGGCTCCACCGTCGCCTACGCCCTGATGTACGCCGCCGTGAACCTCGGCGCCTTCGCCGTGGCCGCCCTCGTGGCCCGCACCAAGCCGCTCCACCGGATCAGCGACTACCGCGGCCTCTACGCCGAGCGCCCGCTCGCCGCCCTCTCGCTGGCCTTCTTCCTGCTCTGCCTGGCAGGCCTGCCGCCGGGCATCATCGGACTCTTCGCCAAGGTCGCCGTCTTCCGGTCCGCGGTCGACGCGGGCCTGGGCTGGCTGGCCGTGGTCATGGCGGTCAACGTCGTCGTCGCCCTGTACTACTACCTGCGGTGGACGGCCCTGCTCTTCCGCGTGCCCGAAGGCATCGAGGGCGCGACCGCTGCCGCTGCCGCTACCGCGACCGAGGCCCGTGCGAAGACCCCCTGGCCGGTGGCGGCGGCGATCGTCGTCACCGCGATCACGGCCGTCGTCCTCTCGGGCGCCCCGCAGCTGGTCCTGCGCGTCGCGTCGGGCAGCCTCTTCGCCCAATAGCCCGTACGAATCACCCGTACGGAGTAGCGCTCGCCGCCGCCCCGCCGCCCCCGGGAAGGGGCGGCGGCAGGCGGTCGCCCCCACGCGCCCTGGGAACCGGACGCCCTCACCTCGCGTTGACCAGGAAGGGAGGGTCCACTGGACCGTAGACCCTCGGATCCATGACGGGCTCCCCTGCCGCACCACAAGGAGGGCGCACCGTGCACCGCCGGCACAACGGGCTCAAGACCGCCGTACTCCTCGGCGGGCTGTCCGCACTCATCATCCTCATCGGAAGCTTCTTCGGACGGGGCGGCCTGATCATCGCCGTCCTCATCGCCCTCGGGACGAATGCCTACGCGTACTGGAACAGCGACAAGCTGGCTCTACGCGCGATGCGCGCCCGCCCCGTCAGCGAGTTCGAGGCCCCCCAGCTCTACCGCATGGTGCGCGAGCTCTCCACGTCCGCGCGCCAGCCCATGCCACGGCTCTACATCTCGCCCACCGAGGCCCCCAACGCCTTCGCCACCGGCCGCAACCCGCGCAACGCCGCGGTCTGCTGCACCGAGGGCATCCTGCGCATACTCGACGAACGGGAGCTGCGCGGGGTCATCGGCCACGAGCTCAGTCACGTCTACAACCGCGACATCCTGATCTCGTCGGTCGCCGGAGCGCTCGCCTCGGTGATCATGTTCCTGGTGAACTTCGCCTGGCTGATCCCGATCGGCCGATCGGACGACGACGAGGGACCCGGCCTCTTCGGCATGCTGTTGATCATGATCCTGGGCCCGCTGGCCGCCTCCGTGATCCAGCTGGCCATCAGCCGCTCGCGCGAGTACGAGGCCGACGCGTCCGGCGCCCAGCTCACCGGCGACCCACTCGCCCTGGCCAGCGCCCTGCGCAAGCTCGACGCGGGCACCAAGCAGCTCCCGCTGCCGCCGGAGCCCCGGCTGGAAACGGCGAGCCACATGATGATCGCCAACCCGTTCCGTCCGGGCCAGGGGCTTTCTAAGATGTTCTCCACACACCCTCCGATGGCCGAGCGCATCGCCCGGCTCGAACAGATGGCAGGCCGCCGGCAGTGAAGACAATCCTGAACGTCATTTGGCTCATCCTCAGCGGGATCTGGCTGTTCCTGGGCTACCTCCTCGCAGGCGTGCTGCTCTGCGTCACCATCATCGGCATCCCCTTCGGCATCGCGGCCTTCCGCATCGCGGTGTACGCCCTCTGGCCCTTCGGCTACACCACGGTCGAGCGCCGCGACGCGGGCGCCGGGTCCGCCATCGGCAACGTCCTGTGGCTGATCCTGGCGGGCTGGTGGCTCGCCCTGAGCCACATCTTCACCGGCATCGCGCTCTGCATCACGCTCATCGGCATCCCCTTCGGCATCGCCAACTTCAAGATGGTCCCGCTCGCCCTGCTCCCGCTGGGCCGCGAAATCGTCCCGACGGACGCCCCGTTCGCCTCTCGGTGACCCAGGACCTCACTGCCACCCATCCGACCGGTGGCTGAGTTATCCACAGGCAGAGCGGGCTGTCAGTGGGGTGCGTCACCATGAACGCATGGACGAGATCGAGCAGTTGCTGGAGCAAGTCGCAGAGCGCGTACGCAACTCCGCGCGCGGGCAGGGAAAGCCCCCGCCCGCGCCGCTGGGCACGTGGGAGATCGCCCGGGCCGAGGGCATACTCGGCTTCGCGCTGCCGCCGCTGCTCGCCGCGCTCCACACCCGCGTCGGCGACGGCGGATACGGCCCGGGGAGCGGCCTGCTGCCCCTGCGTCAGGCCGTCCGGACGTACGAGGCACAGCGCGGGTCGGGGTGGCGCTGGCCCGAGGGCGTGCTGCCGATAGCCGACTTCGGCTGCGCCATGTACGCCTGCGTGGACTGTCGCTCCGATTCCGCTCAGATCCTGCTGTTCGACCCGAATCCGGGGGAGCCGGACCTCGCCTGGTCCATCGACACCCCGAGCCTCGCGGGCTGGCTGCGCGGCTGGCTCGACGGCACCGCCTGGTTCTGCGAGGAATCAGCCCTGGGGGAGGAGTGCGACCTGGAGCTGGCGCCCTGGGCCGAGTTCAGATCCCGGATCTGAGCCGGCTCCGCACCCCGTAGGCCAGCGCGCCCACCGCCAGCACCGCCGCCCCCGCCACCGCGGATCCAAGGGGCAGCGTGCACGCCAGCACCACACAGCCGGACAACCCGACCGCTGCCACGGCCCGACCCTTGACAACTGAATCGAGAGTCCACGCCGAGGCGTTCGCGATCGCGTAGTAGGCGAGCACGCCGAAGGAGGAGAAACCGATCGCGTCCCGCAGATCGGCGGTGGCCGCGAGCACCGCCACGACCGCACCCACTGCCAGCTCGGCATGGTGCGGCACCTGACGCCGGGGATGTACGGCGGCCAGCGCGCGGGGGAGATGGCCGTCCCGGGCCATCGCCAGCGTGGTCCGCGAAACCCCCAGCACCAGGGCAAGCAGCGAGCCCAGCGCGGCGAGGGCCGCGCCCACCCGGACGACCGGGGTCAGTTCGGGCCACCCGGCAGCCCGGACCGCGTCGGCGAGCGGGGCCGACGACTGCGCCAGCCCGTCGGCGCCGAGCACCGACAGCGCCGCCACCGCCACCGCGGCGTACACCAGCAGGGCGATCCCCAGGGCGAGCGGCACCGCCCGCGGGATCGTCCGTTCCGGGTCACGCACCTCCTCGCCCAGGGTGGTGATCCGCGCGTAGCCCGCGAACGCGAAGAACAGCAGACCGGCGCCCTGCAACAGCCCCACGGCGCCCCAGTCCGCGCCGCTCAGCCGCCCCGGTTCGGCCGCGCCGGAGGACAGGCACACCACGACCACCCCGGCCAGCACCGCCAGTACCGCCGCCACGATCAGCCGGGCGATCCCGGCGGACTTCTGCACGCCGCCGTAGCTCGCGGCGGTCAGCGCCACCACCGCCGCGACGGCCACGGCATGCTGCTGCCCGGGCCAGACGTACGCACCCACGGTGAGGGCCATCGCCGCACAGGAAGCGGTCTTGCCGATGACGAATCCCCAGCCGGCCAGGTACCCCCAGAAGGGCCCGAGCCGCTCGCGCCCGTAGAGGTACGTGCCGCCGGAGGACGGGTACCGGGCGGCGAGCCGCGCCGAGGAGTGCGCGTTGCAGTAGGCGACGACGGCCGCCAGGGCGAGAGCGGCGAGGAGTGCGCCGCCCGCCGCCCGCGCCGCCGGGGCGAGGGCGGCGAAAATACCGGCGCCGACCATCGCGCCGAGCCCGACGACGACGGCGTCGGTGACGCCCAGGGTGCGCTTCAGCTGTGGTTCCACGGGCGGAGGGTAGCCCGGCTAGATGACGCCTTCCCGGCCGGGGAGCGGCGTCCGGGTGCGCTCCCACCCCTCCAGGGCGGTCAGACAGGCGTGGTCGAGGTGGCGCAGCCCGCTCAGATCCAGCCGCACCGGCTGTCCGTGCGGCAGCGCGTCCAGTGCGTCGAGCAGTTTGGGCAGCCGCAGGAAGCTCGCGTTCCCCACGACCCGCACGCACAGCACCTCGCCCTCCCGCACCTCCTCGATGTGCACGTGGGAGGTCTCCCAGGCCGCCTTGGCGACAGCGAGCCCCAGCCCGATCAGCACCCCCTCGAAGAGATTGGTGACCACGATCGCGGAGGCCGTGGCCAGCAGCACCACCGCCTCGCCCCGGTGCGTCCGCCACAGCGCGGCCACCGCCCTGGCCGGCAGCAGCTTCCACCCCGCGTGCAGCAGTACCCCGGCCAGCGCGGCGAGCGGGACGCTCTCCAGCACCCGGGGGAACGCCACGGCGAAGAGCAGCAGCCAGCCGCCGTGCAGCACCCTGGCCGCCCGGGTGCGCGCTCCGGCCTCCACATTGGCGGCGCTGCGCACGATCACGGCGGTCATCGGCAGCGCCCCGAGCAGCCCGCACACGCTGTTGCCCACGCCCTGGGCGATGAGCTCCTGGTCGTACTCGGTCCGCGGCCCGTCGTGCATGCGGTCCACGGCGGCCGCGCTGAACAGCGTCTCGGCGGAAGCGATCAGCGCCAGCGCGACCACGGTCCCGACCGCGCCGACGGAGGCCAGCACACCGAAATCGCCCCAGGCGGGCGGGGACACGGCTTCCAGTACCCCCGTCACCCGCACCTTCTCGACGGGCAGCCGCAGCAGCGCGGCCGCGGCGGTGGCGGCGGCCACCCCGACGAGCGGCCCGGGCACGAGCCGCAGCCTGGCGGGCATCCGGCGCCAGGCGACCATGGCGGTGATGGTCCCGACCCCGAGCAGCACGGCGGACCAGTCGGCCTGCGCCCCCAGCTCGTGCACCCCGCGCAGCTTCGCCAAGGTCTGCCCCGGAGCCTCCATCCCGCCCAAGGCGTACAACTGCCCGGAGATCAGTACCAGCCCGATCCCGGCCAGCATCCCGTACACGACAGCCACGGAGATCGCCCGGAACCACCGCCCGAGCCGCAGCACCCCCATGCCCAGCTGCACCGCCCCCGCGGCCAGCACCAGCACCCCGAGCGCCGCCGGACCGTACGCCTGCACCGCCTCGTAGACGAGCACGGTGAGCCCGGCCGCGGGCCCGCTCACCTGGAGCGAGCTTCCCCGGAACCACCCGGTGACCAGCCCGCCGACCACCCCGGTGACGATCCCCAGCTCGGCCGGCACCCCGGAAGCGACCGCCACCCCCACGCACAGGGGTAAGGCGACCAGCGCGACGACGACGGACGCCCCGAAGTCTTCGCGAAACGTGCCGGCCCCAGGCATGCGAGAACCCCCCTGCCACGCGGTGATGTGATGCCCTCAGCGTGCTGGGCGCATTCATCGCCGCCTAGTGCACACAGGAGCCCGCGGTGGCGCGTGCGCCGCACACGCCCCGCACACACACCCCCCGCAACCGCCGCGGCCCGGCGGTCGGGGAAGACCGCCGGGCCGGCGTGGGAGGCAGGTCGCGGACCTGGGTCAGCGGTAGTTCACGAACTGGATCGCGAAGTCCAGGTCCTTGCCCTTGAGCAGCGCCTGGACCTCCTGCAGGTCGTCACGGCTCTTGGAGCTGACGCGCAGCTCCTCGCCCTGGACCTGAGCCTTGACACCCTTGGGACCCTCGTCCCGGATGATCTTCGCGACCTTCTTGGCGTTCTCCTGGGAGATGCCTTCCTCGATCGTGGCGAAGATCTTGTACTCCTTGCCGGACAGCTGCGGCTCGCCGGCGTCCAGCGCCTTGAGCGAGATACCGCGCTTGACCAGCTTGGTCTCGAAGACGTCGAGGACGGCCTTGACGCGCTCCTCGGAGTTCGCCTCCATCAGGATCTTCTCGCCGGACCAGGCGATCGTGGCGCCGGTGCCCTTGAAGTCGTAGCGCTGCGAGAGCTCCTTGGCGGCCTGGTTGAGGGCGTTGTCGACCTCCTGCCGCTCGACCTTCGAGACGATGTCGAAACTGGAGTCGGCCATGTGCTGTGGCTCCTTGAAGTCGGTTGTGATCACCCCGGAGGGCGCGGCCGGACATGCCCGGCCCGCTCCGCAAAGCCTAGCCACCACACCCACCCGCAGCGCTGATCAATCCGGTGGCGAAGCACCCTCGGTCATCAGGTATCGTTTACGTCGTTGCCACAGAGCGCCGCCCCAAAGCGGCCTCACCGGCGACATCCCATGGCGGTGTGCCCGAGTGGCCAATGGGAGCGGACTGTAAATCCGTCGGCTTAGCCTACCCAGGTTCGAATCCTGGCGCCGCCACGCGATGTGAGACCCCCGTTACTCGTAGCGGGGGTCTTCTCGCATGCTCCGATCGGACCTGCTCCGCATGCCACGCCGAGAGGACGGCCGGGCCGTCATCTCCGGGCTCTCCGCCAAGGCCCTCGTCGAGATCGCCCGCATCGAGCGCCGCGACCGCCGTGCTCGCCCCGCTCGACGAGCGCTTCCTCGCGCGCACCCTCAACGATCCGTACGCCTCGCCCCGCGATCCGTGGTGGCGTCGGCGGCTGGAGCATTCGTGAGCGCCGCCCGCCGCGCCCACGCGGCAGCGGCTCCGCCACGTCCGTCGCCGCGAAGCCCGCCGGGTCGCAAGGCTACGGCCGCGGCCGCCGTCCGTTCGAGGTCCGGGCCGGCAATGACCGCATCGTCAGGGGTTCCTGTTCGTTCACCGGGGGTGAAGTGGACATATGACACGCGGGGGAAGGTCGGCGGCGGGGTGCTCATCGCCCTGCTCGGCGCGGGAATTCCGGCTCTGATGGGGGCGGCGCTCCAGACAGACGTCGGAGAGCCGTACCAGGAGACCCGGCTGTACTTCGGCACCGAACGCGCCGATGGCCGGGGCCAGGTCGCCGAGCGGGAGTTCATGCGGTTCCTCGACCTGGAGATCACCCCCGCCTTCCCCGAGGGGCTGACCCTCCACGACGGGTACGGCCAGTGGCGCGGCCAGGACGGCAAGATCGTCCGCGAGGCCTCCTACGAAGTGGTCCTGCTGTACCCCGAGAAGGAGGCCGGCGAGCGCAGCGAGCGGATCGAGCGGATCCGGCAGGCGTACGAGGACCGGTACCAGCAGGATTCGGTCGGGCGGTCCGACGACAAGGTCAACGCGGGGTTCTGAGCCGCCGCACCGGGCGGGCGCCCGTCAGTTGCCCGCCACGGCCTTGACGGCCACGGCCACCGGGGCCGAACCGGAGATCAGCTCCAGGGTCAGGCCCGCCGTCGCCGGGGTCTCGATCAGCTCGGCCAGTACCGCCGCCACGTCGTCACGCGGGACGGCCCCGTTGCCCGTGTGCGCCTCCAGACGGACCAGGCCCGTCCCGGCGTCGTCGGTCAGCGAGCCCGGGCGCAGGACCGTCCACTCCAGGCCCAGCCGGGTCCGTACGTGGTCGTCGGCCTCGCCCTTGGCGCGCAGATAGGCGTCGAAGACGGCGTCGCCCTCGCGGTGCGCGTCCGCGCCCATTGAAGAGACCATCAGGAAGCGCCGCACACGGGCCCGCTCGGCGGCGTCGGCGAACAGCACCGCCGCGGCCCGGTCGACGGTGTCCTTGCGCGCGATACCGCTGCCGGGACCCGCGCCGGCCGCGAAGACGGCCACGTCCGCGCCCTGCAGGATCCCCGCCACGTGCTCCACCGAGGCCGTCTCCAGATCGCAGAGCACCGGCTCGGCGTCCGCCTCCCTGAGGTCGTTGCCCTGTGCCAGGTCGCGGATGATGCCCGCGACCTCGTACCCGCGCGCGGCGAGCAGGCGCTCCAGCCGCAGCGCGATCTGACCGTGTCCACCCGCGATGACGATGCGCATGTCCCGACCGTACGACGAGCCGGGCGCTCACGCCCGCGAACGCGAGACGAACTTCAGGGTCCGGGCTCCGTACGGCCCTGGCGCGGCAGGTCGAGAGCCACCGCGACGGCGGAGTCGCAGTATTCCCGTACGGCACTCGTACGGGCTACCACGCGCCCGCGGTGGATCACGATCCGGCTGTACGCGAGGGAGAGCACGCCCGCGATCCGCTCCCCGCGCACGGCGAGCAGCTCCGCCGGGAAACCGGCCTCCACCCGCACCTCCGGCAGGCCCATGGCCTCGCGGGCGCAGGCGCTGACCGTCGCGTAGGCCTCGCCCGGCCGGAGCCCGCCCTGGGAGGCGAGCAGGTACGCGGCCTCCAGCGGGTCGCCGCGGCCGACCGGGTTCCCGGCGTCCCGCAGCGCCCCGCTGCCGGCCGCGACCCGGACTCCGGCGCCCAGGAGCAGGCGTACGGGCGCGGTGCGCAGGCCGCGGCGTTCCAGGGCCGCGCAGTCGCCCTGGGGCAGGCAGGTCACCCGTACGCCGGCCGCGGCCAGCTGGTCGGCGGCGCGGCCCGCGGCGTCCAGCGGGAGCCGGGACAGACCGCCGCAGGGGCCGATGGTCACCCCGGGGCGAAGGCCGCCGGCCATCGCCGCGAGCCGGGAGAGGCGGGCCGGGTCGTCACCGTCCGTGTGCAGGTCCACGGGGCAGCCGTGCTCGTCGGCGACTTCCAGGACGGCTTCCAGGAAGCCCGTCGGATCCGGGTCCAGGTCCGGGCAGCCGCCGATCACGGAGGCGCCCATCTTGACCGCGTCCCGCAGCATCGCGAGCCCGTCCGCGCCGGCCACCCCGGTCAGCAGCCGGGGGACGGCCACGGCGGTGAGGTCGGTGAGCCCGCGCAGGGAACGGCGGGCCTGGAGCACGGCCTCCATGGGCCCGAGGCCGTGCACGTCCCCGATCCGTACGTGGGAGCGCACGGCGGTGGCGCCGTGGCCGAGCTGGAGCAGGGCCGCTTCGGTGGCCCGGCGCTGGACCTCGTCGGGGGTGGACGAGACGGGCCCCTCGCCGTCGGCGGTCAGCGCGGTGTCCCCGTGGGCGTGCGGCTCGGCGGGGGCGGGGAGCAGCAGGTAGCCGCTCAGGTCCACCCGGGAGAGCGCGGGCGAGGGGAGGCTGCCCGCGGTGCCGACGGCCTGGATCCGGCCGCCGCTGAGGCGGACGTCGACGGTACGGCCGTCGGTGAGGCGGGCTCCGGCGAGCAGCAGGGTGGTGGCCTCGGCTGCGGCCGCGTTGCCGTTGCCACTGCGGGGGGATTGGAACGGCTGCTGCGGCTGGCTGTCGGACATCGCGCTCCTGCGGTGGCTCGGGCGGTTCCTGGGCCGTGGCCGCGGCCCGCGGCCCAAGATCACGCAGCGTGCTCAGAGCCTAGGGTGCGGCGCACCCCGCTTCACGGAAGAGCGCAATAGTCGTACCGGTGTGGTGCCCTGCAGCCGCGCCAGCCACGGCCCACGACCGCCGTGGGTCGGATCGGCCTCGGTGGGAGTGTGAGCCTGCGCACTATTCGGCTGGGAAGTGGGACCTGAGTGACGCGTGAGTGGCGCGTGAGTGGGGCGTGAGTTGATCAAGGAGGGCTTCAGGAGCCCGTCCGAGGCCTGTCCCCGCAAAGGATTTGGGCGATCGGCGGGCAACCGTGTAATGTCTTCATCGCTCGCCCCAATAGCTCAGTCGGTAGAGCGTCTCCATGGTAAGGAGAAGGTCTGCGGTTCGATTCCGCATTGGGGCTCTGGTGAGAGAGGTTCCCCACCCTCGGGTGGGGAGCTGATCACATCAAAGCGGCGTAGCTCAGTCGGTAGAGCAAGCGGCTCATAATCGCTGTGTCACCGGTTCAAGTCCGGTCGCCGCTACACACAGTAGCCGATTGCGGGGTCGGTCTCCCGGTCGGCTACTCTTGTATGCGTTCATCCGTCCCAATTTCCGTCAAGGAGCACTCACGTGGCTGCCACCGACGTCCGCCCGAAGATCACGCTGGCCTGCGTGGAGTGCAAGGAGCGGAACTACATCACCAAGAAGAACCGGCGTAACAACCCGGACCGTCTTGAGATGAAGAAGCACTGCCCGCGTTGCAACTCGCACACCGCGCACCGCGAGACCCGCTGACCCCAGCGAAGTCTCGTATACAGGCACCGTCATGAGGTCGTCCCCTTCATTGGGGGCGGCCTTGTGTCGTTTCTGTGTCGGTCCCTGTCTTGGTTCTTGGTTCCTCGTTCCTCTCGTGTCTTTCGTCTTTCGTGTCCCTTCATCAGGAGGTAGTGAGTCATGGCTCTCGACCAGTCCTTCGTGGGGCGGAGCTACCCGCCCACCGATCCGTACGAGGTCGGCCGGGAGAAGATCCGCGAATTCGCGGTTGCGGTGGGTGACACCAATCCCGTCTACACCGACCCCGAAGCCGCCAAGTCGTACGGCTACTCCGATGTGATCGCTCCGCCGACTTTTGTGTTTGCCATCACTTTCAAGGCGGCCGGCCAGGTCGTCGAGGACCCGCAGTTGGGGCTGGACTACAGCCGGGTCGTGCACGGGGACCAGAAGTTCGCGTACTCCCGCCCGGTGCGTGCCGGTGACCGGCTCTCCGTGACCTCCACCATCGAGGCCGTCAAGTCGCTCGCGGGCAACGACATCATCGACATCCGCGGCGAGGTCCACGACGAGACCGGCGAGCACGTGGTGACGGCGTGGACGAAGCTCGTCTCCCGCGCCCCCGAGGAGGCCTGACATGACTGCGCAGATTCGTTACGACGATGTCGAGGTCGGCACCGAGCTGCCGGCGGCGTCCTTCCCTGTGACGCGGGCCACGCTGGTCCAGTACGCAGGTGCCTCGGGCGACTTCAACCCGATCCACTGGAACGAGAGGTTCGCCAAGGAGGTCGGACTGCCGGACGTGATCGCGCACGGCATGTTCACCATGGCCGAGGCGATCCGCGTGGTCACCAATTGGGTGGGCGACCCGGGTGCGGTGGTCGAGTACGGCGTGCGCTTCACCAAGCCCGTCGTGGTCCCGAACGATGACCAGGGCGGACTGATCGAAGTCACCGCCAAGGTCGCAGCGAAACTGGACGACAACCGCGTCCGGGTCGACCTGACGGCGATGAGCGGGGGCCAGAAGGTCCTGGGGATGTCCCGCGCGGTGGTCGAACTGGCGTGAGGGACGGTCCGGCGGGGGCTTCGTCGGGCCTGTTGTCCTGGGGCGGGATCAGGGAGGGTTTGGGGGTTTCCCGTCAGTCCCATCGTCTCTCCGTGTCGGGCCGGCCAGTAAAGGGCGCTCCTTCGTCGCGTCGCTGCGCGATGGCCTTCGGCCACCCTTGACAGGCCGTCCCGCCACGGACATACGAGGACAGCCGGGAAACCCCCAAAGGAACGGGCCGGGGGTTCCTTTTCAGGGACGGGGCGGTCGGCGGTGGACGGGTGGGGCGGGGGGCGCGTCCGATCGCTACGCGCTTCGCACGGCTTGGCGTCCGGCCGCCGTGTGGGGCTGGGCGTAGGCCGCCACGGATCGCTACGCGCTTCTCGACGACGGCGACCGACGGCCGTCTGGGGGTGGGAGTGGGCCGCCACCGATTGCTACGCCTCTCGTTGATGGCGCGGTCGGGCTACTGAGCCACGGTCCGTGGCCCCGCAGGGATGCGAGGGGTACGGACCGTACTCTTGTCCACGTGCAGGAACTCCACGATGCCCCCCTCGCCCCGCTGACCACCTTCCGCCTCGGTGGCCCCGCCGCCCGCCTGGTCATCGCGACCACCGACGCCGAAGTGGTCGACACCGTGCGCGCCGCGGACGAGAGCGGCACCCCGCTCCTGATCATCGGCGGCGGAAGCAACCTGGTCATCGGAGACAAGGGCTTCGACGGCACCGCCCTGCGCATCGCGACCACCGGCTTCGTCCTGGACGGCACCACCCTGGAGCTCGCGGCCGGCGAGAACTGGAGCGACGCCGTCGCCCGCACCGTCGAGGCCGGCCTCGCCGGAATCGAGTGCCTGGCCGGAATCCCCGGCTCGGCCGGCGCCACCCCCATCCAGAACGTGGGGGCGTACGGCCAGGAGGTCTGCGACACGATCACCGAGGTCGTCGCCTACGACCGCACCCGCGGCGAGACGGTCACGCTGAGCGCCGCCGAGTGCGCGTTCTCGTACCGCGACAGCCTCTTCAAGCACCGGCCCGAGCGGTACGTCGTCCTGCGCGTGCGCTTCGCCCTGGAGGACGCCGGGGGCATGTCCGCGCCGATCAAGTACCCGGAGACCGCCCGCGCCCTCGGCGTCGAGGCCGGTGACCGGGTGCCCGCCGCCACCGCCCGCGAGATCGTGTTGCGCCTGCGTGCCGGCAAGGGGATGGTCCTCGACCCCGCGGACCACGACACCTGGTCGGCCGGTTCCTTCTTCCACAACCCGATCCTGACCGACGAGGCGTACGCCGCTTTCCTCGGCCGCGTCCAGGACCGCCTCGGCCCCGACACCGCCCCGCCCGCGTACCCCGCCGGCGACGGCCGTACGAAGACCAGCGCGGCCTGGCTGATCGACAAGGCCGGTTTCACCAAGGGCTACGGCGCCGGCCCCGCGCGCATCTCCACCAAGCACACCCTCGCGCTGACGAACCGCGGCGAGGCCACCACCGAGGACCTCCTCGCCCTGGCCCGCGAGGTCGTCGCGGGCGTCCACGCGGCCTTCGGCGTCACCCTGGTCAACGAGCCGGTGACGGTCGGCGTCAGCATCTGAGGAGCGCCGGCCGCCCATGCTCTGTCCCCTGCACGGGGCCGGTACGGACCCCACCCGGCTCGTGGGTCGCACGCTCAGCAGAGTCGTCGCGTCCTGGCACATCAGCGACGGCGAACGCTCCGAGGCGCCCCTCGACGTCTGGCTGATCGACAGCGTCGGCGACTCCATCCGCATCACCACCGGGTCCGACCAGTGCCTCATCGTCGAGTCCGCCGCGCCGCACGAGCCGTACGACATGGGGGAGTGGGGCCGCATCGAGGTCGGCGAGGACCTCGGTGACCACCCCTTCCTGCGGCACCTCGGCGAGACCGTCGCCTCGGTCGCCGAGTTCGCGCTGCCCGAGCAGGGCCGCACCCACCTGGAGATCGGCTTTCCGGACGGTGGCCGGGTGCGGGCCGACTGCTACGAGGGGGACCTGCGGCTCACCCGGTGAGCCAGTGGTCGATCCCGGCCAGCAGCTTGGCCTGTACGTCGTCCGGCGCGGCCGAAGCGCGTACCGACTGCCGGGCCAGCTCGGCGAGCTCCGCGTCCGTGAAGGCGTGGTGGCGGCGGGCGATCTCGTACTGGGCCGCCAGCCGGGAACCGAAGAGGAGGGGGTCGTCGGCGCCGAGGGCCATGGGGACTCCGGCCTCGAAGAGGGTGCGCAGCGGGACGTCCTCGGGCCGTTCGTAGACGCCGAGGGCGACGTTGGAGGCCGGGCAGACCTCGCAGGTGACCTGCCGGTCGGCGAGGCGCTTGAGGAGGCGGGGGTCCTCCGCGGCCCGTACGCCGTGGCCGATGCGGGCGGCGTGCAGATCGTCGAGGCAGTCGCGGACCGAGGCCGGGCCGGTGAGCTCGCCGCCGTGCGGGGCCGCGAGGAGGCCGCCCTCGCGGGCGATGGCGAAGGCCCGGTCGAAGTCGCGGGCCATGCCGCGGCGCTCGTCGTTGGAGAGCCCGAAGCCGACGACGCCGCGGTCGGCGTAGCGGACGGCGAGGCGGGCGAGGGTGCGGGCGTCGAGGGGATGCTTCATGCGGTTGGCGGCGATGAGGACCCGCATGCCGAGGCCGGTCTCGCGGGAGGCCGCGTCCACGGCGTCGAGGATGATCTCGACGGCCGGGATCATCCCGCCGAGCAGGGGCGCGTACGAGGTGGGGTCGACCTGGATCTCCAGCCAGCCGCTGCCGTCCCGTACGTCCTCCTCCGCGGCCTCGCGCACCAGGCGGCGGATGTCGTCGGGCTCGCGCAGGCAGGAGCGGGCCGCGTCGTAGAGCCGCTGGAAGCGGAACCAGCCGCGCTCGTCGGTGGCGCGGAGCTTGGGGGGCTCGCCGGCGGTGAGGGCGTCGGGGAGGCGCACGCCGTACTTGTCGGCGAGCTCGAGGAGGGTCGATGGTCGCATCGAGCCGGTGAAGTGGAGGTGGAGGTGGGCCTTCGGCAGAAGCGTGAGATCGCGTGCGTGCTCCATTGGGTGATCCTGCCGTACCGCTGCGCTTGGCGGGAGGGGGTTTTACCGATCGGGGGCTTGCCCGAACGTGCGAGCGGGGTGTGTGCGCCCTGCGGGCCGGCTTCCTGGGGCTCCGCCCCAGACCCCGCGCCTCAAACGCCGGCGGGGCTGGATTGTGCCCGGCGGGGCTGAGAGAGCGGGGCTCCGCCCCAGACCCCGCGCCTCAAGCGCCGGCGGGGCTGGATGTGCCTGAGCGGCGCCTTCCCTTGGGGGAGGGCGCCGCTCAGGGCTTGGGTGTGGGGGGCTAGGACTTGGCCTCGGACAGGAGCTTCTGGATGCGGGAGACGCCCTCCACCAGGTCCTGGTCGCCCAGGGCGTAGGACAGGCGCAGGTAGCCGGGGGTGCCGAAGGCCTCGCCGGGGACGACCGCGACCTCCACCTCGTCCAGGATCAGGGCGGCGAGCTCTACGGAGGTCTGCGGGCGCTTGCCGCGGATCTCCTTGCCGAGGAGCGCCTTGACCGAGGGGTACACGTAGAACGCGCCCTCGGGGGTGGGGCAGATGACGCCCTCGATCTCGTTGAGCATCCGCACGATCGTCTGGCGGCGCCGGTCGAAGGCGCGCCCCATCTCCGCGACCGCGTCCAGGTTGCCCGAGACGGCCGCCAGCGCGGCCACCTGTGCCACGTTGCTCACGTTGGACGTGGCGTGCGACTGCAGGTTGGTCGCGGCCTTCACCACGTCCTTCGGGCCGATGATCCACCCCACGCGCCAGCCGGTCATCGCGTACGTCTTCGCGACACCGTTGACCACGATGCACTTGTCGCGCAGCTCGGGCAGGACCGCGGGGAGGGAGGCGGCGGACGCGTCGCCGTAGACCAGGTGCTCGTAGATCTCGTCCGTCAGCACCCACAGGCCGTGCTCGACGGCCCAGCGGCCGATCGCCTCGGTCTCCGCCTCGCTATAGACCGCGCCCGTCGGGTTGGACGGGGAGACGAAGAGGACGACCTTGGTGCGCGGGGTGCGCGCGGCCTCCAGCTGCTCGACGGAGACCCGGTAGCCGGTGGTCTCGTCGGCGACGACCTCGACCGGGACACCGCCGGCGAGACGGATGGACTCCGGGTAGGTGGTCCAGTACGGAGCCGGGACGATGACCTCGTCACCCGGGTCCAGGATGGCGGCGAAGGCCTCGTAGATCGCCTGCTTGCCACCGTTGGTCACCAGGACCTGCGACGCGTCCACCTCGTAGCCGGAGTCGCGCAGCGTCTTGGCGGCGATCGCGGCCTTCAGCTCGGGCAGGCCGCCGGCCGGCGTGTAGCGGTGGTACTTGGGGTTGCGGCAGGCCTCGACCGCGGCCTCGACGATGTAGTCCGGGGTCGGGAAGTCGGGCTCGCCGGCGCCGAAACCGATCACCGGGCGCCCGGCGGCCTTGAGGGCCTTGGCCTTGGCGTCGACGGCGAGGGTGGCGGACTCGGAAATGGCGCCGATACGGGCGGACACCCGGCGCTCGGAGGAAGGCGTGTCAGAGGTCATGCGGGCAATCGTCCCAGACGGCCAAGATGCGCCGCACAACGTTTCAGTTACCGGACCGGAGCATGGCGGGAAGGGTTCTGTTCGACGTCAGGGCGTGGTTCACGTACACTCACCTGTCGTTGGACCTCACCAGCCGCTCCAGAGCGTGAGCACTCCGTGCACTCGTGCGGATGCGGTAGGTTGGGGGACGCAAAGGGTCGTAGCTCAATTGGTAGAGCACTGGTCTCCAAAACCAGCGGTTGGGGGTTCGAGTCCCTCCGGCCCTGCTCCACACTCCTTCTCGGATGTGTGTGCGCAGGTACGTACTTAGATGCAACGCCGTGCGGCGCAACCGGGCGCGGTACGGCCACGACCCGGATTCAGGTGAGAGACGTGACGGACGCCCTGGGCTCCATCGACATGCCTGACGCCGAGGACGAGACGCGCGAGAAGAAGGCCCGCAAGGGCGGCAAGCGCGGCAAGAAGGGTCCTCTGGGCCGGCTCGCGCTTTTCTACCGCCAGATTGTCGCGGAACTCCGCAAGGTTGTTTGGCCCACTCGCAACCAGCTCACGACGTACACCACCGTGGTGATTGTCTTCGTCGTCATCATGATCGGTCTGGTGACCGTGATTGACTATGGGTTCCAGGAAGCCATCAAGTTCGTCTTCGGCTGATCCCCGCGGAGGGCGGCGCCTTGATGGGTGCCGCCCGTTTTCGCATGTTCCACCACCTTTTGTATCCAGGAAGAAGCAGCCACCGTGTCTGACCCGAACCTGAACGCGAGCCACGACTCCGTCGAGTCCGTCGAGGACGAGCTCGACATCGTCGAGGCGGCAGACGCTGTGGACCCCGACGAGGCTGAGCACGCCGACGCCAAGGCGGGTGTCGCCGCCGAGGAGGCCGCGCTGCACGTCGAGGACGAGAGCGCCGCTGACGCCGAGATCGAGGACGACGCCGAGGTCGAAGAGGCTGCCGACGACGCCGAGCCCGAAGGGGTCGACGAGGACGTCGAGACCGTCGAGGCCGAGGCCGGCGAGGAGGCCGAAGAGGCCGCTCCGGCCGAGCCCGCCGAGCCCGTCGACCCGATCCAGGCCCTGCGCGAGGAGCTGCGCCTGCTCCCCGGCGAGTGGTACGTGATCCACACCTACGCCGGCTACGAGAAGCGCGTGAAGGCCAACCTGGAGCAGCGCGCCGTCTCGCTGAACGTCGAGGAGTTCATCTACCAGGCCGAGGTGCCCGAGGAAGAGATCGTCCAGATCAAGAACGGCGAGCGCAAGAACGTCCGGCAGAACAAGCTGCCCGGCTACGTTCTCGTCCGCATGGATCTGACGAACGAGTCCTGGGGCGTCGTCCGCAACACCCCTGGCGTCACCGGCTTCGTCGGCAACGCGTACGACCCGTACCCGCTGACGCTTGACGAGATCGTCAAGATGCTCGCCCCGGAGGCGCAGGAGAAGGCCGCCAAGGCCGCCGCCGAAGAGGCCGGTCTGCCCGCGCCCGCCGTCAAGCGGACGATCGAGGTCCTGGACTTCGAGGTCGGCGACTCGGTCACCGTCACCGACGGCCCGTTCGCGACGCTGCAGGCGACCATCAACGAGATCAACCCCGACTCGAAGAAGGTCAAGGGCCTCGTCGAGATCTTCGGCCGCGAGACCCCGGTCGAGCTCAGCTTCGACCAGATCCAGAAGAACTGATCCACTTCGCGTGCATCGCGGCTTCTGAGCCACAGCTTCCGGACAGGTCAGATCGCCCCGCAAAGGGCGGTCTGACCTGCTCGGTTTTCAGCCCCGCACCGATACCCGTTATCGTGGTGCGGTATGCCTCCATCCGGATGACCGGTTGGCGGCGAAAAACTCTCACTAGGACCCGGAGAGAGCAATGCCTCCCAAGAAGAAGAAGATCACGGGGCTCATCAAGCTCCAGATCAAGGCCGGTGCGGCCAACCCGGCTCCGCCGGTCGGCCCCGCGCTCGGTCAGCACGGCGTCAACATCATGGAGTTCTGCAAGGCCTACAACGCCGCGACCGAGTCGCAGCGTGGCATGGTCGTGCCGGTGGAGATCACGGTCTACGAGGACCGTTCCTTCACCTTCATCACCAAGACCCCGCCGGCCGCGCGCCTCATCCTGAAGCACGCAGGCGTGGAGAAGGGCTCCGGCGAGCCCCACAAGACCAAGGTCGCCAAGCTCACGGCTGCCCAGGTCAAGGAGATCGCCGAGCTCAAGATGCCCGACCTGAACGCCAACGACATCGACGCCGCCGTGAAGATCATCTCCGGCACCGCGCGTTCGATGGGCATCACGGTCGAAGGCTGATCCAGCCACCCCCCAGCACCACCAGTGGTAGGACCAAGCGCTGGTCCGCACCACGACTCCACGCCTGAAGCCACAACACAGGAGCAGAAGTGAAGCGCAGCAAGACTCTCCGCGCTGCGGACGCCAAGGTCGACCGGGACAAGCTGTACGCCCCGCTCGAGGCCGTCCGTCTCGCCAAGGAGACCTCCGCGACCAAGTTCGACAGCACCGTCGAGGTCGCCTTCCGCCTGGGTGTCGACCCGCGCAAGGCCGACCAGATGGTGCGTGGCACCGTGAACCTCCCGCACGGCACCGGCAAGACCGCCCGGGTCCTGGTCTTCGCGACCGGTGACCGTGCTGCGGCCGCGGAAGCCGCCGGCGCCGACATTGTCGGCGACGACGAGCTGATCAACGAGATCGCCAAGGGCAACCGCCTCAACGAGTTCGACGCCGTTGTGGCCACCCCGGACCTCATGGGCAAGGTCGGCCGCCTCGGCCGCGTGCTCGGTCCCCGTGGCCTCATGCCGAACCCGAAGACCGGCACCGTCACGATGGACGTCGCGAAGGCTGTCACCGAGATCAAGGGTGGCAAGATCGAGTTCCGCGTCGACAAGCACTCGAACCTGCACTTCATCATCGGCAAGGTCTCCTTCTCCGATGAGCAGCTGGTCGAGAACTACGGCGCGGCCCTGGACGAGATCCTCCGTCTGAAGCCGTCCGCCGCGAAGGGCCGCTACATCAAGAAGGCCGCCCTGAGCACCACGATGGGCCCCGGCATCCAGCTGGACCAGAACCGCACCCGGAACCTCCTCGTCGAGGAAGACCCGGCTGCTGTCTGAGCCTGACGGCTCCGGGCCGCCCCGCGGCCCGCTGGTAGCACCTTGAACGGGCCCTCTTCCCCCTCTCCGGGGGAGGAGGGCCCGTTTTTTCGCGTGCTGTGCGAAAGCTGTGCGATTAGTGTCGGTGGCCGGACGTAGGGTCACTGTCGGGGCAAAACGCGCCGACACCGTCCGGCACACGGACACAACGGGTGGGGAAAGCATGAACACGTACCGCAAGAAGACCGTCGGCGCCGTCCTGGCCGCCGTCCTGCTCGCGGGGGGCGCCACGGCGTGCGAGGACGGCAAGGACTCCAAGAAGGACAGCGGCGCCGCGGCGGCGCCCTCCCAGGCCGCGGAGAAGCCGGCCGAGGTCACGCCGGCCGCGTACCTGGAGAAGACGAAGAAGAAGGCGGAGGAGATCACCTCCCTCCGCTACGCCATGTCGGGCGCGGCCTCCGGGCAGAACGTGTCCGGCGAGGTCGCCATGCGGATCAAGCCCACCGTGGCGATGTCGATGAAGATGGCCTCGCCCGAGACGCCGGGCGAGAGCGTGGAGATCCGCCTCCTCGACGGTGCCCTCTACCTGGGTTCCGAGAGCAAGTGGATGAAGTTCGACATCAAGAGCCTGGACCCGAAGGCGGCCCAGCAGCTGGACGCGCTCGGCGGGAGCCGGCAGGGCGAGAACCCGGGTGACAAGGCCGACGACCTGAGCGCCTCCAAGGACCTGAAGAAGGTCGGCGAGGAGACCGTCGACGGCCAGAAGACCACGCACCTGACCGGCACCGTCACGCTGGACCAGATGCGGGCCCACTCCGCGACGGGCACGCCCGAGACCAAGGAGCGCCAGGAGAAGAACCTGAAGGCGCTGGAGGCCCAGGGCATCAAGGACCTGACCATGGACATCTGGATCGACGAGAACGACCAGATGAAGCAGTTCCGCACCCGCGGCAACGGCACCTCGGGTCCGATGGACGTGACCATCAAGGTCCTGGAGATCAACAAGCCGGTCGAGGTCGCCGCGCCGCCGGCCGACCAGGTGATGGACATCGCCGAGCTGTCCCAGCAGGGCTGAGACGGGTCCGAGGCGATTTGCCTCGACTGGACCCCTTCACGTACGCTTCCCCAGAAGCCAAAGACCGCTGGTCGTTGCCGTGCCCGCAAGGGTGCGGCGGCCGAAGGATCCGCTGAATGCGGACGTCCTGCGCAGGTGTTCGTGGAGAAGCTCCCGGAGTGATTCGGTCGAGCTTACGCCCCGTGCGCTTGCGCCGGGGCGTTTCGTTTTGTTCAGCCCCTTCTGAGCGGTCCTCATCACCCGGAAGGAGGCCGACGCTCTATGGCAAGGCCCGACAAGGCTGCCGCGGTAGCCGAGCTCACGGACCAGTTCCAGAGCTCGAACGCCGCCGTGCTGACCGAGTACCGGGGTCTCACCGTGGCGCAGCTCAAGACGCTGCGTCGTTCGCTCGGTGAGAACGCCCAGTACGCCGTGGTGAAGAACACGCTGACCAAGATTGCGGCCAACCAGGCCGGGATCACCGCGCTGGACGAGCACTTCGCTGGTCCGACCGCGGTCGCCTTCATCACCGGTGACCCGGTGGAGTCGGCGAAGAGCCTGCGTGACTTCGCCAAGGAGAACCCCAACCTCGTCATCAAGGCGGGTGTCCTTGATGGTAAGGCGCTCACCGCCGACGAGATCAAGAAGCTTGCGGACCTCGAGTCCCGCGAGGTTCTGCTCAGCAAGCTGGCCGGCGCGTTCAAGGGCAAGCAGTCTCAGGCTGCCTCGCTCTTCCAGGCGCTGCCGTCGAAGTTCGTCCGCACCGCGGAAGCGCTTCGCGTCAAGCTCGCCGAGCAGGGCGGTGCCGAGTAATTCGGCTCGCGCACTGATTCACGCCGCCTAGTGCGTGGGTCGTAGCGGGCCGTTACGCCCGCCTCTATATACATCCGGCACCTGCCGAATTAGTGGAAGGATCGCCCATCATGGCGAAGCTCTCTCAGGACGACCTCCTCGCCCAGTTCGAGGAGATGACCCTCATCGAGCTCTCCGAGTTCGTGAAGGCCTTCGAGGAGAAGTTCGACGTCACCGCCGCCGCGGCCGTCGCCGTTGCGGGTCCGGCCCAGGGTGGCCCCGCCGCCGAGGTCGAGGAGGAGAAGGACGAGTTCGACGTCATCCTCACCGGTGCCGGCGACAAGAAGATCCAGGTCATCAAGGTCGTGCGTGAGCTGACCTCCCTGGGCCTCAAGGAGGCCAAGGACCTCGTGGACGGCGCCCCGAAGCCGGTCCTCGAGAAGGTTGCCAAGGACGCCGCCGAGAAGGCCGCCGAGGCCCTCAAGGGCGCCGGTGCGGCCGTCGAGGTCAAGTAACACCTCTGGGGCCTCCTGAGGCCCCAACCAAGGGCGATCACCCGTAAGGGTGGTCGCCCTTTGGCGTACTCGGAGTGCCTGACTTGCCCTGGTCTCGTTGGGGAGTAGGGTGATCTTCGTTGCCTCGAAGCAGGGTCCGTGGATGATCCGCTCGGAGCAGGGGGCCTTGACGAACGGGACGCGGCGCGCAATTCTCAGACCCGTCGAGAGGTCGACCACCTCGATCCGAGATCTGAGGCATGGATCGGCTACGAAGAGGGCAGTACTGATACGCGCTCTGTGTACGAGAGCCGCAGCGTTGGACGCGGTGTTGGTTGGACACGGTGTTGGTTGAACGAGCTGGGGAAGGCCTGTTGCCGGTTTCCGGAAACCTGGTCTGGACATCAGTGAGCCGAGTGGCTACACTGACCCTTTGCGCTGCCTGTTAGCTGTCCCCTGCCCGTCGCCAGGGACATGCCCACGCTTGAGCACACTTGATTGATCCACCCTGACCTGGTCTTTCGGCTGGATTTGGGGGGCTTGTCTTCTGTGTCTGCTGGGACCGGTACGCGCGTAGTGAGTCCGAGCCCTCGGAAGGACCCCCTCTTGGCCGCCTCGCGCAACGCCTCGACCAATACGAACAACGGTGCCAGCACCGCCCCGCTGCGCATCTCCTTTGCAAAGATCAAGGAGCCCCTCGAGGTTCCGAACCTCCTGGCGCTGCAGACCGAGAGCTTTGACTGGCTGCTCGGCAACGCTGCCTGGAAGGCTCGCGTCGAGTCGGCTCTTGAGAGTGGACAGGACGTCCCCACCAAGTCCGGTCTGGAAGAGATCTTCGAGGAGATCTCGCCGATCGAGGACTTCTCCGGGTCGATGTCGCTGACCTTCCGCGACCACCGTTTCGAGCCGGCGAAGAACTCTGTCGACGAGTGCAAGGAGCGCGACTTCACGTACGCGGCTCCGCTGTTCGTCACGGCCGAGTTCACGAACAACGAGACCGGAGAGATCAAGTCTCAGACGGTCTTCATGGGCGATTTCCCGCTCATGACCAACAAGGGCACCTTCGTCATCAACGGCACCGAGCGTGTCGTGGTGTCGCAGCTCGTCCGTTCCCCCGGTGTCTACTTCGACTCCTCCATCGACAAGACGTCCGACAAGGACATCTTCTCCGCCAAGATCATCCCGTCCCGGGGTGCCTGGCTGGAGATGGAGATCGACAAGCGCGACATGGTCGGTGTCCGCATCGACCGCAAGCGCAAGCAGTCCGTCACCGTCCTCCTGAAGGCCCTCGGCTGGACCACCGAGCAGATCCTCGAGGAGTTCGGCGAGTACGAGTCCATGCGCGCCACCCTGGAGAAGGACCACACCCAGGGTCAGGACGACGCGCTGCTCGACATCTACCGCAAGCTGCGCCCGGGCGAGCCGCCGACCCGTGAGGCCGCTCAGACGCTGCTCGAGAACCTCTACTTCAACCCGAAGCGCTACGACCTCGCCAAGGTCGGCCGCTACAAGGTGAACAAGAAGCTCGGCGCCGACGAGCCGCTCGACGCCGGTGTGCTCACCACCGACGACGTCATCGCGACGATCAAGTACCTGGTCAAGCTGCACGCCGGCGAGACCGAGACGACCGGCGAGTCCGGCCGTTCGATCGTGGTCGAGACCGATGACATCGACCACTTCGGCAACCGTCGTCTGCGCAACGTCGGCGAGCTCATCCAGAACCAGGTCCGCACGGGTCTGGCTCGTATGGAGCGCGTCGTCCGCGAGCGCATGACGACCCAGGACGTCGAGGCCATCACGCCGCAGACCCTGATCAACATCCGGCCGGTCGTCGCCTCCATCAAGGAGTTCTTCGGCACCAGCCAGCTGTCGCAGTTCATGGACCAGAACAACCCGCTGTCGGGTCTGACCCACAAGCGCCGCCTGTCGGCGCTGGGCCCCGGCGGTCTGTCCCGTGAGCGGGCCGGCTTCGAGGTCCGTGACGTTCACCCGTCGCACTACGGCCGCATGTGCCCGATCGAGACCCCTGAAGGCCCGAACATCGGTCTGATCGGCTCGCTCGCCTCCTACGGCCGCGTCAACGCGTTCGGGTTCGTCGAGACCCCGTACCGCAAGGTCATCGACGGTGTCGTCACCGACGAGGTCGACTACCTGACGGCCGACGAGGAAGACCGCTTCGTCATCGCCCAGGCGAACGCCGCCCTGTCCGAGGACATGCGTTTCACCGAGAACCGCGTGCTGGTTCGTCGTCGTGGCGGCGAGATCGACTACATCGCCGGCGACGACGTCGACTACATGGACGTCTCCCCGCGCCAGATGGTGTCCGTCGCGACCGCGATGATCCCCTTCCTGGAGCACGACGACGCCAACCGTGCCCTCATGGGCGCGAACATGATGCGCCAGGCCGTTCCGCTCATCAAGGCGGAGGCCCCGCTCGTCGGCACCGGCATGGAGTACCGCTGTGCGGTCGACGCCGGCGACTCGATCCGTGCGGAGAAGGACGGTGTGGTCCAGGAGGTCTCGGCCGACTACATCACCGTCGCCAACGACGACGGTACGTACACCACGTACCGCGTCGCCAAGTTCTCCCGCTCGAACCAGGGCACCTCGGTCAACCAGAAGGTCATCGTCAACGAGGGCGACCGGATCGTCGAGGCCCAGGTCCTCGCCGATGGTCCGGCGACCGAAGAGGGCGAGATGGCCCTCGGCAAGAACCTGCTCGTCGCGTTCATGCCGTGGGAAGGTCACAACTACGAGGACGCGATCATCCTGTCGCAGCGCCTCGTACAGGACGACGTCCTCTCCTCGATCCACATCGAGGAGCACGAGGTCGATGCCCGTGACACCAAGCTCGGCCCCGAGGAGATCACCCGGGACATCCCGAACGTCTCCGAGGAGGTCCTCGCGGACCTCGACGAGCGCGGCATCATCCGCATCGGTGCGGACGTGGTCGCGGGCGACATCCTGGTCGGCAAGGTCACGCCCAAGGGTGAGACCGAGCTGACGCCGGAGGAGCGCCTGCTCCGCGCGATCTTCGGTGAGAAGGCCCGCGAGGTGCGTGACACCTCGCTCAAGGTCCCTCACGGTGAGATCGGCAAGGTCATCGGTGTCCGCGTCTTCGACCGCGAGGAGGGCGACGAGCTTCCTCCGGGCGTGAACCAGCTGGTCCGCGTCTACGTCGCCCAGAAGCGCAAGATCACCGACGGTGACAAGCTCGCCGGCCGCCACGGCAACAAGGGTGTCATCTCCAAGATCCTTCCGATCGAGGACATGCCCTTCCTCGAGGACGGCACGCCGGTCGACATCATCCTGAACCCGCTGGGTGTCCCGTCCCGAATGAACCCGGGACAGGTCCTGGAGATCCACCTCGGCTGGCTCGCCAGCCGCGGCTGGGACGTCTCCGGGCTCGGCGAGGAGTGGGCCGAGCGTCTGAAGGTCATCGGCGCCGACAAGGTCGAGCCCGGTACCAACGTCGCCACCCCGGTGTTCGACGGTGCCCGCGAGGACGAGCTCGCCGGCCTCTTCGAGCACACCATCCCGAACCGCGACGGTGACCGCCTGGTCCTCCCGTCCGGTAAGGCGCGTCTGTTCGACGGCCGCTCCGGCGAGCCGTTCCCGGACCCGATCTCGATCGGGTACATGTACATCCTCAAGCTCCACCACCTGGTCGACGACAAGCTCCACGCTCGGTCGACCGGTCCGTACTCGATGATCACGCAGCAGCCGCTGGGTGGTAAGGCGCAGTTCGGTGGCCAGCGCTTCGGTGAGATGGAGGTGTGGGCGCTCGAGGCTTATGGCGCCGCTTACGCCCTCCAGGAGCTGCTGACGATCAAGTCCGACGACGTGACCGGCCGCGTGAAGGTCTACGAGGCCATCGTCAAGGGCGAGAACATCCCCGAGCCGGGCATTCCCGAGTCCTTCAAGGTGCTCATCAAGGAAATGCAGTCGCTGTGCCTCAACGTGGAGGTGCTGTCCTCGGACGGCATGTCCATCGAGATGCGCGACACCGACGAGGACGTCTTCCGCGCGGCGGAGGAGCTCGGTATCGACCTGTCCCGGCGCGAGCCGAGCAGCGTCGAAGAGGTCTGACGGGCCTGACGGGGGGCTCGCTCAAGAGCCCCCCGTCATCCCCGGGACCGTTCAGACCATGATTGAGACTCGACCCCGAAAGAGGGATTGACGCACAGTGCTCGACGTCAACTTCTTCGACGAGCTGCGGATCGGCCTTGCCACCGCGGACGACATCCGAACCTGGTCGCACGGCGAGGTCAAGAAGCCGGAGACCATCAACTACCGCACCCTCAAGCCCGAGAAGGACGGACTCTTCTGCGAGAAGATCTTCGGTCCGACCCGGGACTGGGAGTGCTACTGCGGCAAGTACAAGCGTGTCCGCTTCAAGGGCATCATCTGTGAGCGTTGTGGCGTCGAAGTCACGCGCGCCAAGGTGCGCCGTGAGCGGATGGGCCACATCGAGCTTGCCGCTCCCGTCACCCACATCTGGTACTTCAAGGGCGTCCCGTCGCGCCTGGGCTACCTGCTGGACCTCGCGCCGAAGGACCTCGAGAAGGTCATCTACTTCGCCGCGTACATGATCACGTTCGTGGACGACGAGCGCCGCACCCGCGACCTGCCGTCGCTGGAGGCCCACGTCTCCGTCGAGCGCCAGCAGATCGAGAACCGCCGCGACGCGGACCTCGAAGGCCGTGCCAAGAAGCTCGAGACGGACCTCGGCGAGCTCGAGGCCGAGGGCGCGAAGGCCGACGTACGCCGCAAGGTGCGCGAGGGTGCCGAGCGCGAGATGAAGCAGCTGCGTGACCGCGCCCAGCGCGAGATCGACCGCCTCGACGAGGTGTGGGCCCGCTTCAAGAACCTCAAGGTCCAGGACCTCGAGGGCGACGAGCTGCTCTACCGCGAGCTGCGTGACCGCTTCGGCACGTACTTCGACGGCTGCATGGGCGCCGCCGCGCTGCAGAAGCGCCTGGAGTCCTTCGACCTCGAGGAGGAGGCCGAGCGCCTCCGCGAGATCATCCGTACCGGCAAGGGCCAGAAGAAGACCCGTGCGCTCAAGCGCCTCAAGGTCGTCTCCGCGTTCCTGCAGACCAGCAACAAGCCCAAGGGCATGGTTCTGGACTGCGTGCCGGTGATCCCGCCGGACCTGCGTCCGATGGTGCAGCTGGACGGTGGCCGCTTCGCGACCTCCGACCTGAACGACCTGTACCGCCGCGTGATCAACCGCAACAACCGTCTGAAGCGTCTCCTCGACCTCGGTGCCCCCGAGATCATCGTGAACAACGAGAAGCGCATGCTTCAGGAGGCCGTGGACGCCCTCTTCGACAACGGTCGTCGTGGTCGTCCGGTGACCGGTCCCGGTAACCGTCCCCTGAAGTCCCTCAGCGACATGCTGAAGGGCAAGCAGGGTCGATTCCGTCAGAACCTTCTCGGTAAGCGCGTGGACTACTCCGCGCGTTCCGTGATCGTCGTCGGTCCGCAGCTGAAGCTGCACCAGTGCGGTCTGCCCAAGGCCATGGCGCTGGAGCTCTTCAAGCCGTTCGTGATGAAGCGCCTGGTCGACCTGAACCACGCGCAGAACATCAAGTCGGCGAAGCGCATGGTCGAGCGCGGCCGTACGGTCGTCTACGACGTGCTCGAAGAGGTCATCGCCGAGCACCCGGTGCTGCTGAACCGTGCGCCCACGCTGCACCGCCTCGGCATCCAGGCCTTCGAGCCCCAGCTGGTCGAGGGCAAGGCCATCCAGATCCACCCGCTCGTCTGCACCGCCTTCAACGCGGACTTCGACGGTGACCAGATGGCCGTGCACCTGCCGCTCTCCGCGGAGGCGCAGGCCGAGGCCCGCATCCTGATGCTGTCCTCGAACAACATCCTCAAGCCGGCCGACGGCCGTCCGGTCACGATGCCGACCCAGGACATGGTCCTCGGTCTGTTCTTCCTGACCACCGACGGTGAGCTCCGTGACACCAAGGGCGAGGGCCGCGCGTTCGGCTCCACGGCCGAGGCGACCATGGCGTTCGACAACGGCGAGCTCGCGCTCCAGTCGTCCGTCGACATCCGCTTCCCGGTGGGCACCATCCCGCCGCGTGGCTGGGTGCCGCCGGTCGCCGAGGAGGGTGAGCAGGAGTTCCAGCCGGGCGACAGCTTCCGTCTGCGCACCACCCTGGGCCGCGCGCTCTTCAACGAGCTGCTGCCCGAGGACTACCCGTTCGTCGACTACTCGGTGGGCAAGAAGCAGCTCTCCGAGATCGTCAACGACCTGGCGGAGCGCTACCCCAAGGTCATCGTGGCGGCGACGCTCGACAACCTGAAGGCGGCCGGCTTCCACTGGGCGACCCGTTCGGGCGTCACCGTGGCCATCTCCGACGTCGTCGTGCCCGAGGCCAAGAAGGCCATCGTCGCGGGCTACGAGGCGATGGACGAGAAGGTCCAGAAGCAGTACGAGCGCGGTCTGATCACCAAGGACGAGCGCACGCAGGAGCTCATCGCGATCTGGACCAAGGCGACCAACGAGGTTGCCGAGGCGATGAACGCGAACTTCCCCAAGACGAACCCCATCTTCATGATGGTTGACTCGGGTGCCCGAGGAAACATGATGCAGATGCGACAGATCGCCGGTATGCGCGGTCTGGTGTCGAACGCGAAGAACGAGACCATCCCGCGTCCGATCAAGGCGTCCTTCCGTGAGGGCCTCACCGTTCTGGAGTACTTCATCTCCACGCACGGTGCCCGTAAGGGTCTGGCGGACACCGCCCTGCGTACCGCCGACTCGGGTTACCTGACCCGTCGTCTGGTGGACGTCTCGCAGGACGTGATCATCCGCGAGGAGGACTGTGGCACCGAGCGCGGTCTGAAGCTGAAGATCGCCGTTCGCGGCGAGGACGGCGCGCTGCGCAAGGCCGACGACGTCGAGACCTCGATCTACGCCCGCATGCTGGCCGAGGACGTCGTCATCGACGGCAAGGTCATCGCGCCGGCCAACGTCGACCTCGGTGACGTGCTCATCGACGCCCTGGTCGCCAACGGCGTCGAGGAGGTCAAGACCCGTTCGGTCCTGACCTGTGAGTCCGCGGTCGGCACCTGTGCCTTCTGCTACGGACGCTCGCTCGCCACCGGCAAGCTGGTCGACATCGGTGAGGCGGTCGGCATCATCGCCGCCCAGTCCATCGGTGAGCCCGGTACCCAGCTGACGATGCGTACCTTCCACACCGGTGGTGTGGCCGGTGACGACATCACGCAGGGTCTGCCGCGTGTCGTCGAGCTCTTCGAGGCCCGTACCCCGAAGGGTGTCGCCCCGATCTCCGAGGCCGCCGGCCGCGTGCGGATCGAGGAGACCGAGAAGACGAAGAAGATCGTCATCACGCCCGACGACGGCAGCGACGAGACGGCGTTCCCGATCTCGAAGCGCGCCAAGGTCATCGTGCACGAGGGCGACCACGTCGAGGTGGGCCAGAAGCTCACCATGGGTGCCACCAACCCGCACGACGTGCTGCGCATCCTCGGCCAGCGTGCCGTCCAGGTCCACCTGGTCGGCGAGGTCCAGAAGGTCTACAACTCGCAGGGCGTGTCGATCCACGACAAGCACATCGAGATCATCATCCGGCAGATGCTGCGCCGCGTGACGATCATCGAGTCCGGCGACGCGGAGCTCCTGCCGGGCGAGCTGGTCGAGCGGTCGAAGTTCGAGACCGAGAACCGTCGTGTGGTCACCGAGGGCGGTCACCCCGCCTCCGGCCGTCCGCAGCTGATGGGTATCACCAAGGCCTCGCTCGCGACCGAGTCGTGGCTGTCGGCGGCGTCCTTCCAGGAGACGACCAGGGTTCTGACGGACGCGGCGATCAACGCCAAGTCCGACTCCCTGATCGGCCTCAAGGAGAACGTCATCATCGGTAAGCTCATCCCGGCCGGTACGGGCCTCGCCCGCTACCGCAACATCCGGGTGGAGCCCACCGAGGAGGCCAAGGCCGCGATGTACTCGGCCGTCGGTTACGACGACATCGACTACTCGCCCTTCGGCACCGGCTCCGGCCAGGCTGTCCCGCTGGAGGACTACGACTACGGCCCGTACAACGGCTAAGAGCTCGTAAGAAGAAACCCCCCGTCGCTCCGAGAGGAGCGGCGGGGGGTTTCCCCGTTCCCGCAGGGACCTCTCGCGGGTTGTCGGCGCCGAAGAAGGTCCGGCCGTCGTCGGTGAAGCCGTAGCCAAGGGGCCCCAGCGCCCGGTAGGCGGCCTCGGGGAGGTAGCTGCTGGAAGTACTGCGGCCCCTCCGCCCGGAGGGACCAGGGCGCCCTTGTACGAGGTCTGCGGCGCGCCCCGAGTCCGTCCGGTACGCGGGCCGGCCGCCCACCCCGCGGACGGCTCCAGGAACTGGCTGACGCGACCGGCGCCGTCCCACTTGCGCACGGCGTGTTTCCGTGCTGGGCATTTGTTTTGACCTACCTCTGTGAGGTAGGTACGCTCTGACCTTGTGCCTGGGGTGTGCCCTGGCTCCCGCGTGTGCATCAGACGCCGCGGAGAGCCGAGAAGATCACACCGCAATCTGCTTCGGCCTCACCTCGGTGAGAGCGTGCAGTATTCGACACACCCGACCGCGTGGGTCGGGGGAGTTCCAGGTTAGTTTCACTACACGGCACACAGAAACCGGAGAAGTAGTGCCTACGATCCAGCAGCTGGTCCGTAAGGGCCGGCAGGACAAGGTCGAGAAGACAAAGACCCCCGCGCTCGAGGCTTCGCCCCAGCGTCGCGGCGTCTGCACGCGTGTGTTCACGACCACCCCGAAGAAGCCGAACTCGGCGCTGCGTAAGGTCGCGCGTGTGCGTCTGACCTCTGGCATCGAGGTCACCGCTTACATTCCGGGTGAGGGACACAACCTGCAGGAGCACTCGATCGTGCTCGTGCGTGGTGGCCGTGTGAAGGACCTGCCGGGTGTTCGCTACAAGATCATCCGCGGTGCGCTTGACACCCAGGCTGTCAAGAACCGCAAGCAGGCCCGCAGCCGCTACGGCGCCAAGAAGGAGAAGTAAGAATGCCTCGTAAGGGCCCCGCCCCGAAGCGCCCGGTCATCATCGACCCGGTCTACGCATCTCCTCTGGTGACCTCGCTCATCAACAAGATCCTCCTGAACGGCAAGCGCTCCACCGCCGAGCGCATCGTTTACGGCGCCATGGAAGGCCTCCGCGAGAAGACCGGCAACGACCCGGTCATCACGCTGAAGCGCGCGCTGGAGAACGTCAAGCCGTCCCTCGAGGTCAAGTCCCGCCGTGTCGGTGGCGCGACCTACCAGGTCCCCGTCGAGGTCAAGCCGGGTCGCCAGTCGACCCTGGCCCTCCGCTGGCTCGTGGGTTACTCCCGCGCCCGTCGTGAGAAGACCATGACCGAGCGCCTCATGAACGAGCTGCTCGACGCCTCCAACGGTCTTGGCGCTGCTGTCAAGAAGCGCGAGGACACGCACAAGATGGCCGAGTCCAACAAGGCCTTCGCGCACTACCGCTGGTAGTCCCAACCCACATCGAGACCGAGAGAAGACTGAGCCGATATGGCTACCACTTCGCTTGACCTGGCCAAGGTGCGCAACATCGGCATCATGGCTCACATCGACGCGGGCAAGACGACCACCACCGAGCGCATCCTGTTCTACACCGGTGTGTCTTACAAGATCGGTGAAGTCCACGACGGCGCTGCCACGATGGACTGGATGGAGCAGGAGCAGGAGCGCGGCATCACGATCACGTCCGCCGCGACGACCTGCCACTGGCCGCTCGAGGACGTCGACCACACCATCAACATCATCGACACCCCGGGTCACGTGGACTTCACCGTCGAGGTGGAGCGTTCGCTCCGCGTCCTCGACGGCGCTGTCACCGTGTTCGACGGTGTCGCCGGTGTGGAGCCGCAGTCCGAGACCGTTTGGCGTCAGGCGGACCGCTACGGCGTGCCGCGCATCTGCTTCGTCAACAAGCTCGACCGTACCGGTGCCGAGTTCCACCGCTGTGTCGACATGATCAAGGACCGCCTCGGTGCGGTTCCGATCGTCATGCAGCTCCCGATCGGTGCCGAGGCCGACTTCCAGGGCGTCGTCGACCTGGTCACCATGAAGGCGTTCGTCTGGTCCGCCGAGGCGACCAAGGGCGAGATGTACGACATCGTCGACATCCCCGACACGCACACCGAGGCCGCTGAAGAGTGGCGCGGGAAGCTCGTCGAGACCGTCGCCGAGAACGACGACGAGATCATGGAGCTCTTCCTCAACGGCGACGAGCCGTCCGTGGAGCAGCTGCACGCCGCCGTCCGTCGCATCATCCTCGGCTCCGGCAAGGGCAAGGGCGAGCCCACGATCACCGCGGTGTTCTGTGGCACGGCGTTCAAGAACAAGGGCGTCCAGCCCCTGCTCGACGCCGTCGTCCGCTACCTGCCGTCGCCGCTGGACATCGAGGCCATCGAGGGCCACGACGTCCGCGACGCCGAGACGGTCGTGAAGCGCAAGCCGTCCGACGAGGAGCCCCTCGCCGCGCTCGCGTTCAAGATCATGAGCGACCCGCACCTGGGCAAGCTCACCTTCGTCCGGGTTTACTCGGGCCGCCTGGAGGCCGGCACTGCGGTGCTGAACTCCGTCAAGGGCAAGAAGGAGCGCATCGGCAAGATCTACCGCATGCACGCCAACAAGCGTGAAGAGATCGACGCGGTGGGCGCCGGTGACATCGTCGCCGTCATGGGCCTGAAGCAGACCACCACCGGTGAGACGCTGTGTGACGACAAGGCACCCGTGATCCTGGAGTCCATGGACTTCCCGGCTCCGGTCATCCAGGTCGCCATCGAGCCCAAGTCCAAGGGTGACCAGGAGAAGCTGGGTGTCGCCATCCAGCGTCTCGCGGAGGAGGACCCCTCCTTCCACGTTCACTCGGACGAGGAGACCGGCCAGACCATCCTCGGCGGTATGGGCGAGCTGCACCTCGAGGTGCTGGTCGACCGTATGAAGCGCGAGTTCAAGGTCGAGGCCAACGTCGGCAAGCCGCAGGTCGCGTACCGCGAGACGATCCGCAAGGCCGTCGAGCGTCACGACTACACCCACAAGAAGCAGACCGGTGGTACCGGTCAGTTCGCCAAGGTGCAGATCGCGATCGAGCCCATCACCGAGACCGACGGTCCGGCGTACGAGTTCGTGAACAAGGTCACCGGTGGCCGCGTGCCGAAGGAGTACATCCCTTCGGTGGACGCCGGTGCGCAGGAGGCCATGCAGTTCGGCATCCTGGCCGGCTACGAGATGACGGGCGTTCGCGTCACGCTTCTCGACGGTGGCTACCACGAGGTCGACTCCTCCGAGCTCGCGTTCAAGATCGCCGGTTCGCAGGCCTTCAAGGAGGCCGCGCGCAAGGCTTCTCCCGTGCTCCTCGAGCCGATGATGGCCGTAGAGGTCACCACGCCCGAGGACTACATGGGTGACGTCATCGGCGACATCAACTCCCGCCGTGGCCAGATCCAGGCCATGGAGGAGCGTCACGGCGCTCGCGTCGTGAAGGGCCTCGTGCCCCTTTCGGAGATGTTCGGCTACGTCGGAGACCTCCGCAGCAAGACCTCGGGTCGCGCCAGCTACTCGATGCAGTTCGACTCCTACGCCGAGGTTCCCCGGAACGTCGCTGAGGAGATCATCGCGAAGGCCAAGGGCGAGTAACTCTTCCGAGTACACGCTTTAGGCTTGTCACCGGCAGCCTCTGGGGCAACAGGAGCAACACTCCCGTTGCCCCGGGGACCGGCCGGCTTTCCAGCAAAGATCACCTGGCGCCGATCTGTAAGGCGTACAGAACCACTCTCCAGGAGGACCCCCGTGGCGAAGGCGAAGTTCGAGCGGACTAAGCCGCACGTCAACATCGGCACCATCGGTCACATTGACCACGGTAAGACGACCCTCACGGCCGCCATTACCAAGGTGCTGCACGACGCGTACCCGGACCTGAACGAGGCCTCGGCCTTCGACCAGATCGACAAGGCTCCTGAGGAGCGCCAGCGCGGTATCACCATCTCCATCGCGCACGTCGAGTACCAGACCGAGGCGCGTCACTACGCCCACGTCGACTGCCCGGGTCACGCGGACTACATCAAGAACATGATCACCGGTGCCGCGCAGATGGACGGCGCGATCCTCGTGGTCGCCGCCACCGACGGCCCGATGCCGCAGACCAAGGAGCACGTGCTCCTGGCCCGCCAGGTCGGCGTCCCCTACATCGTCGTCGCCCTGAACAAGGCCGACATGGTGGACGACGAGGAGATCCTGGAGCTCGTCGAGCTCGAGGTCCGTGAGCTGCTCTCCGAGTACGAGTTCCCGGGCGACGACCTGCCGGTCGTCCGCGTCTCCGCGCTGAAGGCCCTCGAGGGCGACAAGGAGTGGGGCGAGAAGCTTCTCGGCCTCATGGCTGCCGTCGACGAGGCCATCCCGACCCCGCCGCGTGACACCGAGAAGCCGTTCCTCATGCCCGTCGAGGACGTCTTCACGATCACCGGTCGCGGTACGGTCGTCACCGGCCGTATCGAGCGTGGTGTCCTGAAGGTCAACGAGACCGTCGACATCATCGGTATCCGTCCGGAGAAGACCACCACCACGGTCACCGGCATCGAGATGTTCCGCAAGCTCCTCGACGAGGGCCAGGCGGGCGAGAACGTCGGTCTGCTCCTCCGTGGCATCAAGCGCGAGGACGTCGAGCGCGGCCAGGTCATCATCAAGCCGGGCTCGGTCACGCCGCACACCAACTTCGAGGCCCAGGCCTACATCCTGTCGAAGGACGAGGGTGGCCGTCACACCCCCTTCTTCAACAACTACCGCCCGCAGTTCTACTTCCGTACCACGGACGTGACCGGCGTCGTGACCCTCCCGCAGGGTACCGAGATGGTCATGCCGGGCGACAACACCGAGATGTCGGTCGAGCTGATCCAGCCGGTCGCCATGGAGGAGGGCCTGAAGTTCGCCATCCGTGAGGGTGGTCGTACCGTGGGCGCCGGCCAGGTCACCAAGATCACGAAGTAATTTCGTGCTCTGACCTGGTAGCTCGTTCATCGGGCACCAAGTTGCACTGAAGGGCCCCGGCCCACCGCCTCGGCGGTGGGGCGGGGCCCTTCGGCGTGCCGGGCGCCGCCTCGTACGGGGCCGGGCGCTCGGGGCGGCCGGGTACGAGAAGAGGGCCGCACCCCCTGGGCGGGGTGCGGCCCTCTTCTCGTACGGCGGAGACGGATCAGTTCACGCGGAGCGACTCGGTGAACTCCTTGCAGGCCGCGTAGTCGGGCAGCAGCCCGGTCGCGAGGGCGTCGGCCAGCGACGGGGCGGCCTCGTCGCGGGCGGACAGCTGCGGGACGTCGGCCGGCCACTCGATGCCCAGGTCGGCGTCGAGCGGGTGCACCGAGTGCTCGCCGGTCGGGTTGTACGTCTCCGAGCAGAGGTACGACAGCGTGGCGTCGTCGCTCAGCGCGCAGAAGCCGTGGCCGAGGCCCTCGGGGATGTAGACCGCGCGGCGGTCCACGTCGTCGAGGCGCACGCCTTCCCACGTCCCGAAGGTGGGGGAGCCGACCCGGAGGTCCACGATGACGTCGAGCACGGCGCCGCGCACGCAGGTCACGTACTTGGCCTGGCCGCGCGGCACGTCGGCGAAGTGGATGCCGCGGACCACGCCCGCGGCGGAGACCGAGAGGTTGGCCTGCGCCAGGTTCAGCGGGTGACCGACGACCTCGGCCAGCCGGTCGAAGCGGTACCACTCGGTGAACAGGCCGCGGGGGTCGCCGTGCAGCTGCGGGGTGACCTCGAAGGCCCCCTCTATGGAGAGCTCGCGGAACTTCATCGCGCTTCCTCCTCGTCCAGCAGCGTCAGCAGGTAGTCGCCGTAGCCGCTCTTCGTCAGCGGCTCGGCGAGCGCGCGCAGTTGCGCGGAGTCGATCAGGCCGGCCCGCCAGGCCGCTTCCTCGATGCAGCCGATCTTGAAGCCCTGGCGCTCCTCGATCACGCGGACGAACTCGGAGGCCTGGACCATCGAGACGAAGGTGCCGGTGTCCAGCCAGGCGGTACCGCGGTCGAGGATGGTGACGTTCAGCTCGCCGGCCTGGAGGTACGCGTCGTTGACCGCGGTGATCTCCAGCTCGCCGCGGGCACTGGGCTTCAGGCCGCGGGCGATCTCGACGACCTGGTTGTCGTAGAAGTAGAGGCCCGGCACCGCGTAGCGGGACTTGGGCTTGACCGGCTTCTCCTCGATGGAGATGGCCTGGCCGTTCTCGTCGAACTCGACCACGCCGTACGCCGTCGGGTCGGCCACCGGGTACGCGAACACCCGGCCGCCCTTGGCGCCGGTGTGCTGGGCGAGGCGGGTGCCGAGGCCACTGCCGTGGAAGATGTTGTCGCCGAGGATCAGCGCGACGGACTCGTCACCGATGAAGTCGGCGCCGAGGACGAACGCCTGGGCGATGCCCTCCGGGCGCTCCTGGACGGCGTACTCCAGCCGCAGGCCGAACTGCGAACCGTCACCGAGCAGTCGCTCGAACTGGTCGCGGTCTTCCGGGGTGGTGATGATCAGGATTTCGCTGATACCCGCCATCACCAGGGTGGAAAGGGGGTAATAGATCATCGGCTTGTCGAAGACGGGCAGCAGCTGCTTCGAGACTGCCCGGGTCAACGGCCAGAGTCGCGATCCGGTGCCACCGGCCAAAAGGATTCCACGCATGGGTGAACCCTATGCGAGAGCGTGCGGGGGAGCCGAGCCAAGGGAATGTGACGTTCAGCAGGCCGCTAGACTCTTCGTATTATGCGCATCCTCGTGACCGGCGGCGCCGGCTTCATCGGTTCAGAATTCGTCCGCCAGCAGCTCGCCGCAGATGCCACGGCCCGGATCACGGTCTTCGACAAGCTGACCTACTCCGGCGTCGAGGCGAATCTGGCGCCGGTCGCGGACCACCCCGGCTACACCTTCGTCAAGGGCGACATCTGCGACGCCGAGGCCGTCGACCAGGTCATGGCCGGCCACGACGTCGTCGTGCACTTCGCCGCCGAGTCCCACGTGGACCGTTCGATCGCCGGCGCGGGCCCGTTCGTGATGACCAACGTCGTGGGCACCCAGGTCCTGCTGGACTCCGCCCGCAAGCACGGCGTCGGCCGCTTCGTCCACATCTCCACCGACGAGGTCTACGGCTCGATCAGCGAGGGCTCCTGGACGGAGGAGTGGCCGCTGGTGCCGAACTCCCCCTATTCCGCGTCCAAGGCGTCGTCCGACCTGCTGGCGCTGGCCTACCACCGCACCCACGGCATGGACGTGGTGGTCACCCGCTGCTCCAACAACTACGGGCACTACCAGTTCCCGGAGAAGGTCATCCCGCTGTTCGTCTCGAACCTGATGGACGGCAAGAAGGTCCCGCTGTACGGCAACGGCGGCAACGTCCGCGACTGGCTGCACGTCTCCGACCACTGCCGCGGCATCGACCTGGCGATGCGCAAGGGCCGCGCCGGCGAGGTCTACAACATCGGCGGCGGCACCGAGCTCACCAACAAGGAGCTCACCGGCGTCCTGCTGGAGGCCGCCGGCCTCGGCTGGGAGATGGTCGAGCAGGTCGAGGACCGCAAGGGCCACGACCTCCGCTACTCCATCGACATCAGCAAGATCGGCGCCGAGCTGGGCTACGCCCCGCAGGTCACCTTCGAGGACGGCATCAAGGCCACCATCGACTGGTACCGCGAGAACCGCGCCTGGTGGGAGCCCCTCAAGGTGAAGGCAGCGCTGCAGAAGTGACCGTCGACACCACGGCCGCGCGCTGGCTCGTCACCGGCGCCGCCGGGATGCTCGGCCAGGACGTCCTGGCCGTCCTGGAGGACGCCGGTATCGAGGCCGTCGGCCTGCGCCGCGCCGACCTCGACATCACCGACCCGGCCGCGGTCCGCGCCGCGGTCGAGGGCATCGCCGTGGTCGTCAACTGCGCCGCCTGGACCGACGTGGACGGTGCCGAGACCGCCGAGGAAGCCGCCACCGCCGTCAACGGCACCGGCGTACGCGTCCTCGCCGCGGCCTGCGCCGCCGCCGGTGCGCGCCTGCTGCACGTCTCCACCGACTACGTGCTGCCCGGCGACGCCTCGCAGCCGTACCCCGAGGACGCCGAGACCGGCCCGGTCAACGCCTACGGCCGGACCAAGCTGGTCGGCGAGCAGGCCGTAGCCGAGCTGCTGCCGCAGGACGGCTACGTCGTGCGGACCGCCTGGCTGTACGGCGAGCACGGGCCGAACTTCGTCGCCACCATGCTGAAGCTGGCCGCCCAGCGGGACACCCTCGACGTGGTCGACGACCAGCACGGCCAGCCCACTTGGTCCTACGCGCTGGCCCGCCGCCTGGTCGAGCTCGGCCTGGCCGCGCTGGTGGGCCGGGCCCCGGGTGGTGTCTACCACGGCACCGCGAGCGGCCGGACCACCTGGTTCGGGCTGGCCCGCGAGGCCTACCGGCTGGGCGGACTCGACCCGGAGCGGATCCGTCCGACCACCTCCGAGGCGTTCGTACGTCCCGCCGTCCGCCCGGCGTTCAGTGTCCTTGGTCACGACCGCTGGTCGGCGGCCGGGATGGAGCCGCTGGCCGAGTGGCGGGTCCAGCTCGCCGAGGCGCTCGCCCGGCCGGCCTTCGCCGACCTGCTGGGACTTCCCTCGAAGGGCTGAGCAAGCGAGGCTGGTGGCCTTCGCAAGAACGTCATCCGGTGGGGTCGGGGAGGCATTCTCCCCGATCCTGTCGGCGTCAACAGGTGCCATATGCTTGTCCCACAAAGACGTTGGCCCCTTCGCGCGAAAGGCGCCGTCCGCTGTGCAACTCTCCGTTCTGACCTCCATCACCGGTGTGCTGGTGCTGGGGTACATCCTTGAGCTGCTGCGCCGCCAGCAATTGCGGGAGAAGTACGCAGCGATATGGCTCGCCATCGGGTTGCTGGTCGCGCCGGTCGGGTTCGTCCCCGACCTGCTGGACCCGGCGGCCAGAGCCCTCGGCGTGGCGTCCGGCGCGAGCCTGGTGCTGTTCGTCGGCTTCGTGCTGGTCCTGCTGGTCAGCCTGCACCTCAGCTGGGAGACCAGCCGGCTGGAGGCCGAGACCCGCACCCTCGCGGAGGACGTCGCGCTGATCCGCGCGCACCTCGTCCAGCAGGGCGGTTACCCCAGCACGTCGCCGCGCACGGAGGACTCCGGCGCCATCGAGGCACAGGTGAACTCGTGAACGACGGTCGTCGCGTTCTGATCATTCTTCCCGCCTGGAACGAGGAAGAGGGCCTGCCCTCCGTCCTGCGCGAGATCCAGGAGCAACTGCCCTACGTCGACACCCTGGTGGTCGACGACGGCTCGGCGGACAACACCGCCGAGGTGGCCCGGGCGGCCGGTTCGGCCGTCGCCCAGCTGCCGTTCAACCTCGGCGTGGGCGGCGCCATGCGGCTCGGCTACCGCTACGCGCAGCAGCACGGCTACGACGTGGCGATCCAGGTGGACGCCGACGGCCAGCACGACCCGGCGTACGTACCGGCGCTGCTGGAGCGGCTCGCCACCGGCGACGCGGACCTCGTGATAGGCGCCCGGTTCGCCGGTGACGGCGACTACCAGGTGGGCGGCCCGCGCAAGTGGGCGATGAAGCTGCTGTCCGTGGTGCTCTCGCGCATCACCCGGACCAAGCTCACCGACACCACCTCCGGCTTCCGCGCCTGCAACCGGCCCCTCATAGAGTTCTTCGCGCGCTGGTACCCCGTGGAGTACCTCGGTGACACCATCGAGTCCATGGTGGGCGCGGCCCGCTCCGGCTTCACCGTGCGCCAGATCCCCGTGGCCATGCGGGAACGCACCACCGGCCGCCCGAGCGCGTCGCCGTTCAGGGCGATGGTCTACCTCACCCGGGCCGGCCTGGTGCTGCTGCTCGCCATGATCCGCCGGATGCCCAAGGAGCTGAAGGCGTTCGTGCCCGGCTCCCCCGCGTACGTCGCCTTCCAGCAGCGCACCGCCAAGCTGCTCGGCCACGAGCTGACCAAGGCCTAGACGGAGAACGATGTCGCGTTTCGAGATCCTGTTGCCCTACTACGGCGACGTCGCGCTGATGCAGGACGCGGTCCGCAGCGTCCTGGCCCAGGACGGCGAAGACTGGCGGCTCACCGTCGTCGACGACGGCCGCGAGCCGGGGGTCCCCGAGTGGTTCGAGGAACTGGCCGACCCCCGGGTCCGCTACTTCCGCAACGAGCACAACCTCGGGGTGACCGGCAACTTCAACCGCTGCGTCGAGCTCGCCGAGTACGAGTACCTGGTCCTCATGGGCTGCGACGACCTCATGCACCCGAACTACCTCCAGGTGGTGCGGGCAGCGGCCGGCCGCGAGCCGGCCGCCGCGATGATCCAGCCGGGCGTCAGGGTGATCGGCACCGACGGCCAGGAGTACGACACCCTGGTCGACCGGACCAAGCGCAAGCTGTACGCCCCCAAGGGCCCGGGCCGGGCCCTGCTCGGCGGCGAGGAGCTGGCCGCCAGCCTGCTGCGCGGCAACTGGCTGTACTTCCCGTCGATCTGCTGGCGCACCGAGGCGGTCAAGCGCTTCGGCTTCCGCGCCGACCTGGGCGTGATCCAGGACCTCGCCCTGGTCGTCGACCTGCTGGTGGCGGGGGAGACCCTGGCCACCACGCCCGAGGTCTGCTTCAGCTACCGCCGGCACGCCGGGAGCGAGTCCTCGGCCAAGGCCTACACCGGCCACCGCTTCGAGGAGGCCAAGCGCTTCTTCGTGGAGACCGCCGACCGCCTGGCCCGGCACGGCTGGCCGCGTGCCGCCAAGGTCTCCCGACTGCACCTCTCCTCGCGGCTGCACGCCCTCACCCTGCTGCCCGGCGCCGTCAAGCACGCCGGCCGGCCCGGTGTCAGCGCCATGCTGCGCCACGCCACACGGTGACCGTGCGGCTGTCGAAAGCTCCTCGATGAACCCGATCACGAAACTGCTGAAGGCGCTGCCCCCCGGGACCACCATGGTCGCGGGGGGCACCGCCGTGCTCGGCGCCGCCTCCTACATCCACCTCGCGGTGGCCGGACACAGCCTTTCCAAGGCCGACATGGCCGGCGTCTCGGTGCTGTGGACCCTGGTGATGTCCCTCGGGATCGGCCTGTTCTTCCCGGTCGAGCAGGAGCTCACCCGGATCGTCGCCGCCCGCGCGGTGCGCGGTGAGGGCGCCGCCCCCGTGCTCCGCAAGGCGGGACTGCTGACCGTAGGCATCCTCGCCGTGGTGCTCGGGGCGCTCGCCGCCTTCGCCCGGCCGCTCGCCGACCGGCTCTTCCACGGAGACCTCCAACTGGTCGCCGTGCTCGGTGGCGCCTTCGTCGGGATGGCCCTGTGCTACGTCACCCGGGGCATCCTGGCCGGAGCCGGCCGGTTCACCGCGTACGGCTCCCAGCTCGCGCTCGACGGCGGCCTGCGGATCGCGCTGGCCTTCGTCTGCGCCGCCGCCGGCCTGCACTCGGCGCTCGCCTTCAGCCTGATCCTCGTCGTGGCGCCGCTCGTCGCCCTGCTGCTCACGCTCCTCCCGACGCTGGCCGCCGCGCGCCCCGGCAGCGCGATCCGCACGGGGCAGCTGGTCCGCGGTATCGGGCCGCTGATCGCCTCCACCCTGCTGGCCCAGGTGGTGGTGAACGCGGCGGTGATGAGCACCCAGCTGCTCGAACCGACCCGCACCGAGCTGATCGCGGGCCTGCTCAGCGCCCTGGTACTGGCCCGGGTGCCGCTGTTCGTCTTCGGCTCGCTGCAGGCCTCGCTGCTCTCCGGCCTGTCCACCGCGGTGGCCACCGGCGACCGCCGGGGCTTCGCCCGGATGCTCCGCAAGACCTGCCTGGTGGTGCTCGGCCTCGGAGCCCTCGGCGGCGTCCCCGCCGTGCTGATCGGCCCCTGGCTCATCGAGGTCCTGTTCGGTGCCGCGACCGGTGAGCTCGGCCGCGTCGACTTCCTGTGGTTCGCCGTCGGGACGACCTGCTACATGCTGGCGATGGTGCTCGGCCAGGCCCAGATGGTGCTGCACAAGCACCGGGCACAGCTGGTCTGCTGGGTGTTCGGCACCGCGGTCCTGCTCGCCATCACGCTGCTCCCCGGCGACATCGCCCTGCGGGTGGGCCTCGCCTACGCGATCGGCTCGCTGGCCACCGCCGCCGCGATGCTGCTGACCCTGCGGGGCGCCGCGCCGCGCCGCACCACCGCCCCCGTACTCAACGGGCATCTCACGGAAGTGTGACCTGTCATGACGCGACTGGCACCCATGTCCTCCGTCGATCCGGAGGCCGACCGGACCGCCGGGGACTCCCCGGCGGACAGCCGTACCCCCCGGCCCGGGTGGTGGCACGCCCGCTGGGTGGTGCCGTCGGCGCTGGCCATCGGATACGTGCTCAACGTGCTGTTCCGGCTGTCGCTGGTCACCAGGCAGGACTACCCGACGGTCAGCCCGGACGAGTCGATGTACCTGGTGATGGCCAGGATCATGGCCGGCCGGTCGACCACGGAGATCCCCAACGACCAGGTCCTCCCGGGCGGCTACGCGCTGCTCATCTCGCCCGCTCTGCGGGTCACCCAGGACCCGGTGCACGCCTACCACCTGATCATGGGCATCAACGCCCTGATCAGCTGCCTCGTGCTGTTCGTGGCGTACTGGGCGCTGCGCCGGCTGAACGTGTCCCGGCCGGTTTCGTACGTCGTCGCCACCGCCGCGGTGCTCGTGCCGCCCGTGGTCTTCTACTCGCAGTTCGCGATGGCCGACACCCCGCTGCCGGTCCTGGTGCTGCTCTGGCTGATCGGCGTGCACGGTCTGTTCTCCGAGGGCGACCGGCGCCGCCGGATCTGGTTCGGCCTGCTGGCCGCCTTCGCCGCCGGATACTGCCTGCTCACCCACGACCGCGGCGGCGTGATCATCGCGCTGACCGCTGTCGTGCTGCTGGCGGCGCTGGTCCTCAACTGGGCACCCAGGATCGCCACCCTGCTGGCGTTCGCCGTGCTGGCGACGATGTTCGTCATCAAGCAGCTGATGACCGCCTGGCTGATGGCGCGGATCGACGGCGCCAAGCCGAGCGAGGTCGGCAACGCCGTCCTCGAGACACTCGAGAACACCCGCCTGATGCGCCGCACCTTCATGCGGATGATCGGCCACCTGTGGTACTTCATGACCTCCACCTGGGGCCTGGGCGCACTGACCCTGGTGGTCTGCGTGTGCGCGGTGTTCAGCTCGCGCTTCACCCGGGCGAACCGCGTGGTGGCCTTCCTGATGGTCGCGCTGCTGGGCGGGATCGCCCTGGCGGCGGCCGCCGGCCTGCCCAACGACCACCGGATCGACACCATCGTCTACGCCCGCTACCTGTCCCTGCTGGTCCCGGTGTACGTACTGGTCGCGGCGGCGGTGCTGTACCACGTCCGCGGCTGGAAGAAGATCGTCGCGCTCGGCGCGGCCGCCGCCGGCGTGACGCTGGCGCTCACGGCGGTGCTGATCCACATGGCCGGCAAGGAGTTCCACAAGTCCTGGTTCATCCTGTGGGGCCTGCCCGACGCGACCTTCCTCTCCAGCCTGTGGTCGAAGGACTGGGAGCACTTCCACGCGGCGCGCACCACCGCGGTCGCCCTGATCGTGTTCGCCGTCCTGCTGGCGCTGCGGCTGCTCGGCGGCACCCGCCGAGCGGCGCTCGCCACGGGCGCCGCCGGGGTGGTTCTGGCGGTGTTCGCCGGCTGGGGGACCGTCGCCATCACCGAGCACGTCACGGTGCCCAACACGAAGTGGCGCTACAACGACGGCACCGGATTCCTCGACACGGCCGGCCTGCGGCCCGGCGACCGGCTGGTGATGGATCGGGCCTTCCGCTGGGAGACCCGGGTGACCTTGGGCTTCGAGATGATCGACGGCCGGGTCTGGACCCGCTCTCTGATCAAGAACGAGGCTCCGCCGGCCGAGGCCAACGTCGCCGTGCTCGCCCTCCTCGACCCCAAGGCTCCGGCCGCCGACAGCTGGAAGAACGTTCCGGCTGGCTGGCACATCGACCGGGAAGTCCGGGAGCACGCGTACGTGATCTGGCGCCGCGGCTGATCAACCCCCTGACCCCTGACCCGTGACCCCTGACCCCCTGGGGCGCCGCCATTGACGGCGCCCCAGGGGGACCCCGGTGGACCACTCGAAAACGTGAGCCAGTAGCATCCGGCCGATCAGTGGTGTCACGTGGATGAGTTCGCAACACAGGGGTTGGGGAACAACTTGAGACTTGGTCGTGCGCGCGGTACGGCGCTGGCTGCCGCGCTGGGTGTCGTAGCAGTGCTCGGATTCCAGGGCGCTGCCAACGGGTTCGGCACGGATTCCCTGGACGACAAGGAACTGCAGCGCTACAGCGCTGCCGGCAAGGCGCGGGGGCCGGTGGACGGCAAGGTCCACAAGTTCGCGCTGAAGCCGAAGGGGAGCGGCAAGGCCGTCGTCTCCCAGCAGGACACGGAGCCCTTCGGCCTCCTGGGCGTCTCCTGGACGGACCCGGCGGCCGACGTGAAGGGCTCCATCGAGGCCCGCACCCGGAACGCGAAGACCGGCAAGTGGTCGGGCTGGATCGAGCTGGAGCAGGCCAAGGCGACCCTCGACGGCAAGCGCCCCGGGCTCCGCGGCGCCACGGAGCCCGTCTGGGTCGGCCTGTCGGACGGGGTCGAGGTCCGGGTGGGTGGAGACGCGGCCGCCACCGCGCTCCCCGCCGGACTGGAGCTGAACCTGGTGGACCCGGGTTCCGCGAGCTCGACCAAGAAGAAGAAGGGTGAGCTCAACGCCGAGCCGGCGGCCTTCGCCGCTCCGGCGGTGGACCCCGTTCCGCCGACGCCCGCCCAGCCCCCGACCGTCCCCGGACCGGCCTCGACGGCGCCCAAGCCCGAGATCGTCTCCCGGGTCGCGTGGGGTGCCGACGAGAGCCTGAACAACGAGGGCCCGGTCTACCTCCCCGAAGGCAAGATCAAGGCGGCCTTCGTCCACCACACCGCGGCCTCCGCGCCGTACGAGTGCACCGAGTCGGCGGCCATCGTCCGGGGTATCCACGAGTACCACGTGAAGATCCAGAAGTGGCGGGACATCGGCTACAACTTCCTGGTCGACAAGTGCGGCACGCTCTTCGAGGGCCGTCAGGGCGGTGTCGACCAGCCCGTGATGGGCGCGCACGCCTACGGCTGGAACTCCCAGTCGACGAGCGTGTCCGTCCTTGGTGACTACACGAACGCGGGGGCCTCGGCCGCCGCCCTCGACTCCATCTCGAAGGTCGCCGCCTACAAGCTGGGCCAGTACGACGGCGACATGAACGGCACGACGACGCTGACCGCCGGCGCCACCCAGACGAACTACTTCGGCAAGAGCTTCACCGCCGGGCAGTCCTACGAGTTCAAGACCCTCTCGGGTCACCGGGACGGCTTCAACACCCAGTGCCCGGGCAACTCGCTCTACCCGCAGCTGGAACAGCTCCGCACGTCGGGCCCCGCGGCCCAGCTGAAGGTCACCTCCGTGAACGGGGCGCCGGCCCAGCCGGGCTCCTCCTTCGAGACCCCCGGTCCCGTCTCCCTCGGCTTCGCCACCAGCACGGCGAGCGCCCTGGTGACCAAGTTCGAGCTGCTGGTGGACGACAAGCCGGTCGCGACCACCAACGGCACCGCCCGTACGGTCTCCACCTCGCTGGCCCTCGGCAGCCACCAGCTCCAGGTGCGGGCGACCACGACGAACGGCAAGGTGGCCACCAGCCTCCCGGTCACCGTCGTGGCGGAGGTCAAGGCCGTCAAGTTCGTCCCGGTCAGCCCCAAGCGCCTGATGGACACCCGTGAGGGCCTGGGCGTCCCGCAGGCGAAGGTCCCCGGAGGCGGCGTCGTGACCCTGCCGGTGGCGGGCGCCGGCGGCATCCCCGCCAGCGGTGTCACCGCGGTGGTGCTGAACGTGACGGCGACGAACCCGACGGCGAACAGCTTCGTGTCGGTGTTCCCGAGCGGGACCCCCCGCTCGGACGCGTCGAACCTGAACTTCACGGCGGGCCAGACGATCCCGAACCTGGTGGTCGTCCCGGTCGTTGACGGGAAGGTCAGCTTCTACAACCACTCGGGCACCGTCGACCTGATCGCCGACATCACCGGCTACTTCACCTCCAGCGGTGAGGGCGCCACGCAGACCAGCTACGGGCCGACGCGCCTGATGGACACCCGTGAGGGCCTGGGCGTCCCCCGGGCGAAGGTCGCCGGCGGCACCGCGGTCAGCCTCAGCATCCCGGTCACCGGGGCCAAGGCGGTCGTGCTGAACGTGACGGCGACGAACCCGACCGCGAACAGCTTCGTGTCGGTCTACCCGGGCGACACGACCGCGGTCCGCTCCAGCGCGTCGAACCTGAACTTCACGGCGGGCCAGACGATCCCGAACCTGGTGGTCGTCCCGGTCATTGACGGGAAGGTCAGCTTCTACAACCACTCCGGCACCGTGGACCTCATCGCGGACATCACCGGCTACTTCTCGGACAGCGCCACGGGCTCGACGCACACCAACATCGGTCCGAAGCGCCTGATGGACACCCGTGAGGGCCTGGGCGTGCCGCAGGCGAAGGTGGCCGGCGGCAGCGTCGTCACCCTCCAGCTCGCGGGCGTCGACGGGATCCCGTCCACCGGGGTCACCTCGGTCGTACTGAACGTGACGGCGACGAACCCGACGCAGTCCAGCTTCGTTTCGGTGTTCCCGAGCGGAACGGCGCGCCCCAGCGCCTCGAACCTGAACTTCACGGCGGGCCAGACGATCCCGAACCTGGTGATCGTCCCGGTCGTTGACGGGAAGGTCAGCTTCTACAACCACTCCGGCGCCGTGGACCTGATCGCGGACATCACGGGGTACTTCAGCAAGTGATCTGACCTGGCGCTTCGCCGGATCCGAGAGGCCCCGCACCGGATGGTGCGGGGCCTCTCGGCCGTACCGGCGGCAATGCGCGCGGTGCGGTTTGACCACGGAGCGTGGCGGGGTATTCTCTTCGGCCCGATTAGCCAGGTACGTGCCTCGTATGGCAGACTACTCAAGTTGCTCGGCTGAGTGCCGATGCTGCGCGCCTCCCGCCGGGAGGACCGGAAGCGAGTCCCACAGTACTCGTCGTCCTTAATCTGCCTCTCGGGGCAGCAATGAGGGCGGACGTACGGGAATCTTCTGGGAAGTGTCAGCACGGTGCCCACCAGGCGCTCGGTGGGTGTTTCTCCCCCGAAACGCGGTCACAGGGACCGCACCCCCTTGGACGAGGGAATTTCCGTATGGGAATTTTCTGTAGAGGGAGTGCGACACGCCCGACCGCGTGGGTCGGAGGAGAGGCCGCGGGATCCGTTCCGCAGCCAGCCGGGAGCCAGAGCGTTTCCACACAGAGACAGGACTACGGAGTAGCCATGGCGGGACAGAAGATCCGCATCCGGCTCAAGGCCTACGACCACGAGGTCATCGATTCCTCGGCGAAGAAGATCGTCGAGACGGTGACGCGCACTGGTGCGTCGGTCGCGGGCCCGGTGCCGCTGCCCACTGAGAAGAACGTGTACTGCGTCATCAAGTCGCCGCACAAGTACAAGGACTCGCGCGAGCACTTCGAGATGCGCACGCACAAGCGCCTGATCGACATCCTCGACCCGACGCCCAAGACCGTTGACTCGCTGATGCGCCTGGACCTTCCGGCCGGCGTTGACATCGAGATCAAGCTCTGAGAGGCGTCGAGAAGATGGCAAAGCAGATCAAGGGCGTCCTGGGCGAGAAGCTCGGCATGACCCAGGTCTGGGACGAGAACAACCGTGTCGTCCCGGTGACCGTTGTCAAGGCCGGGCCCTGCGTCGTTACCCAGGTCCGTACGAACGACATCGACGGCTACGAGTCGGTCCAGATCGCCTTCGGCGAGATCGACCCGCGCAAGGTGAACAAGCCCCTCAAGGGCCACTTCGCCAAGGCCGACGTGACCCCCCGCCGCCACCTGGTGGAGCTCCGCACCTCCGACGCCAGCGAGTACACGCTCGGCCAGGAGATCACTGCTGAGGTGTTCGAGTCCGGCGTCAAGGTTGACGTCACGGGCAACAGCAAGGGCAAGGGCTTCGCCGGTGTCATGAAGCGGCACAACTTCCGGGGCCTCGGCGCCGGTCACGGTGTGCAGCGCAAGCACCGCTCCCCCGGTTCGATCGGTGGCTGTGCCACCCCTGGGCGTGTCTTCAAGGGCATGCGCATGGCCGGTCGCATGGGTAACGAGCGCGTCACCACCCAGAACCTGACCATCCACGCGGTTGACGCGGAGAAGGGTCTGCTGCTCATCAAGGGCGCGGTCCCCGGTCCGAACGGCGGCCTCGTCCTGGTCCGTACCGCGGCCAAGGGGGCTTGAGGTAATGAGCACCATTGACATCCTTTCGCCGGCAGGCGACAAGGCCGGTACCGTCGAGCTCCCCGCGGAGATCTTCGACGCGAAGACCAGCGTTCCGCTGATCCACCAGGTCGTTGTCGCTCAGCTGGCTGCTGCCCGTCAGGGCACGCACAAGACCAAGACCCGTGGCGAAGTCCGTGGTGGTGGCCGCAAGCCGTACCGCCAGAAGGGCACCGGCCGCGCCCGTCAGGGTTCGACCCGCGCTCCGCAGTTCGCAGGCGGTGGCGTCGTCCACGGCCCGCAGCCGCGTGACTACTCGCAGCGGACCCCCAAGAAGATGAAGGTCGCCGCCCTCCGCGGTGCCCTCTCGGACCGTGCGCGTCACTCCCGCATCCACGTCGTCACCGGCGTGGTCGAGGGTGCCGCCTCCACGAAGGCCGCCAAGACGCTGTTCGGCAAGATCTCGGAGCGCAAGAACCTGCTCCTGGTCGTCGAGCGTGCCGACGAGGCCGCGTGGCTGTCCGCCCGCAACCTGCCCCAGGTTCACATCCTGGAGCCGGGCCAGCTGAACACGTACGACGTGATCGTCTCTGACGACGTGGTCTTCACCCAGGCCGCGCTCGAGTCCTTCGTGTCTGGCCCCAAGGCCGACGAGACCGAAGGGAGCGACGCCTGATGTCTGAGGCGACCGTTACCAGCAAGACCTTCACCGACCCGCGCGACCTGCTGATCAAGCCGGTTGTCTCGGAGAAGAGCTACGCGCTGCTGGACGAGAACAAGTACACGTTCATCGTCGCGCCCGGCGCCAACAAGACCCAGATCAAGCAGGCCGTCGAGGCGGTCTTCTCGGTCAAGGTCACCGGGGTCAACACGATCAACCGTCAGGGTAAGCGCAAGCGCACCAAGACCGGTTTCGGCAAGCGTGCGAACACCAAGCGCGCCATCGTGACCCTTGCCGAGGGCAACCGTATCGACATCTTCGGCGGCCAGGCCTCCTAACGGAGGTCTAGTCGTCCGGAATCGGACGAGGACTGAGAAATGGGTATCCGCAAGTACAAGCCGACGACCCCGGGCCGTCGTGGCTCCAGCGTCGCCGACTTTGTCGAGATCACGCGGTCCACGCCGGAGAAGTCGCTGGTCCGCCCCCTGCACAGCAAGGGCGGCCGTAACAACACCGGTCGGATCACGGTTCGACACCAGGGTGGCGGCCACAAGCGCGCCTACCGCGTGATCGACTTCCGTCGTCACGACAAGGACGGCGTGCCGGCCAAGGTCGCGCACATCGAGTACGACCCCAACCGCACCGCGCGCATCGCGCTGCTGCACTACGCCGACGGCGAGAAGCGCTACATCATCGCGCCGCGCGGTCTGCAGCAGGGTGACCGGATTGAGAACGGCCCGACGGCCGACATCAAGCCCGGCAACAACCTCGCGCTCCGCAACATCCCGGTCGGTACCACGATCCACGCGATCGAGCTCCGTCCCGGTGGCGGCGCGAAGTTCGCCCGCTCCGCTGGTGCCTCCGTGCAGCTGCTCGCGAAGGAGGGCGTCATGGCCCACCTCCGCATGCCGTCCGGCGAGATCCGTCTCGTCGACGCCCGCTGCCGCGCCACGGTCGGCGAGGTCGGCAACGCCGAGCAGTCGAACATCAACTGGGGCAAGGCCGGCCGCATGCGCTGGAAGGGCGTTCGCCCGTCCGTCCGCGGTGTCGCGATGAACCCGGTTGACCACCCGCACGGTGGTGGTGAGGGCAAGACCAGTGGTGGTCGCCACCCGGTCTCCCCGTGGGGTCAGAAGGAGGGTCGTACTCGCTCGCCGAAGAAGGCTTCGAGCAAGTACATCGTCCGCCGCCGCAAGACGAACAAGAAGCGCTAGGAGCGGGTTTAGATGCCGCGCAGTCTCAAGAAGGGGCCCTTCGTCGACGACCACCTCGTAAAGAAGGTGGACGTCCAGAACGAAGCCGGCACCAAGAACGTCATCAAGACCTGGTCCCGTCGCTCGATGATCATCCCCAGCATGCTGGGTCACACCATCGCGGTGCACAACGGCAAGACCCACGTCCCGGTGTTCGTCACCGAGTCGATGGTCGGCCACAAGCTCGGCGAGTTCTCGCCGACTCGCACCTTCCGCGGCCACGTCAAGGACGACCGGAAGTCGAAGCGCCGCTAAAGGCGGGGTGGTTACGACTATGACTTACACCGAAGGGACAACCATGGAAGCCAGGGCCCAGGCGCGGTACATCCGCGTCACGCCCATGAAGGCCCGCCGAGTGGTGGACCTTATCCGTGGCATGGATGCCACGGAGGCTCAGGCGGTCCTGCGTTTCGCCCCGCAGGCCGCGAGCGTGCCGGTCGGCAAGGTGCTGGACAGCGCCATTGCCAACGCCGCACACAACTACAACCACCCGGACGCTTCTTCGCTGTTCATCAGCGAGGCGTTCGTGGACGAGGGCCCGACCCTGAAGCGGTTCCGTCCGCGTGCGCAGGGCCGTGCCTACCGGATCCGCAAGCGGACCAGCCACATCACCGTGGTCGTCAGCAGCAAGGAAGGTTCCCGGTAATGGGCCAGAAGGTAAACCCGCACGGGTTCCGGCTCGGCATCACCACCGACTTCAAGTCGCGTTGGTACGCCGACAAGCTGTACAAGGACTACGTCAAGGAAGACGTCGCCATCCGTCGGATGATGACGTCCGGCATGGAGCGCGCCGGCATCTCGAAGGTTGAGATCGAGCGCACCCGTGACCGCGTGCGTGTGGACATCCACACCGCTCGTCCGGGCATCGTCATCGGCCGCCGTGGCGCCGAGGCCGACCGCATCCGCGGCGACCTCGAGAAGCTCACGGGCAAGCAGGTCCAGCTGAACATCCTCGAGGTCAAGAACCCCGAGCTCGACGCTCAGCTGGTTGCTCAGGCCGTTGCCGAGCAGCTCTCCTCCCGCGTCTCCTTCCGTCGCGCCATGCGTAAGAGCATGCAGGGCACGATGAAGGCCGGCGCCAAGGGCATCAAGATCCAGTGTGGTGGCCGTCTCGGCGGCGCCGAGATGTCCCGGTCCGAGTTCTACCGCGAGGGTCGTGTGCCGCTGCACACGCTGCGCGCGAACGTGGACTACGGCTTCTTCGAGGCCAAGACCACCTTCGGCCGTATCGGCGTGAAGGTCTGGATCTACAAGGGCGACGTCAAGAACATCGCCGAGGTTCGCGCCGAGAACGCTGCGGCCCGTGCGGGTAACCGCCCGGCCCGTGGCGCGGGTGGCGCTGGCGAGCGTCCCGCCGGCCGTGGTGGCCGCGGTGGCGAGCGCGGCGGCCGTGGTGGCCGCAAGCCGCAGCAGGCTGCTGGTGCCGAGGCCCCCAAGGCCGAGGCTCCCGCCGCCGCTCCGGCCGAGAGCACCGGAACGGAGGCCTGACCGACATGCTGATCCCTCGTAGGGTCAAGCACCGCAAGCAGCACCACCCGAAGCGTCGCGGTATGGCCAAGGGCGGTACTGAGGTCTCGTTCGGCGAGTACGGCATCCAGGCGCTGACCCCGGCGTACGTGACGAACCGCCAGATCGAGGCGGCTCGTATCGCGATGACCCGCCACATCAAGCGTGGCGGCAAGGTCTGGATCAACATCTACCCGGACCGCCCGCTCACGAAGAAGCCTGCCGAGACCCGCATGGGTTCCGGTAAGGGTTCTCCCGAGTGGTGGATTGCCAACGTGCACCCGGGTCGGGTCATGTTCGAGCTGTCCTACCCGAACGAGAAGATTGCTCGTGAGGCGCTCACCCGCGCTGCTCACAAGCTTCCGATGAAGTGCCGGATTGTTCGGCGCGAGGCAGGTGAGTCGTGATGGCGACGGGAACCAAGGCGTCCGAGCTGCGTGAGCTCGGCAACGAGGAGCTCGTTGGCAAGCTGCGCGAGGCCAAGGAGGAGCTGTTCAAGCTCCGCTTCCAGGCGGCCACGGGTCAGCTGGAGAACAACGGCCGGCTCAAGTCCGTCCGTAAGGACATCGCTCGCATCTACACCCTGATGCACGAGCGTGAGCTCGGTATCGAGACGGTGGAGAGCGCCTGATGAGCGAGAACAACGTGACTGAGAAGACCGAGCGCGGATTCCGCAAGACCCGTGAGGGTCTGGTCGTCAGCGACAAGATGGACAAGACCGTCGTCGTCGCCGTCGAGGACCGCGTGAAGCACGCCCTGTACGGCAAGGTCATCCGCCGTACGAACAAGCTCAAGGCTCACGACGAGCAGAACGCTGCCGGTGTCGGCGACCGCGTCCTCATCATGGAGACGCGTCCGCTGTCGGCGAGCAAGCGCTGGCGCATCGTCGAGATCCTCGAGAAGGCCAAGTAATCCGTCCGGGGGGTTTCCCCCGGATTCGTTCCGCCAGGCTCGGTGGGGGCTCCGCTCTCAGGAGTGAAGCCCCCGCCGGGAACCGGCAGACAAACAGGAGATAGACGTGATCCAGCAGGAGTCGCGACTGCGTGTCGCCGACAACACTGGTGCCAAGGAGATCCTTTGCATCCGTGTTCTCGGTGGCTCCGGTCGCCGCTACGCGGGCATCGGTGACGTCATCGTCGCCACCGTCAAGGACGCGATCCCCGGTGGCAACGTGAAGAAGGGTGACGTCGTCAAGGCGGTCATCGTTCGCACCGTCAAGGAGCGCCGCCGCCAGGACGGCTCGTACATCCGCTTCGACGAGAACGCCGCCGTCATTCTGAAGAACGACGGCGACCCTCGCGGCACCCGTATCTTCGGCCCCGTCGGCCGTGAGCTGCGCGAGAAGAAGTTCATGAAGATCATCTCGCTCGCGCCGGAGGTGCTGTAAGCATGAAGATCAAGAAGGGCGACCTGGTCCAGGTCATCACCGGTAAGGACAAGGGCAAGCAGGGCAAGGTCATCGTTGCCTTCCCCGCTGAGAACCGTGTCCTCGTCGAGGGTGTCAACCGGGTCAAGAAGCACACCAAGGCTGCGCAGAACCAGGCCGGTGGCATTGTGATCACCGAGGCCCCGGTCCACGTCAGCAACGTTCAGCTGGTTGTGGAGAAGGACGGCAAGAAGGTCGTCACCCGCGTCGGCTACCGCTTCGACGACGAGGGCAACAAGATCCGCGTTGCCAAGCGGACGGGTGAGGACATCTGATGGCTACCACTCCGCGTCTCAAGACGAAGTACCGCGAGGACATCGCGGGCAAGCTGCGTGAGGAGTTCTCCTACGAGAACGTCATGCAGATCCCCGGCCTCGTGAAGATCGTGGTCAACATGGGTGTGGGCGACGCCGCCCGCGACTCCAAGCTGATCGACGGCGCCATCCGCGACCTGACGACGATCACCGGTCAGAAGCCGGCCGTCACGAAGGCCCGCAAGTCCATCGCGCAGTTCAAGCTGCGCGAGGGTCAGCCGATCGGCTGCCACGTCACCCTCCGTGGTGACCGCATGTGGGAGTTCCTGGACCGTACGCTGTCGCTCGCGCTGCCGCGTATCCGTGACTTCCGTGGTCTGTCGCCGAAGCAGTTCGACGGCCGTGGCAACTACACCTTCGGTCTCACGGAGCAGGTCATGTTCCACGAGATCGACCAGGACAAGATCGACCGTACCCGGGGTATGGACATCACCGTGGTCACCACGGCGACCAACGACGCTGAGGGCCGCGCGCTCCTTCGTCACCTCGGCTTCCCCTTCAAGGAGGCGTAAGCGAGATGGCGAAGAAGGCTCTCATCGCGAAGGCTGCCCGTAAGCCCAAGTTCGGTGTGCGTGCGTACACCCGCTGCCAGCGCTGCGGTCGCCCCCACTCCGTGTACCGCAAGTTCGGCCTGTGCCGCGTCTGCCTTCGTGAGATGGCTCACCGTGGCGAGCTGCCGGGCGTGACCAAGAGCTCCTGGTAAATCCCCCTCGTCCGCAAGGACTTGGGCAATACCAGGCACTCTCGGTAAGCATCTGGTCGGTGGGTGCCCTGCCCCGCATGCCGTAGGCTTGTGGGGTTGGGCGTCCGCCGTCCATAACGACTTACTACGCCGTAGGTCCCCGCACCGCACCCGTCCCGCCACTGAGTGGGGAGAGGGATGGCGCATACAGGAAACCCCGGCGAGAGAGGCCGAAGGCCACTTCATGACCATGACTGACCCGATCGCAGACATGCTCACGCGTCTGCGTAACGCTAACTCGGCGTACCACGACACCGTCGTGATGCCGCACAGCAAGATCAAGTCGCACATCGCAGAGATCCTCAAGCAGGAGGGTTTCATCACCGGCTGGAAGGTCGAGGACGCCGAGGTCGGCAAGAACCTCGTCCTCGAGCTGAAGTTCGGGCCGAACCGTGAGCGCTCCATCGCGGGCATCAAGCGGATCTCGAAGCCCGGTCTGCGCGTGTACGCGAAGTCCACCAACCTGCCGAAGGTCCTCGGCGGCCTGGGCGTGGCGATCATCTCCACGTCCCACGGTCTCCTGACCGGTCAGCAGGCAGGCAAGAAGGGCGTAGGTGGGGAAGTCCTCGCCTACGTCTGGTAGTCGGGAACGGAGGAAAAGCAATGTCGCGAATCGGCAAGCTCCCCATCCAGGTTCCCGCCGGTGTGGACGTCACCATCGACGGCCAGGCGGTCGCTGTGAAGGGCCCCAAGGGTTCCCTCGCGCTCACCGTCAAGGCGCCGATCGAGATCGTCAAGGGTGAGGACGGCGTTCTGAACGTCACCCGCCCCAACGACGAGCGTCAGAACAAGGCCCTGCACGGCCTGTCCCGCACGCTGGTGGCGAACATGATCACCGGTGTGACCACGGGATACGTCAAGGCTCTCGAGATCAGCGGCGTCGGTTACCGCGTGGCCGCGAAGGGCTCCAACCTGGAGTTCCAGCTCGGCTACAGCCACCCGATCCTGGTGGAGGCGCCCGAGGGCATCTCCTTCAAGGTCGAGTCGCCGACCAAGTTCACGGTCGAGGGCATCGACAAGCAGAAGGTCGGCGAGGTCGCCGCCAACATCCGCAAGCTGCGGAAGCCCGACCCGTACAAGGCCAAGGGTGTCAAGTACGCCGGCGAAGTCATCCGCCGCAAGGTCGGAAAGGCTGGTAAGTAGCCATGGCATACGGTGTGAAGATCGCCAAGGGCGACGCGTACAAGCGCGCTGCCAAGGCTCGCCGCCACATCCGCATCCGCAAGAACGTCTCGGGTACGGCGGAGCGTCCGCGCCTCGTCGTGACGCGTTCCAACCGCAACATCGTTGCTCAGGTCATCGACGACCTCCAGGGTCACACCCTGGCGTCCGCGTCGACCCTGGACGCTTCGATCCGCGGTGGCGAAGGCGACAAGAGCGCCCAGGCCCAGGCTGTCGGCGCGCTCGTCGCCGAGCGTGCCAAGGCCGCGGGTGTCGAGACCGTCGTGTTCGACCGCGGTGGCAACCGATACGCCGGGCGCATTGCCGCTCTGGCTGACGCCGCCCGCGAAGCCGGGCTGAAGTTCTAAGCCCCGGTTCCGGGACTCACGGACGTAACAGAGAGAGGTAATCCAATGGCTGGACCCCAGCGCCGCGGAAGCGGTGCCGGTGGCGGCGAGCGGCGGGACCGGAAGGGTCGCGACGGTGGCCCTGCCGCCGAGAAGACCGCTTACGTTGAGCGCGTTGTCGCGATCAACCGCGTCGCCAAGGTTGTCAAGGGTGGTCGCCGCTTCAGCTTCACCGCGCTGGTCGTGGTGGGCGACGGTGACGGCACTGTAGGTGTCGGTTACGGCAAGGCCAAGGAAGTTCCCGCGGCCATTGCCAAGGGTGTCGAGGAAGCCAAGAAGAACTTCTTCAAGGTTCCGCGCATCCAGGGCACCATCCCCCACCCGATCACGGGTGAGCGTGCCGCGGGCGTCGTGCTGCTGAAGCCGGCTTCCCCCGGTACCGGTGTTATCGCCGGTGGCCCGGTGCGCGCCGTTCTGGAGTGCGCCGGCGTTCACGACATCCTGTCGAAGTCGCTCGGCTCGTCCAACGCGATCAACATCGTGCACGCGACCGTGGAGGCCCTCAAGGGCCTGCAGCGTCCCGAGGAGATCGCGGCTCGCCGTGGTCTGCCCCTCGAGGACGTCGCCCCCGCGGCCCTGCTTCGTGCACGTGCCGGGGCGGGTGCTGCGTAATGGCTCGCCTCAAGATCACGCAGACGAAGTCGTACATCGGCAGCAAGCAGAACCACCGCGACACGCTGCGTTCGCTCGGGCTCAAGCGCCTGAACGACGTGGTCGTCAAGGAGGACCGCCCCGAGTTCCGCGGAATGGTGCAGACCGTCCGCCACCTCGTGACGGTTGAGGAGGTTGACTAACATGGCTGAGAACAGCCCGCTGAAGGCCCACAACCTCCGTCCCGCCCCCGGTGCCAAGACCGCGAAGACCCGTGTCGGTCGTGGTGAGGCGTCGAAGGGTAAGACGGCCGGTCGTGGTACGAAGGGCCAGAAGGCCCGCTACCAGATCCCGCAGCGCTTCGAGGGTGGGCAGATGCCCCTCCACATGCGTCTGCCGAAGCTCAAGGGCTTCAAGAACCCGTTCCGCACCGAGTTCCAGGTGGTCAACCTGGACAAGCTCGGCGCTCTCTACCCCGAGGGTGGAGAGGTCACGGTGGCCGACCTGGTCGCCAAGGGCGCGGTGCGCAAGAACAGCCTCGTCAAGGTCCTGGGCCAGGGCGAGCTCTCCGTGGCGCTGCAGGTTTCGGTTGACGCCGTCTCCGCCTCCGCCAAGGAGAAGATCGCCGCTGCCGGCGGCACTGTCACCGAGCTCGTCTAAGACGGATCAAGTGACTAAATAGCTCGAAACCCGACCGGGGATGCCTCACAAATGGGGCATCCCCGGTTGGTCGTTCCACGGGGGGCACACTCGCCGGTAAGGTGGCGTGCACCTTTGCTTTGTCGTATACGTCGATCCCTCAGACCGTCACCTCTGACGCAGTAGCGCGGGGGTCGCAGGAGGCACCGTGCTCACCGCGTTCGCCCGGGCGTTCAAGACGCCCGACCTGCGCAAGAAGCTGCTCTTCACGCTCGGCATCATCGTGCTGTTCCGGCTCGGGTCCCACATCCCGGTCCCCGGAGTGAGCTATAAGAACGTTCAGATCTGCGTAGAGCAGGCAGGCAGCAGCAATGGGCTGTTCGGCCTCGTCAACATGTTCAGCGGCGGTGCGCTGCTGCAGATCACGATCTTCGCGCTCGGCATCATGCCGTACATCACGGCGAGCATCATTCTGCAGCTGCTGACCGTGGTCATCCCGAAGCTGGAGACCCTCAAGAAAGAGGGCCAGTCCGGCACGGCGAAGATCACTCAGTACACGCGCTATCTGACGGTCGCGCTGGCGATCCTGCAGGGCACCGGCCTCGTCGCCACCGCCCGCACCGGCGCCCTGTTCCAGGGCTGCCAGGTCGCCAGCCAGATCGTCCCCGACCGGTCGATCTTCACCACGGTCGTCATGGTGGTCACCATGACCGCCGGTACCTGCGTCGTCATGTGGCTCGGTGAGCTCATCACCGACCGCGGCATCGGCAACGGCATGTCGATCCTCATGTTCATCTCGATCGCCGCCGGCTTCATCGGCGCCCTCTGGCAGATCAAGCTCCAGGGCAAGATCGCCGACGGCTGGGTCGAGTTCGGCGTCGTCATGCTGGTCGGGCTCGCGATGGTGGGCCTGGTCGTCTTCGTCGAGCAGGCGCAGCGCCGGATCCCGGTCCAGTACGCGAAGCGCATGATCGGCCGCCGTGCCTACGGCGGTACCTCGACCTACATCCCGCTCAAGGTGAACCAGGCGGGCATCATCCCCGTCATCTTCGCCTCGTCGCTGCTCTACATCCCGGCGCTCATCGTCCAGTTCAGCGGTTCCACCGCCGGCTGGGCCACCTGGATCCAGAAGCACTTCGTCAAGGGCGACCACCCGTACTACATCGCGGTGTACTTCCTCCTGATCGTCTTCTTCGCGTTCTTCTACGTGGCGATCTCGTTCAACCCCGAGGAAGTTGCAGACAACATGAAGAAGTATGGTGGGTTCATCCCGGGTATTCGTGCCGGTCGACCCACCGCCGAGTACCTGAGCTACGTGCTCAACCGGATCACCTGGCCGGGGTCGCTGTACCTGGGTCTCATCGCTCTTGTGCCGACGATGGCGTTGGCCGGCTTCGGAGCGAACCAGAACTTCCCGTTCGGCGGGACGAGCATCCTGATCATCGTGGGTGTGGGTCTGGAAACCGTGAAGCAGATCGAGAGCCAGCTCCAGCAGCGTAATTACGAAGGGTTCCTCCGCTGATGCGAATCGTCCTCGTCGGACCGCCCGGTGCGGGCAAGGGAACGCAGGCCGCGTTCCTTGCCAAGAACCTGTCGATCCCGCACATCTCCACGGGCGACCTGTTCCGGGCCAACATCAGCCAGGGCACCGAGCTGGGCAAGCAGGCGAAGGCGTTCATGGACGCCGGCGACCTGGTTCCCGACGAGGTGACCATCGGTATGGCGAAGGACCGGATGGAGCAGCCGGACGCCGTGAACGGCTTCCTGCTCGACGGCTTCCCGCGCAACGTCTCGCAGGCCGAGGCGCTCGACGTGATGCTCCAGGCCGAGGGCATGAAGCTCGACGCCGTACTCGACCTGGAGGTCGAGGAGGACGAGGTCGTCAAGCGGATCGCCGGTCGCCGGATCTGCCGTAACGACTCCGCGCACGTCTTCCACGTGACGTACGCCCCGCCGAAGACCGCGGGCGTCTGCGACACCTGCGGCGGCGAGCTGTACCAGCGGGGCGACGACTCCGAGGCCACGGTCCGCAACCGGCTGGAGGTCTACCACTCGCAGACCGAGCCGATCATCGACTACTACAAGGCCCAGGGCCTGCTGGTGACCATCCCGGCCCTCGGTGAGGTCGCGGACGTCACGAAGCGCGCGATGGATGCGCTGAAGAAGTAGTCACCCTTTGTTGTGCAGGTACGGCCGCGGTGTCCCCAGGGCATCGCGGCCGTACTGTTGAGAAACCCGTACCGAAGCTGGAAGGCTGTTCCACATGGTCCAGATCAAGACCCCCGAGCAGATCGCGAAGATGCGCGAGGCGGGGCTGGTCGTCGCCGCGATCCACGCGGCGACCCGTGAGGCGGCCGTGCCGGGCGCCACGACACGGGATCTGGACATGGTCGCCCGCAAGGTCATCGCGGACGCCGGCGCCAAGTCGAACTTCCTCGGCTACGGCGGCTTCCCCGCGACGATCTGCACCTCGGTGAACGAGGTCGTCGTCCACGGCATCCCGGACGACAAGACGGTCCTCAAGGACGGCGACATCATCTCGATCGACGCCGGCGCGATCGTGGACGGCTGGCACGGCGACGCCGCGTACACCGCCTTCGTGGGCACCGGGCACGCACCTGAGCTCCTGGAGCTCTCCCGGGTGACCGAGGAGTCCATGTGGGCCGGCATCGCCGCCATGAAGCTCGGCAACCGCCTCGTGGACATCTCCAAGGCGATCGAGACGTACATCAAGCGCCAGCCCCGCCCGAGCACCGGTGACCACAGCCTCGGCAGGTTCGGGATCATCGAGGACTACGGCGGCCACGGCATCGGGTCCGAGATGCACATGGACCCCCACCTGCTGAACTACGTCTCGCGCAAGCGGGGCAAGGGGATCAAGCTGGTCCCGGGCGTCTGCCTGGCGATCGAGCCGATGGTCTCCCTGGGCACCGCCCAGACGGAGGTACTGGCGGACGACTGGACGGTCATCACGACGGACGGCACCTGGTCCTCGCACTGGGAGCACTCCATCGCCCTGACGGAGGCCGGTCCGATCGTCCTGACCAGCCCGGACTGCGGTAAGGCGAAGCTGGCGGAGTACGGAGTCACCACGGCTCCGGACCCCCTCGGTTAATGATCTAGACTCATGGGCAAACTTTCCGGATTCGTCTTTCTGGGTGCCCTGACGTAGACTGACTCGTCGGCTCTCGTGCACTTCCATGCCTGCATGGCGCACGGGGCCGATCAAGGTAGCCGATTCGAAAGGCGAAGCGTGGCCAAGAAGCAAGGTGCCATCGAAATCGAGGGCACCGTGATCGAGTCCCTCCCGAACGCGATGTTCAAGGTGGAACTGCAGAACGGTCACAAGGTCCTCGCGCACATCAGCGGCAAGATGCGCATGCACTACATCCGCATCCTCCCGGATGACCGGGTCGTCGTGGAGCTGTCTCCGTACGACCTGACGCGTGGCCGGATCGTCTACCGATACAAGTAGATCTTGTCCTCACTCCTGCCTGGGCATCCGTCCCGGTGCGGGTGGTGGCACTGACCCGGAGAACCTCACCAACATGAAGGTCAAGCCGAGCGTCAAGAAGATCTGCGACAAGTGCAAGGTGATCCGCCGTCACGGCCGGGTCATGGTCATCTGCGACAACCTGCGCCACAAGCAGCGCCAGGGCTGACGCACGCCGACCGACCTGCCTTCCGCAGTTCTTCGCGCGACGTAAGAAAACGTACATACGCAGAACCCGCCCAGCCCTGTGAGGGGCCGGCGGTACCTCCGGCGGGGGCCGGGGACCCGGGCGTACCATCACCCACTTCGGGGTGGTCGGCGGTCGGGGTCGGTTCTGTGGAAGACCCCCGAACACACAGGAGCCATTGAATGGCACGCGTTTCCGGTGTTGACATCCCGCGCGAAAAGCGTGTGGAGATCGCACTCACCTACGTCTTCGGTATCGGGCGCACCCGGTCCAAGGAGATCCTCGCCTCCACCGGCGTGAACCCGAACACCCGCGTTCGTGACCTGGCCGAAGAGGACCTCGTCAAGATCCGCGAGTACGTGGACGCCAACCTCCGTACCGAGGGTGACCTCCGCCGCGAGATCCAGGGCGACATTCGCCGCAAGATCGAGATCCAGTGCTACCAGGGCATCCGCCACCGTCGTGGCCTGCCGGTGCACGGTCAGCGCACCAGCACGAACGCGCGTACCCGCAAGGGCCCGCGTCGCGCGATCGCCGGTAAGAAGAAGCCGGGCAAGAAGTAGTCCTGTTCAGCGGTCTTGCGCTGTAGGACCGACCACCTCCCGTAGGAGATTTAGATGCCCCCCAAGGGTCGTCAGGGCGCTGCCAAGAAGGTGCGCCGCAAGGAAAAGAAGAACGTCGCTCACGGGCACGCCCACATCAAGAGCACGTTCAACAACACGATCGTCTCGATCACGGACCCCTCGGGCAACGTGATCTCCTGGGCCTCCGCCGGCCACGTCGGCTTCAAGGGCTCGCGCAAGTCCACCCCCTTCGCCGCGCAGATGGCTGCCGAGTCGGCCGCCCGCCGCGCGCAGGAGCACGGCATGCGCAAGGTCGACGTCTTCGTCAAGGGTCCGGGCTCCGGCCGCGAGACCGCGATCCGCTCCCTCCAGGCCACCGGCCTCGAGGTCGGCTCGATCCAGGACGTCACCCCCACCCCGCACAACGGCTGCCGCCCGCCGAAGCGCCGCCGCGTCTGACGCAGCGGACGCACCTGTGCGTTCTTGAGTGTCCGGGCGGTACGACCCCTTCTGGGGACGTGCCGCCCGTACCCTTGCAGTAGCCGTACTCCGGTACGGCGTCCCGTCGGGCGTCAAATAGTGGGCGTCCACGAAATGAAGGAACACAGACATGCTTATCGCTCAGCGTCCTTCGCTGACCGAAGAGGTCGTCGACGAGTACCGCTCCCGGTTCGTGATCGAGCCGCTGGAGCCGGGCTTCGGCTACACCCTCGGCAACTCCCTGCGCCGTACGCTCCTGTCCTCGATCCCGGGTGCCGCTGTCACCAGCATCCGCGTGGACGGCGTCCTGCACGAGTTCACCACCGTGCCGGGCGTCAAGGAAGACGTCACCGACATCATCCTCAACATCAAGCAGCTGGTCGTCTCCTCGGAGCACGACGAGCCGGTCGTGATGTACCTGCGCAAGCAGGGTCCCGGCCTGGTCACCGCTGCTGACATCGCGCCCCCGGCCGGTGTCGAGGTGCACAACCCGGACCTGGTCCTCGCCACGCTCAACGGCAAGGGCAAGCTGGAGATGGAGCTGACCGTCGAGCGCGGTCGCGGCTACGTCTCCGCCGTCCAGAACAAGCAGCTGGGCCAGGAGATCGGCCGCATCCCGGTCGACTCCATCTACAGCCCGGTCCTCAAGGTCACCTACAAGGTCGAGGCGACCCGAGTCGAGCAGCGCACCGACTTCGACAAGCTGATCGTCGACGTCGAGACCAAGCAGGCCATGCGCCCGCGTGACGCCATGGCGTCCGCCGGTAAGACCCTGGTCGAGCTGTTCGGTCTGGCGCGCGAGCTCAACATCGACGCCGAGGGCATCGACATGGGCCCGTCCCCCACGGACGCCGCCCTGGCCGCCGACCTGGCGCTGCCGATCGAGGAGCTCGAGCTCACCGTTCGGTCGTACAACTGCCTCAAGCGCGAGGGCATCCACTCCGTGGGTGAGCTCGTCGCCCGCTCCGAGGCGGACCTGCTCGACATCCGCAACTTCGGTGCGAAGTCGATCGACGAGGTCAAGGCGAAGCTGGCCGGCATGGGCCTGGCCCTCAAGGACAGCCCGCCCGGATTCGACCCGACGGCCGCCGCGGACGCGTTCGGCGCGGACGACGACGCCGATGCCGGTTTCGTCGAGACCGAGCAGTACTGAGAAAGAAGCTTGTGGGGGGCTCACGCCCCCCACACCCCCTCTTGCGACCGCCTGAGGGAACTGACACCGGTACCTGACACGGCCGGTGCAGATATGAAGGAGTAACACCATGCCGCGTCCCGCAAAGGGTGCCCGTCTGGGCGGCAGCGCCGCGCACGAGAAGCACCTTCTCGCGAACCTCGCGAAGGCGCTCTTCGAGCACGGCCGCATCACCACCACCGAGGCCAAGGCCCGCCGCCTGCGTCCCTACGCCGAGCGTCTGGTCACCAAGGCCAAGAAGGGCGACATCCACAACCGTCGCCTGGTGCTGCAGACGATCACGGACAAGAGCATCGTCCACACGCTCTTCACCGAGATCGCCCCGCGCTACGAGAACCGCCCCGGTGGTTACACGCGCATCACCAAGATCGGCAACCGTCGTGGCGACAACGCCCCGATGGCCGTGATCGAGCTGGTCGAGGCCCTTACGGTCGCCCAGCAGGCCACCGGTGAGGCCGAGGCCGCCACCAAGCGCGCGGTCAAGGAGGCGGAGGCCGCCGAGGCTCCCGCCGCCGAGGAGACCAAGGAGGCCTGATCCCCGCCGGGATCACGCTGAACGGCTCTGAACGGGCCCGCCCCTTCCGGGGCGGGCCCGTTTGCCGTTCGTTCGAAAGACGCAGCTGAGAGGATCGGTCACGTGAGTGACGAGGTGGAGCCCGGGCACGTCCGGGTGCGGCTGGACCTGAGTTACGACGGCAGGGACTTCTCCGGCTGGGCGAAGCAGCGCGTGCTGCGGACCGTGCAGGGCGAGCTGGAGTCGGCCCTGCAGACCGTGATGCGGCTGTCCGAGCCGGTCAGCCTGACCGTGGCCGGCCGTACGGACGCGGGCGTGCACGCCCGCGGACAGGTCGCGCAGTTCGACGTGTCCGAGGAGGTGTGGGCCGAGCACGAGGAGAAGCTGCTGCGGCGCCTCGCCGGGCGGCTGCCGCACGATGTACGGGTGTGGCGTGCCGCCGAGGCCCCCGCGGGCTTCAACGCCCGGTTCTCGGCCATCTGGCGCCGCTACGCCTACCGCGTGGGCGACCACCGGGCCGGCGTGGACCCGCTGCGCCGCGGCCACGTGCTGTGGCACCAGTGGCCGCTCGACGTGGACGCCATGAACGAGGCCGCCGCCCCGCTGCTCGGCGAGCACGACTTCGCCGCGTACTGCAAGCCGCGCGAGGGCGCCACGACGATCCGTACCCTCCAGCAGCTCAGCTGGGAGCGCGCCGAGGACGGGATCATCACCGCGACCGTCCGCGCCGACGCCTTCTGCCACAACATGGTCCGCTCGCTGGTGGGCGCCCTGCTGCACGTCGGGGACGGCCACCGGCCCACGGACTGGCCCGGCAAGGTGCTGGCCGCGGGCGTACGGGACTCCTCCGTGCACGTGGTGAAGCCGCACGGGCTGACCCTGGAGGAGGTCGGCTACCCGGCGGACGAGCTGCTGGCCGCCCGCAGCAAGGAAGCGCGGAACATGCGGACCCTCCCCGGAGCCGGCTGCTGCTGACGCCGCTAACTCGTTTGGGCGGATCGCGGCCGGACCTGGACAATGCCCGGCATGGGACATCTCGAAGCCAGCCACCTGGAGTACTACCTTCCCGACGGGCGGGTCCTGCTCCCCGACGTCTCCTTCCGGGTGGGGGAGGGGGCGGTGGTCGCTCTCGTGGGGGCGAACGGGGCCGGCAAGACCACCCTGCTGAAGCTGATCTCGGGGGAGCTCCAGCCGCACGGCGGCGGGGTCACCCTGAGCGGCGGGCTCGGCGTGATGTCGCAGTTCGTGGGATCCGTACGGGACGAGACGACCGTACGCGACCTGCTGGTATCGGTGTCGCAGCCGCGGATCCGGGAGGCCGCGAGGGCCGTGGACCGGGCCGAGGAGCTGATCCTCACGGTGGACGACGAGGCCGCGCAGATGGCGTACGCGCAGGCGCTCAGCGACTGGGCCGACGTGCAGGGCTACGAGGCGGAGACCCTGTGGGACGTCTGCACCATGGCCGCGCTGGCCATCCCGTACGACACGGCGCAGTTCCGCGAGGTGCGCACGCTGTCGGGCGGTGAACAGAAGCGGCTCGTGCTGGAGGCGCTGCTGCGCGGGCCGGACGAGGTGCTGCTGCTCGACGAGCCGGACAACTACCTGGACGTCCCGGGCAAGCGGTGGCTGGAGGACCAGCTGAAGGCCACCCGCAAGACCGTGCTGTTCGTCTCGCACGACCGGGAGCTGCTGTCCCGGGCCGCAGAGAAGATCATCAGCCTGGAGCCGAGCCCGATGGGCACGGACGTGTGGGTGCACGGCGCGGGCTTCGCCACGTACCACGAGGCCCGCAAGGAGCGCTTCGCGCGCTTCGAGGAGCTCAAGCGGCGCTGGGACGAGGAGCACGCACGCCTGAAGGCGCTCGTCCTGCGGCTGCGCAACCAGGCGGCCTCCAGCCCCGACATGGCCTCGCGGTACCGGGCGATGCAGACGCGCTTCCAGAAGTTCGAGGAGGCCGGACCGCCGCCGGAGCCGCCGCGGGAGCAGGACATCCGGATGCGGCTCAAGGGCGGCCGTACGGGCGTGCGCGCGCTCACCGTGGAGAACCTGGAGCTCACCGGGCTGATGAAGCCCTTCTCGCTGGAGGTCTTCTACGGGGAGCGGGTCGCGGTGCTGGGCTCGAACGGCTCCGGCAAATCGCACTTCCTGCGGCTGCTGGCGGGCGAGGACGTCAAGCACACGGGCACGTGGAAGCTGGGCGCGCGGGTGGTTCCCGGCCACTTCGCGCAGACGCACGCCCATCCCGAGCTGTTCGGCCGCACGCTCGTGGACATCCTGTGGACGGAGAGCGCCAAGGACCGCGGTGCGGCGATGGCCGTGCTGCGCCGGTACGAGCTGGAGCGCCAGGGCGACCAGCCGTTCGAGAAGCTGTCGGGCGGCCAGCAGGCGCGTTTCCAGATCCTGCTGCTGGAGCTGGCGGGGACCACGGCGCTGCTGCTGGACGAGCCGACGGACAACCTGGACCTGGAGTCCGCGGAGGCGCTGCAGGACGGCCTGGAGGCGTACGAGGGGACTGTGCTGTGTGTCACGCACGACCGCTGGTTCGCGCGCACATTTGACCGTTACCTGGTCTTCGGTTCGGACGGTGTTGTGCGGGAGACTCAGGAGCCCGTTTGGGACGAACGTAGAGTCGAGCGCAAGCGCTAGAGGGGGACCGTCACCCCCTCGGTCGAGTGAGGGGCAGGCGTCGTGGGGCTGCGGCCTAGCATCTGGCTGATGAAGTGGGAGAAGCAGACCTCCGGGAACCAGACCTCGGGGAACCGGCTGATCGACTGGCTGTTGCAGCCGGCCTCGCGGTCCTGGCAGGTCGTCTCGCTCGCGGTGCTGCTCGGGATCGCCGTCTCCACGAGCCTGCGGGCGAACTGGGGCTCGGACAACGCCTTCGTGGTCAAGGCGGCCGAGACGCTGCTGGCCGGCGGGTCCCCGTATGAGGACAAGCGCTTCCTCTACCTCCCCAGCGCCGTGATCATGGCGGTTCCGGAGGCGATGCTGCCGCGGACGGTGTTGCGGTGGGTGCTGCCGGTGGGGATGTCCGGGCTGCTGGGCGTGGGCTGGCTGGCCGCGCTGCGGATGTTCTCGGTGCCGCTGCGCTCGCGCTTCGCCGTCGGCGGTTTCGCGCTGTTCGCACTCGCCTACAAGCCGTACGTGAACCTCGTGCTGATCGGCAACTGGACCGCCATCTCGGCGGCCGCGCTGCCGGTGGCCCTGCTGCTCGCGCACCGGCGGTCGTGGGGGGCGGCCGGGCTGGTGGTCGGGCTGGCGATCGCGTGCAAGCCGATGCTGGTGCCGATGGGGCTGCTGTTCCTGCTCGCGCGGCAGTGGCGGGGGCTGGCCGCGGCCGTGCTGGTGCCGCTGGGGCTCTCGCTGGCGGGCGCGCTGGTGATGCCGAGCCCGTCGCTGTTCTTCACCAAGACCCTGCCGTTCCTGCTCCAGGGGCAGGACGCGTACGCGCTGCCGTGGGACGCCTCGCCGATCGCGGTGCTGCCCCGGCTGGGGGTGCCGGAGCCGCTGGCGGTGCTGGTCGCGTTCGCGGGGGCCGGAGCCGGTCTGTGGGCGGCCTGGACGCGGTGGCGGGGTACGGACGGCGTCGGAGGCCGGGGCGGCGTCGGTGACGGTGACGGTGACGGGGGCGAGCTGAGGCTGGTGGAGACGGCCTGCATGGTGATGCTCGCCGCATTCCTGGTGTCCCGGCCGTCCTTCGACCACTACCTGCTGGTGGTGCTTCCGCTGCTGCTGGCCTCGGCGGTGCGGCCGGGCTCGATGCCGCGCTCGCCGTGGTTCTGGGCGGCGCTGGGGCCCCAGGTGGCGGGCATTCCCTGGCCGTCGGAGCTGGAGGCCAAGCGGCGGGCGTTCAAGGACTGCGCCACACTGTGCGGGCTCGCGATGGTGCTGGCGTGTCGTGCGCTGCGCTCGGGACGGGTTATTCTGGAGCCCGTAACAACTGCGGGGTCCCTACCCAGGACCGAACCGGAGTGCGCCGCGACGCCAGCAGAATCGGCATCGCGGACCGCGTTTTGACCCATACGGGTCTGCTTGGGTACTCTGCTGGTTTGTTATGCGTATTGGCTTTCTCATTCTCACGTGAAAGGGCCTTGCGCCGGTCCACCGGACCGATGACCAGCAGTTCACACGGGTTGCGTCCCCGATGTGATCGTGGGCTGTCGTGATCGTCCGTGGTGACCCTGTCAGGACCTTCCCATGGGGCTTGCGCCCTTGGGATACCACCACTGAAGAAGCGAAGGCATACGCGTGCGTACGTTCAGCCCCAAGCCCGGCGACATCTCGCGCCAGTGGCTCGTCATCGACGCCCAGGACGTTGTCCTCGGCCGTCTGGCGACCCAGGCCGCTGCCCTCCTGCGGGGCAAGCACAAGCCGACTTACGCCCCCCACATGGACATGGGCGACTTCGTCATCATCGTCAACGCCGACAAGGTTCACCTGTCCGGCAACAAGGCGTCGCAGAAGATGGCGTACCGCCACTCCGGCTTCCCGGGCGGTCTCCGCTCGGTGCGCTACGACGACCTCCTGGCGAACAACCCGGAGAAGGCCGTCGAGAAGGCCGTCAAGGGCATGCTCCCCAAGAACACCCTGGGCCGTCAGATGCTCTCGAAGCTGAAGGTCTACTCGGGCGACCAGCACCCCCACGCTGCGCAGCAGCCGGTGCCGTTCGAGATCACCCAGGTCGCGCAGTAGTTCCGGCCACCCCCTAAGACGTAGAGAATTCTGAGGAGCATCGTGGCCGAGACCACCGCCGAGACGACCCCCGTCGACGAGTTCGAGGGCAACGTCGAGGAGTACACCAGCGAGTCCGAGGCCGTAGTCGAGGGCGACTACACCTCCGAGTCCCTTGCCGGTCGCTTCGGCGACCCCCAGCCGGCCGCCGGCCTGGGCCGTCGCAAGAACGCCATCGCCCGCGTCCGGATCGTTCCGGGCACCGGCAAGTGGAAGATCAACGGTCGCACCCTTGAGGACTACTTCCCCAACAAGGTGCACCAGCAGGAAGTCAACGAGCCGTTCAAGCTCCTGGAGCTGGACAACCGCTACGACATCATCGCCCGCATCGCGGGTGGCGGCGTCTCCGGCCAGGCCGGCGCCCTGCGCCTCGGTGTGGCCCGTGCGCTGAACGAGGCGGACGTGGACAACAACCGCCCGGCGCTGAAGAAGGCCGGCTTCCTCTCCCGCGACGACCGTGCGGTCGAGCGCAAGAAGGCCGGTCTCAAGAAGGCCCGTAAGGCTCCGCAGTACAGCAAGCGTTAATCTGCGCCTGCTGTTCTGCAACGAAACCGCCCCGGCAGCACTCTCTGTGCTGCCGGGGCGGTTCGTTTACCGCCACAAGCGGCAAATACCTGTCACAAGCGGTCACACGCGAAGCGCAAACTCGGGAGGACAACAGTGGGACGACTCTTCGGGACGGACGGTGTACGCGGCGTCGCCAACGCGGATCTGACGGCTGAGCTCGCGCTCGGCCTCTCCGTGGCGGCGGCCCACGTACTGGCCGAGGCGGGCACGTTCGCGGGCCACCGGGCGACGGCCGTGGTCGGCCGAGACCCCCGGGCCTCCGGCGAATTCCTGGAGGCCGCGGTCGTGGCCGGCCTCGCGAGCGCGGGCGTGGACGTCCTGCGCGTCGGTGTGCTGCCCACCCCGGCGGTGGCGTATCTCACCGGTGCGCTGGGTGCCGACCTCGGCGTGATGCTCTCCGCCAGCCACAACGCCATGCCCGACAACGGCATCAAGTTCTTCGCGCGCGGCGGCCACAAGCTCGCCGACGAGCTGGAGGACCGCATCGAGTCCGTCTACGAGGAGCACCGCACCGGCGCCCCCTGGGACCGGCCCACCGGCTCCGGCGTCGGCCGCGTCTCCGACTACACCGAGGGCTTCGACAAGTACGTCGCCCACCTCATCGGGGTCCTCCCCAACCGCCTCGACGGCCTGAAGATCGTCCTGGACGAGGCGCACGGCGCGGCCGCCTTCGTCTCGCCCGAGGCCTTCACCCGGGCCGGCGCGGAGATCGTCACGATCGGCGCCGAGCCGGACGGCCTGAACATCAACGACGGCTGCGGCTCCACCCACCTCGGCCTGCTCAAGGCGGCCGTGGTCGAGCACGGCGCCGACTTCGGCATCGCGCACGACGGTGACGCGGACCGCTGCCTGGCGGTGGACGGCTCGGGCGCGGAGGTCGACGGCGATCAGATCCTCGCGGTGCTGGCGCTGGCCATGCGCGAGGCCGGTCAGCTGCGGGAGAACACCGTGGTCGGCACCGTGATGTCCAACCTGGGCTTCAAGCTCGCCATGGAGGCCGAGGGCATCCAGGTCGTGCAGACCGGGGTCGGCGACCGGTACGTCCTGGAGTCGATGAAGGAGCACGGCTACGCGCTGGGCGGCGAGCAGTCCGGCCACGTGATCATCCTCGACCACGCGACGACCGGCGACGGCACGCTGACCGGTCTGCTGCTGGCGGCGCGGGTCGCGGCCACCGGCAAGTCGCTGGCGGAGCTGGCCGGCGTCATGCGGCGGCTGCCGCAGGTGCTGGTCAACGTTCCCGACGTGGACAAGTCCCGCGTCACCACCTCCGCGGAGCTGGCGGCCGCGGTGGCCGACGCCGAGCGCGAGCTCGGCACCACCGGACGGGTGCTGCTGCGTCCGTCGGGTACGGAGCCGCTCGTACGGGTGATGGTCGAGGCCGCCGACATCGAGCAGGCCCGCGCGGTCGCGGGCCGGCTCGCGGACGTCGTGAAGTCGGCGCTCGGTTAAGCAGGCTCGGTTAGGCAGGCTCGGTTAAGCAGAACTAGCTCTCGGCCGTGCCTCGTGGCGCATCCGGCGACCGGAACATCCGGGCCTGCCGGGTGCGCCACAGCAGTTTCTGGACCACGAGCGTCACCGTGCCGGCGAGCATGATCCCGCCGAGGTTCAGCAGCAGCTGCTCGGCGGAGCCCCACATCTGGCCCACCTCGCCGTAGCTGAGCGCCACGGCGGCGTTGGCCGCGGCCGGGACGGTGGTGACGGAGATGGCCACGCCGACCAGGGCGCCGGACTTCGCGGAGGTCAAGGACAGCACCCCGGCCACGCCGGCCAGCAGGGCCACGATGAAGGAGAACGGGTCCGGCTGCCAGATGAAGGCCGTGTTGGGGCGGGGGTCGTCGAGCATGTCCTGATCGAACTGGCCGAGAGCGTCCATCAGCAGGCTGAACCCGGTGGTCGTCAGCATCGCCACCGCGAAGCCCACCAGCAGGGCGATGAGCGAGCGCGCCGCCAGCCGCAGGGCACGCTGGACCAGGCCGGTGCAGACACCGGCGAGCGGGCCGAACTCCGGGCCGACCGCCATCGCGCCCACGATCAGGATCGCGTTGTCCAGCACCACGCCGCAGGCCGCGATCATCGTCGCGAGGCTGATGAAGGCCAGGTAGGTGACGGAGAGGGTGGACTCCTCGTGGGTCGCCTCGGTCAGCTGTTCCCAGATCACCGCGTCCGCCGGATCGCCCGGCGCCTCTTCCTCGGCCTCATCGGCGGATCGGGAAAGGGAGAGGTCGATGTTCTCGACGGCGATGGACCCGAGCTCGTCCAGCTTTATGGCGCGCAGCTCGGCGAGCAGCTCGTCGGCGGACTCGCGGGCCACGTCACACAGCACCACATCGCCCGCCGGGTCGCGGGCAGCGCCCGCCAGTACGGCCAGATGGGTGGTCCCGACCGTCTTCTTGACGAGCGAGACCACCTCCTCGGTGAGGCCGTGCGGGGTGATCATCCGCAGATGCAGCATCCCCGCACCATAGCCACTAGAGCTTGCGGAGGCTCAGCTTCTGCACTTTGTGGTCCGGGCCCTTGCGGACGACGAGGGTGGCCCGGCCGCGCGTGGGCGCCACGTTCTCCAGCAGGTTGGGCTTGTTGATCGTGCGCCACATCGTCTGCGCGTACTCCATCGCCTCCTCCTCGGAGACCTGGGTGTACTTGCGGAAGTAGGAGAAAGGATTCTGGAAGGCGGTCTCGCGCAGCTTCCGGAAGCGGTTGAGGTACCAGCGCTCGATGTCCTCGGGGCGCGCGTCCACGTACACGCTGAAGTCGAAGTAGTCGGCGAGGGCGACACGGGTGCGGCCGTCGGTGCCGGGGAGCGCCGGCTGGAGCACGTTGAGGCCCTCGACGATGAGGATGTCCGGGCGCCGTACGACGAGCTCCTCGCCCGGCACGATGTCGTAGATCAGGTGCGAGTAGACCGGGGCCCTGACCTCGTCCTTGCCGGCCTTGATGTCGGCGACGAAGCGGGTGAGCGCGCGGCGGTCGTAGGACTCCGGGAAGCCCTTGCGGGAGGTGAGCCCGCGCCGCTGGAGCTCCTTCATCGGGTAGAGGAACCCGTCGGTGGTGACCAGCTCCACGCGCGGGTGCTCGGGCCAGCGGGCGAGGAGGGCCTGGAGCAGACGGGCCACGGTGGACTTGCCGACCGCGACCGAACCGGCGACGCCTATGACGAAGGGGGTGCCCTGCTGGGCGCCGTGGCCGTTGCCCGCGTCGCCGAGGAAGGTGTTGAGGGTGCCGCGGAGGTTGCTGGTGGCGCCGACGTAGAGATTGAGGAGGCGGGAGAGCGGCAGGTAGACGTCGCGGACCTCGTCGAGGTCGATGACGTCACCGAGGCCGCGCAGCCGCTCCACCTCGTCGGCGGTCAGCGGCAGCGGGGTCCGCTCGCGCAGGGCGCTCCACTCGGCGCGGGTGAGGTCGACGTAGGGCGAGGCCTCGGGGCCCCGGCGGTGGGCGGGGCGCGTGGGGCTCCCGTCCGGGCGGGGGCGCTCCGTTGCGCTGTCCGGCGTGCTGCTTCGTGGCGGCGAAGTGATCACACCGCCATTGTCGGGGCTCGGGGGCGGTTGTGGGTGGTGTGGTCGGTCACGTGTGCAGGTGCTGCGAGCGGGCCGGGGCGCGGTTGCGGCGGGCCGGTCTCGATTCGGAGCAGGGAGGGTCTCACCCAGGTCACGATCGGGGGCGACGGCCTGGGCGGCGGGCCGGGTGATCGATTTCCCCGTACATTGTGGATCACCGCAGTCCAGACGTGCGCCCAGCTCCGGCGGGGCGCGCTTCGGGCTGCTTCGCCTTGCCCTGCTTTCCTGCCTTGCTTTCCTGCCTTGCATTCCTGCTTTGCCTTGCCGCTGCCGTGCTCCATGGGGGAGATCTTTCGTGCGTACCGCTCTTGTCCGTCGTTCCGTCCTGACCGCGTCCGCGGTCTCCCTGGCCCTGCTGGTCACCGCCTGTGGCGGCGAGAAGACGGACGCCAAGCCGTCCACCGGCGCTGCGGCGACGTCGGCCGCGCCCGCCGCCAAGGCGAAGACGGACGCCGAGCTGGGCGGCCTGATCGTGGTCCAGGCCGACCTGCCCGACCACGTGGTCAAGCCGGCCACCCCGGCCGAGGCCGCGGCGGGGGCCGGCGTCACCAGCGACAAGCCCGAGTGCCTGCCGCTGGTCAAGGCGCAGTCCATGGCCCCGGTCGGCACCGCTGCCGGCACCGCCCGCACCAAGGCCGTCGCCAAGGGCAAGGAGCCCGCGGCGGACGCCAGCCCCGAGGAGAAGATGAAGGCCGCGATGGGCGCCGTGTTCTCGACCGCCACCGCCGTCACCCTGGCCTCGTACGAGGGCAAGGGCGCCGAGGAGGCCTTCACCGCCCTCAAGACGGCGGGCACGGCCTGCGCCGGCGGCTACACGGGCAGCCAGTCGGGCGACTCGCTCAAGATCACCAAGGTGGCTCCGGGTGCCTCCGTCACCGCCGGCGACGAGGCGCTCTCCTACACCGTGGTGGGCGACGCGGACGGCGAGAAGCTCAGCATGGAGCTCGTGATCGTGCGCAAGGCGAACACCCTGGCGACCTTCTCCGCCCTGAGCCTGTCCGGAACCGCCGAGCAGCCGAAGGCCGTTGTCGACGCACAGGTCAAGAAGCTCGGCTGAGCCCCGGCCGACTGAACGTCAACCCCGCTCCGGCACATTCGCCGGAGCGGGGTTTCGTCGTGTTCGGGTACGGGGCAGACGGCCAACTACGGCGTACGCTGCGGCCTATGTGCGGAATTGTGGGTTACGTGGGAGCGCAGTCGGCGCTCGATGTGGTCATCGCCGGACTCAAGCGGCTGGAGTACCGGGGCTACGACTCGGCGGGGGTCGCCGTGCTCTCCGACGGCAGCCTGGCCGCCGCCAAGAAGGCCGGGAAGCTCGTCAATCTGGAAAAGGAACTGGTCGGGCACCCGCTGCCGCACGGTTCCACGGGACTCGGGCACACCCGGTGGGCGACCCACGGCGGGCCCACCGACGTCAACGCCCATCCGCACCTCGACAATTCGGGGCGGGTGGCCGTCGTGCACAACGGCATCATCGAGAACTTCGCCGCGCTCCGGGCCGAACTGGCGGAGCGCGGGCACCGGCTGGAGTCCGAGACGGACACCGAGGTCGTGGCGCACCTGCTGGCGGAACGGTTCGCGGCGACCGGTGACCTCGCCGAGGCGATGCGGCAGGTGTGCCGGCGGCTGGAGGGGGCGTTCACGCTGGTCGCGGTGCACGCCGACGATCCGGACGTGGTGGTCGGCGCGCGCCGGAACTCGCCCCTGGTGGTGGGCGTTGGAGAGGGAGAGAACTTCCTCGCCTCGGACGTGGCCGCCTTCATCGCCCACACCCGGTCCGCGATCGAGCTGGGGCAGGACCAGGTCGTCGAACTGCGCCGCGACGGGGTGTCGGTGACCAACTTCGACGGTTCGGCCGCGACCGTGCGGGCGTACCACGTGGACTGGGACGCCTCGGCGGCCGAGAAGGGGGGTTATGACTACTTCATGCTCAAGGAGATCGCCGAGCAGCCGAAGGCTGTCGCCGACACCCTCCTGGGCAGGATCGACGCGAGCGGCTCGCTGACCCTGGACGAGGTGCGCATCCCCGTCTCGGTGCTCAGGGAGGTCGACAAGGTCGTGATCGTGGCGTGCGGTACGGCGTACCACGCGGGCCTGATCGCGAAGCTGGCCATCGAGCACTGGACCCGCATCCCGTGCGAGACGGAGCTGGCGAGCGAGTTCCGCTACCGCGACCCGATCCTGGACCAGCGGACGCTGGTGGTCGCGATCTCGCAGTCCGGCGAGACCATGGACACCCTGATGGCGCTCCGGCACGCGCGCGAGCAGGGGGCCAGGGTGCTGGCCATCTGCAATACGAACGGGTCGACGATCCCGCGCGAATCGGATGCCGTGCTCTACACGCACGCCGGTCCGGAGGTGGCCGTCGCCTCGACCAAGGCGTTCCTGACGCAGCTGGTGGCCTGCTATCTGGTCGCGCTGTACCTCGGGCAGGTGCGGGGTACGAAGTGGGGCGACGAGATCGAGGCCGTCATCCGGGAGCTGTCGGACATCGCAGCGGCGGTGGACACCGTACTGGAGACCATGGAGCCGGTACGGCAGCTCGCGCGTTCCCTCGCGGACAAGAACACCGTGCTGTTCCTGGGACGGCACGTCGGGTACCCGGTGGCGCTGGAGGGCGCGCTCAAGCTCAAGGAGCTGGCGTACATGCACGCCGAGGGCTTCGCGGCGGGCGAGCTCAAGCACGGGCCGATCGCGCTGATCGAGCAGGACCTGCCGGTGGTGGTGGTCGTCCCGTCGCCGCGCGGCCGGTCGGTGCTCCACGACAAGATCGTGTCGAACATCCAGGAGATCCGGGCGCGCGGGGCGCGGACCATCGTGATCGCGGAGGAGGGCGACGAGGCGGTCGCCCCGTACGCCGACCACCTGATCCGGATCCCGGCGACGCCCACGCTGCTCCAGCCGCTGGTGGCGACGGTGCCGCTGCAGGTGTTCGCGTGCGAACTGGCGACGGCGCGGGGGAACGAGGTGGACCAGCCGCGTAACCTCGCAAAGTCCGTCACGGTGGAGTAGCGGGGTAGTGGGGTTGTCGTTGTGATTATCGGCGTCGGGATCGACGTAGCGGAGATCGACCGGTTCGACGCGGCGCTGGAGCGTACGCCGGGGCTCGCGCAACGGCTGTTCGTCGACGCCGAGTTGACGCTGCCGAGCGGCGAGCGGCGCGGAGTCGCCTCGCTCGCCGCGCGGTTCGCCGCCAAAGAGGCACTGGCCAAGGCGCTCGGCGCGCCCGCCGGCATGCTGTGGACCGACGCCGAGGTGTACGTGGAGGACAGCGGCCAGCCGCGGCTGCGGGTGTCGGGGACGGTGGAGGCGCGGGCGCTGGCGCTGGGCGTGACGTCCTGGCACATCTCCCTGAGCCACGACGCCGGTGTCGCCTCCGCCGTGGTGATCGCCGAGGGATGACCCCCGCGTCGGGCACGCTGGTGCCATGCGTAGTGCTTACAGCGTGGAGACCGTACGGGCCGCCGAGCGGCAGCTGATGGCCCGGCTGCCCGAAGGCGCCCTGATGCAGCGGGCCGCGGCCGGGCTGGCCGCCGTGTGCGCGGGGCTGCTGGCGCGCCGCCGACGCGTCTACGGGGCGCGGGTCGTGCTGCTCGTCGGCCCCGGGGACAACGGCGGCGACGCGCTGTACGCGGGCGCGCGGCTGGCGCGGCGCGGGGCCGGGGTGACCGCGGTGGCGATGGACCCCGAGCGGATGCACGCGGGCGGCCTGGCCGCGCTGCGGGCCGCCGGAGGGCGGATCGAGCGGGACGTCCCGCGGCGCGCGGACCTCGTACTGGACGGGCTGCTCGGGATCGGCGGGCGGGGCGGGCTGCGGCCCGCGGCCGCCGCACTGGTGGGGCAGATCCCGCCGGGGGTCCCCGTGGTCGCCGTGGACCTGCCGAGCGGGGTCGACGCGGACACCGGGGAGGTGGCGGGGCCGGCCGTCACGGCGGACGTGACGGTGACCTTCGGGGCGTACAAGCCCGGCCTGCTGATCGACCCCGGGGCCTCGCGGGCGGGCGTGGTGCACCTCGTGGACATCGGACTGGAGCTGCCGTCGCCCGAGGTGGAGGCCTTGCAGCACGCCGATGTGGCGGGGCTGCTGCCGGTGCCGGGGGCGTCGAGCGACAAGTACCGGCGGGGCGTGGTCGGGATCGTCGCCGGGTCCGGTCAGTACCCGGGGGCGGCGGTGCTGGCGGTGGCGGGAGCGCTGCGGGGCGGTGCGGGCGCGGTGCGGTACGTGGGGCCGGCGGCGGAGGCCGTGCTCGCGCGGTATCCGGAGACGCTGATCGGGCGCGGCCGGGTGCAGGCGTGGGTGGTCGGCCCGGGGCTGGGGGAGGGGCGAGCCGGTGAGGTCGCGGACCTGCTGGCGGGGGACGTGCCGGTGCTCGTCGACGCGGACGGGCTGCGGGGGCTGGACGCGGGGGTGCTGCGGGCCCGGACGGCCCCGACGCTGCTGACCCCGCACGCGGGGGAGGCGGCGGCGCTGCTGGGGGTGTCGCGGGAGTCGGTGGAGGCGGGGCGGCTGGGCGCGGTGCGGGGGTTGGCGCAGCGGTACGGGGCGGCGGTGCTGCTGAAGGGGTCGACGACGCTGGTCGCCTCCGGTGGGGTGGCGGCCGTTCGGGTGAACCCGACGGGGACCTCGTGGCTGGCCACCGCGGGGAGCGGGGACGTCCTGTCCGGGCTGGCCGGGTCCCTGCTGGCGGGCGGGCTGTCCGGGGCGGACGCGGGGGCGGTGGGGGCGTACCTGCACGGCCTGGCGGCCAGGCTCGTCGGGGGGCCGTTGCTGGCGCAGCAGGTGGCCGAGGCCCTGCCGGAGGCCTGGCGGGACGTCAGCCGCCCGTGACGGGGCGCGGCCCCGCGCCTCAAGCGCCGGCGGGGCTGAAGGATCGGGGCTCCGCCCCGGACCCCGCGCCTCAAACGCCGGCGGGGCTGGAGTTCCCGCGGGGTCGGATCCCCCGCGGGCCCGTCAGGGGTTCTGAGAGACTGGGGGCGATGAACGAGACACCGACGCGCGTGTACGCCGAGATCGATCTTGACGCCGTACGGGAGAACGTGCGCGCACTGCGCGAGCGGGCACCCCGGGCCGAGTTGATGGCCGTGGTCAAGTCGAACGCCTACGGGCACGGAGCCCTGGAGTGTGCCCGGGCCGCTCAGGAGGCCGGCGCGACCTGGCTCGGGACCGCCACGCCCGAGGAAGCGCTCGCGCTGCGCGCCGCCGGGGTCGAAGGCCCGGTCATGTGCTGGCTGTGGACCCCCGGAGGGCCCTGGCGGGAGGCCGTCGAGGCCGGCGTGGACGTCTCCGTCAGCGGAATGTGGGCCCTCGACGAGGTACGGGCAGCCGCCCGTGCGGCGGGCCGCCCCGCCAGGATCCAGCTCAAGGCCGACACCGGCCTCGGCCGCAACGGCTGCCAGCCCGCCGACTGGGAGGCGCTGGTCGGCGCGGCCGTCACCGCCGAGGCCGAGGGGACCGTCCACGTCACCGGCGTCTGGTCGCACTTCGCCTGCGCCGATGAGCCCGGGCACCCCTCCATCCAGCTCCAGCTCGCCGCCTTCCGCGACATGCTGGCGTACGCCGAGAAGGAGGGCGTCGAGCCCGAGGTCCGGCACATCGCCAACTCCCCGGCCACCCTCACCCTCCCCGAGTCCCACTTCGACCTGGTGCGCTGCGGCCTGGCCGTCTACGGCGTCTCGCCCGCCCCCGAGCTCGGCACCCCGGCCGAGCTGGGCCTGCGGCCCGCCATGAGGCTCAAGGCCTCCCTCGCACTGGTCAAGACCGTCCCCGCCGGGCACGGGGTGAGCTACGGCCACCACTACGTCACCGGCGCCGAAACGACCCTCGCTCTGATCCCGGCCGGCTACGCCGACGGCATCCCGCGGCACGCCTCCGGGCTCGGCCCGGTGCTCGTCGGCGGCAAGATCCGTCACGTCGCCGGGCGCGTCGCCATGGACCAGTTCGTGGTCGACTTGGACGGAGACCACGCCCGCGTCGGCGACGAAGCCGTCATCTTCGGGGACGCGGAACGCGGTGAACCCACCGCCGAGGACTGGGCCCAAGCGGCGCACACGATCGCGTATGAGATCGTCACCCGTATCGGTGGGCGCGTGCCCCGGGTGTACCTGGGCGGCTGAGCGGAGTGAGGGCGGCGGCGTGAGCGAGAACTGGCGCAAGGCCGGCTGGGCCGGCGCCGCCATCGGCGTGATAGCCGCGGGCGCGGCGGCCGGTGTCGCGGTCGAACGGATCACCGTCGGGCGCGGCGTGCGGATGAAGGCGCGCCTCGCCCTCGATGCCGCCGGGGACTACGGGTCCCTGCGCGGGACCGAGGGAACCTGCCGGGCCGAGGACGCCACCGAGCTCTACTACGAGGTCGACGAGCTGCCCGAGGAGGGCAAGCGGCGGCGGCTGCGGCGCCAGGCCGAACCCCAGGCCACCGTGGTCTTCTGCCACGGCTACTGCCTCGCCCAGGACTCCTGGCACTTCCAGCGCGCCGCCCTGCGCGGAGTGGTCCGCGCGGTCTACTGGGACCACCGCAGCCACGGCCGCAGCGCGCGCGGCCTCGCCCAGGCGGACGGCGAGCCGCTGCGGATGGAGCAGCTCGGCCGCGACCTGAAGACCGTCATCGACGCGACCGCGCCCGAGGGCCCCCTGATCCTGGTGGGTCACTCGATGGGCGGTATGACCATCATGGGATTCGCGGAGCAGTTCCCCGACCTCGTGCGCGACCGCGTCGTCGGCGTGGTCCTGGTCGGGACTTCCAGCGGCCGCCTCGACGAGGTGACGTACGGGCTCCCCGCCGCCGGCATGGGCGCCGTACGCCGGATCCTGCCCGGCGTGCTCAAGGCGCTCGGCTCACAGGTGGAGCTGGTCGAGAAGGGCCGCCGGGCCACCGCGGACCTCTTCGCCGGCATGATCAAGATGTACTCGTTCGGCTCCCGGGACGTGGATCCGGGCGTCGCGCGCTTCGCGGAGCGGCTCATCGAGGCCACGCCGATCGACGTGGTCGCCGAGTTCTACCCGGCCTTCCAGACCCACGACAAGACCGCCGCGCTCCAGCTCTTCGCGGACCTGCCGGTCACCGTCATCGCCGGGGACCGGGACATGATCACCCCGCCCGCGCACAGCGTGGCCATCAAGGAGGCGCTGCCCGGTGCCGAGCTCGTGCTCCTGGAGTCCACCGGGCACCTGATGATGCTGGAGCGCCCGGAGGCCGTGACGGGGCTGCTCACCGAGCTGCTGGCACGCACCGGGGCGGTCCCGGCCCTCGTAGCGACTAACGTTGGCGGGCATGGAAGAAGTACCGCTGGAAGCACAGCGCAGCCAGGCACCGGCACCTGAGGCCGAGGACATCGCCGAGGACACCGCCCAGGGCACCGCCGAGAACATCACAGAGACCCGGATCACCGTCGATTCCCCCGACGCGATGCGGGAACTGGGCCGCAGGATCGCCGGCCTGCTGCGCCCCGGCGACCTCGTCCTGCTGACCGGTGAGCTGGGCGCGGGCAAGACCACGCTGACCCGCGGCCTGGGCGAGGGCCTGGGCGTGCGCGGGGCCGTGACCTCGCCGACCTTCGTGATCGCCCGCGTACACCCCTCGCTGGCCGGTGGGCCGCCGCTGGTGCACGTGGACGCGTACCGCCTGGGCGGCGGGCTGGAGGAGATGGAGGACCTGGACCTCGACGTCTCGCTGCCCGAGTCCGTGGTCGTCGTGGAGTGGGGCGAGGGCAAGGTCGAGGAGCTCGCCGACGACCGGCTGCACGTGGTGATCGCGCGGGCGGTCGGCCACGAGGAGGTCCTGGACGACGTACGGGAGGTCTCGGTGCGCGGGATCGGGGCGCGCTGGACCCGCGGGGCCGGGCTGGACGCCCTGGCCGGAGCCCTCTCGGAGTAAACGTACCGACAACTCGTCGGCAAGATATTGCGCTGGTGACGGCGCTCGTGGTGACATGGTACCGAGAGTTTCTTAGGTATGCCTAAGTACGGTGTCCCGGGGTCCAGGAGGCAGCCATGTCGGCACCAGCAGGAGCACAGCGCGATCCCCGCCCGTCCGTCGTCTCCATGCGGACGCTGCTCGCCGCCGGAGTGGCCGCCACCGCCGTCTCGACGCCCCCCGCGCGGGAACACGCACCGGGCGAGGAAGAACCGGAGGACGGCGTACGCGAAGAGGCCGCTCCGGAATCCGAAGCGGCCTAGGGGCGTGTCCGGCGGATCATGGCCGGGCCCGGGCCGCCTGCCACTCGTACGGGTGAAGCGGGCGCCGGCCGGATGAGATCCGGTCAGATCTCGGATCAGCCTCGGCTCAGGGGATGACGACGACCTTCGAGCTGAGCGTCGCGAAGGCCCACATCGCGTCGCCGTCGGCGCGTGACATGCGGATGCCGCCGGTCTTCTTGTTCGGGTCGGGCGGCGGAGTCGTCCCGTCCACGCGGGCGCTGAAGCCGACCGCCACGCCCGCCGGGCTGGCGAACCGTACGACGTGCTCGATCGGCACCCCGTCCGAGCCGGTGACCGAGCCCGAGCGCGAACCGACCGCGTACGTGCCCGGCGTCGGGTGCACGGTGCTCGGCATCACCGTGAACGACCTCGGCTCCTGCCCGGGCTCGCCCACCAGCCACACCCGCTTCTGGCCCAGCGAGTACACGACGCGCACGCCCGTGCCCGAGCCCTCCGGCACGGGAACCGGCTTCGCCGGACCCTGCTGGCCCGCGGACTGGCTCGGGCCGGGGGCCGGTTCCTGCACGGCCGCCTTCGGCGGGTGCGCGGGCGCCGTGGCGGAGGCCTGGTAGCCGAGGAAACCGACGGCGGCGACTGCCGCGGCGGTGAGCCCGGCCACGATTCCCGAGCTGCTGCGTGCCACCTTGCTCCACCTCTCCGCGCTGACTGGATACCTCGGTCGAAAGGTAGCAGCCGCCCCCCTCCGCGACCGGCCGGAAGGGGTGCGGCCGCCGGAGTCGTAGGCTGTTCGCGTGCTCTTGCTCGCTGTAGATACCGCCACGCCCGCCGTCACCGTCGCCCTGCACGACGGCGAGTCCGTCCTCGCCGAGTCGAACCAGGTCGACGCCCGCCGCCACGGGGAGCTGCTGCTGCCCTCCGTGGACCAGGTCCTCGCCGAGGCCGGGCTGAAGCTCGAAGCCGTCACCGGCATCGTCGTGGGGGTCGGCCCCGGCCCCTACACCGGGCTGCGCGTCGGCCTCGTCACCGCCTCCACCTTCGCCGCCGTGCTGGGCGTGCCCGTGCACGGCCTGTGCACGCTCGACGGCCTCGCGTACGCCGCGGGGGCCGCCGGGATCGAGGGCCCCTTCACCGTCGCCACCGACGCGCGGCGCAAGGAGGTCTACTGGGCGCGCTACGAGGACCCGCGCACGCGCGTCGGCGACCCCGCCGTGGACCGCCCGGCCGACATCGCCGAGCAGGTCGCGGGGGTGCCCGCGGTGGGCCAGGGCGCGCTGCTGTACCCCGAGGTGTTCCCGGACGCCCGGGGCCCCGAGCACCAGTCTGCCGCCGCGCTGGCCTCCCTGGCGGCGGAACGACTGGCGGCGGGCGCGGAGTTCCTGCCTCCGACCCCGCTCTACCTGCGCCGGCCCGACGCGCAGGTGCCCAAGAACTACAAGGTGGTCACCCCGCAGTGACCCCCCACACGCTGCGCGAGATGCGCTGGTGGGACATCGAGCCCGTACTGGAACTGGAGCACGAGCTGTTCCCCGAGGACGCCTGGTCCGCCGGGATGTTCTGGTCCGAACTCGCCCACGCCCGCGGCCCGCAGGCCACGCGCCGCTACGTCGTGGCCGAGGACGAGTCGGGCCGGCTGGTGGGCTACGCCGGGCTGGCCGCCGCCGGCGACCTGGCCGACGTACAGACCATCGCGGCCGCCCGCGACCAGTGGGGGACCGGGCTCGGCGCCCGGCTCCTGACCGACCTGCTGCGGGCCGCCACCGCATTCGAGTGCGCCGAGGTGCTGCTGGAGGTACGGGTGGACAACACCCGCGCCCAGAAGCTTTACGAGCGCTTCGGCTTCGAGCCCATCGGCTTCCGGCGCGGCTACTACCAGCCGGGCAACGTCGACGCGCTCGTCATGCGACTGACCGACCCCGCACAAGCACGAACTGAGAGCAGTGAGAGCAATGGCTGACGAACCGCTCGTCCTCGGCATCGAGACGTCCTGCGACGAGACCGGCGTCGGCGTCGTCCGCGGCACCACCCTGCTCGCGGACGCGGTCGCGTCGAGCGTCGACGAACACGCGCGCTTCGGCGGCGTCGTGCCCGAGGTGGCCTCGCGGGCGCACCTGGAGGCGATGGTCCCCACCATCGAACGCGCCCTGAAGGAGGCCGGGGTCAGCGCCCGCGACCTCGACGGCATCGCGGTCACGGCTGGGCCCGGCCTGGCGGGGGCGCTGCTGGTGGGCGTCTCGGCGGCCAAGGCCTACGCGTACGCGCTGGGCAAGCCGCTGTACGGGGTGAACCACCTGGCCTCGCACATCTGCGTGGACCAGCTGGAGCACGGGCCGCTCCCGGAGCCGACGATGGCGCTGCTGGTGTCCGGCGGGCACTCCTCGCTGCTGCTGGCGCCGGACATCACCTCCGACGTACGGCCGCTCGGCGCGACCATCGACGACGCGGCGGGCGAGGCCTTCGACAAGATCGCGCGCGTGCTCCAGCTGGGCTTCCCGGGCGGTCCGGTCATCGACCGGCTCGCCCGCGAGGGCGACCCGAGGGCGATCAGCTTCCCGCGCGGGCTGACGGGGCCGCGCGACGCGGCGTACGACTTCTCCTTCTCCGGGCTGAAGACCTCCGTCGCCCGCTGGATCGAGGCGAAGCGGAACGCGGGCGAGGACGTGCCGGTGCGCGATGTTGCGGCGTCCTTCCAGGAGGCCGTGGTGGACGTGCTGACGCGCAAGGCGATCCGGGCGTGCAAGGACGAGGGCGTCGACCACCTGATGATCGGCGGCGGCGTGGCGGCCAATTCCCGGCTGCGGTCGCTGGCGCAGGAACGGTGCGACGACGCGGGGATCATCCTGCGGGTGCCGAGGCCGAAACTGTGCACGGACAACGGCGCGATGGTGGCGGCGCTGGGCGCGGAGATGGTCAAGCGGAACCGGCCGGCCTCGGACTGGGACCTGTCGGCGGACTCCTCGCTGCCGGTGACGGACCCGCACGTGCCGGGGACGTCGAACGGTCAGGATGACGACCACGCGCACGGGCAGGCGCACGGCCACTCGCACGGCCACTCGCACGCTCACGATCACGTGCACGAGCTGAGCAAGGACAACCTCTACTCATGAGCACCGTCGCACTGATGTGGGAGGCCCGGGCCGCCGACGGCCGGGGCAACGAGCTGCTGGAGTGGGCCCGCGCCCAGGTCCTCGCCCGGGAGCCGGTGCGCCGCGAGGTGTTCCGTGCCTCGCAGGACCGGGTGCTGGTGATCACCTGGTGGGAGACGGCCGAGGGGCCGGCGGCGCAGCTCCCCGAACTGCCCGAGCCGGCGGCCGACTTGATCGCACGCGCCGTACACCGCTGGCGCTTCGAGTCGGTGGAGGTCGACGGGGGCTGAACCAGCCTCGCCCAAAACCAGCCTCGCCGGCGTTTGAGGCGCGGGGGTCCGGGTGCGGCGCCCCCGGCAAGGGCGCCGCACCGGGGTGGCGGCGCGGGCCGGCCGGTTACCGTACGGGCTTCGCCGCAGGCGACGCGGCAGGCGGCCCGGCAGGCGAGACGGCAGGCGAGACGGCCGGGGTGCCGATCAGCATCGAGGGCGCCCCTGCCACCCGGGTCAGGAAGACGGTCGCGGAGTTCGGCCCCTGCGGCTTGACCTTCCTGCGCAGCTCCTCCGGCTCGATCGCCGAGCCGCGCTTCTTCACGGTCAGGACGCCGACCCCGCGCTCGCGCAGCAGTGCCTTCAGCTTCTTCAGGCCGAAGGGCAGTACGTCGGTGATCTCGTACCCGGTCGCGTACGGCGTCGCGTGCAGCTCGTCGGCGGTGATGTAGGCGATGGTCGGGTCGATGAGCCGGCCGTCCAGCTGCTCGGCCACCTCGGCGACCAGGTGGGCGCGGATGACGGCGCCGTCGGGCTCGTAGAGCCAGCGGCCGACCGGTCCGGCCTGCGGATCGGGCAGCGGTTCGGCGGTGTGCAGCGCGCGCGGCCCGGGCAGCAGGGTGGCGCGCACGGTCCCGGGGGCGGTTCCGAACCAGAGCACGGCCTCCTTGACGTCGCCGTGGTCGGAGATCCACTCGGCCTCGGCCTCCGCGGGCACGGCCTCGTGCGGGATCCCCGGGGCGATCTTGATGGCGGCGTACTTCGCCCCACGGGCCGTCTCGACGGCCCACGACAGCGGCGGTGAGTAGGACTCCGGGTCGAAGATCCGGCCGCGCCCGCCGCGCCGGGCCGGGTCGATGAAGACGGCGTCGTAGCCGGAGGTGTCCACCTCCGTCACATCCGCCTCCCTGACCTCGATCAGGTCGCCCAGGCCCAGCGCCTCGGCGTTGGCCCGCGCCACGGCGACGGTCAGCGGGTCGTGGTCCACCGCGAGCACCCTGATGCCGAGCCGGGCCAGGGCGAGGGCGTCCCCGCCGATGCCGCAGCACAGGTCGGCGAGGCTGCGTACGCCGAGGCCCGCGAGGCGCTCGGCACGGTACGAGGCCACGGACGCGCGGGTGGCCATCTCGCCACCACCGGGCGTGAAGTACATCCGGAAGGCGTCCTGGGCGCCGAACTTCGCCACCGCGCGCTGCCGCAGCCGGGCCTGCCCGAGCGCGGCGGAGACCAGGGCGGCGGTGTGCTCGCGACGCAGCCGGGTGGCGACGGCCAGCTCCTGGGCGGGGTCGTAGTCGCGCAGGGAGTCGAGGAGGGTACGGCCCTCGGGGGTGAGCAGGGCGGCGAAATCTTCGGGGGTCACGGCTCCATTGTCGGCGACGCACGGGCGCGGGCGGGGGTGTGGGCCAGTCGGTGGAAGGTGGGAATCCGCTCGCGGTGTCTTCCGGGGAGCCCGCGTGTCGGGTGCCAGTATGCGCAGCTATGCAGCTAGTGCGACAAAAGGAAGATAAGACGCAACAGGGTCACCGGTACGCGGCGGGTCCGCGCGGCCGGTTCGGGGTGGCCGTGGCCACCCTGCTGGTCGCCGCCCTCGGGACGGCGTGCGGCTCGGGGGAGTCCGGAGCGCCGGACAAGGGCGAGAAGGCGAAGGCCGCCAAAGCCGCGGGGGCCGCCGGGGCGGCCGAGGCCGCGGGCGCCGAGGCCGCGGGTGCCGGGGGCGCGCTCAGCGCTGCCGAGAAGGCCAAGGCGGCCCAGCAGGCGCGCATCGCCGCGGCGAAGAAGTGGAGGCTGGCCAAGGCGCCGCTCACCGCCCCCGCCGCGCCGAAGGAGAAGCCCGAGATCACCACGCGCGACGGCTTCGAGGTCGAGGACCACGAGGAGGACGAACTGCCGCCGGTCTTCACCACGGTCCCGACCGAGGACAAGGTCGTCTTCTTGACGATCGACGACGGCTCGGAGAAGGACCCCGAGTTCCTGAAGATGATGCAGGAGCTGAAGATCCCGTACACGGCCTTCCTCAGCGACTACCTCGTGCGGGACAACTACCCGTACTTCAAGCAGATGCAGGCAGCCGGCGTCACCCTGAACAACCACACGCTCAACCACCGCTACATGCCGGGCCTGTCGTACGAGAAGCAGCGCGAGGAGATCTGCGGCCAGCAGGACACGATCCAGAAGCAGTTCGGCAAGCGGCCGACCCTCTTCCGGCCGCCGTACGGCAACTACAACGACGACACGCTGCGCGCGGCGAAGTCCTGCGGCATCAAGGCGGTCCCGCTGTGGAACGCCGAGGCCTTCACGAACCGTATGGACTACCGGGAGTGGGACCGCGACCTGCACCCCGGTGACATCATCCTCACGCACTTCCGTGGCAAGGAGGACTGGAAGGGCACGATGCCTGACATGATCCGTCATGTCATGAAGACCGTCACGGACAAGGGATATGCCGTGGCTCGCCTGGAGGACTATCTGTGAGGTACGCGCGCCGGTTGGTAGCCGGAACGCTGGCGGCCGGCGCGCTCGCGCTGTCCCTGACGGGGTGCGGGGACAGCGTGGACCCCATCGAACGACTGGGCCGCAAGACGACGCAGGAAACACCGGACGCCACGGGCACGGGCACGGGCACGGGCACGGACACGGGCACCGGAGCCGCCGCACCGCCGGCGGCGCCCTCGCCGGGGGCCGCCTCCGACGAGGCGTACAAGAAGTGGGGCCTGACGGCTCCCCTCGCGTACGCGCCGAAGCCCGCCCAGAAGCCGCAGCTCCCGAAGGCGGCGCCGGGCAAGGTCCCGGTGATAGACCGAATACCCGTCCCGCCGGAGGACAAGGTCGTCTTCCTGACCTTCGACGACGGCTCGGAGAAGGACCCCGAGTTCCTGAAGATGGCGGCCGACCTCAAGCTGCCGATCAGCATGTTCCTGACGGACAGCGTGGCCTCGTCGGACTACGGGCACTTCGAGAAGCTGCGCGACAACGGCTCGGCGAGCACGATAAACAACCACACGCTGACCCACCCGAACCTCCGCACGCTGCCCTTCGAGGGGCAGAAGAAGGAGATATGCGGCCAGCAGGACCGCCTGGAGAAGCGCTTCGGCCAGCGCCCGCCGCTTTTCCGCCCGCCCTTCGGCAGCTACAACGACGACACCCTCCGGGCAGCCTCGGAGTGCGGGGTCTCGTCCGTGGTCATGTGGCGGGTCTCGATGCAGATCAACAACTTCCAGTACGCCGAGGGCTCCGCCCTCCACCCGGGCGACATCATCCTGGCCCACTTCCGCGGCCCGGCCGAACTCAAGGGCTCGACGGAAACCCAGATGGCGACGCGGATGCTCCAGCGCATCCAGGAGCAGGGATACCGCATCGCGCGCCTGGAGGACTACTTGTAGGGGGGCGGGGCGGGGGAAATCCCGCGTGGGTGGCTGCGCTTGTACGGCGGTGGGGGGGGGGGGGGGGGGGGGGGGGGGGGGGGGGGGGGGGGGAGAGAGGGGGGAAAAAAAAAAAAAAAAAGTCGGCCCCCCCCCCCCCCCCCCCCCCCCCCCCCCCCCCCCCCCCCCCCCCCCCCCCCAAACCCCCCCCCCCCCCCCCCCCCCCCCGCTGTCGTGCTGTGTTGTTCAGTGGTAGGCGTGGACGACCGCGTGGCCCTTGCCGCGGCCGATCATCCACTTGTTGACCGGGGTCGTGATCAGGAAGGCGACACCGAAGCCGCCGAGCAGTGCCGACCAGAACAGTCCGTCGGACAGATGGGCGTCCATCGCTCCCGGGGTGAGCGCGATGATGAGGTTGTCGACGAGCTCCATCACCGCGATTGAGACGGTGTCCGCGGCCAGGGCCACCTTGATGGCGGTCTTGAAGTCCAGGCCGGCCCTTAGGACGGCGAACAGCGTGAACGAGTAGCCGAAGATGAACGCCAGCGTGATCGCGAGGACCATGGTCTGCACGTTGCCCCACAGCAGGGCAGTGCCGATGACCATGCCCAGGATCTCGCCGATGGCGCACCCGGTCAGGCAGTGCAACGTCGCCTTCGCGGCGGCACCCCAGGTCACCACGCCCATCTGGTGGCCGCCGTGATCGCCGTGGCCTTCGTGGCCCTGGTGCGCGGCGTGGTCGTGAGCGGAGCTGGTGTGATGTGCGCTGTGATCCATGACCTTCATCCCCATTCCCGTCCAGTGTGACCCTTCTTCACGTGGCCACAGCGCAAACCATATACCCCCCGGGGGTATTCCGCTAGGTGTTTCGCTCCGGACCTGACAGGTCGGGCGGAGCCCGGCCGCTTTGCGTGGAGGACGGCCGGTCGCGTAGGCAGGACGGCCGGCGCCGCTTCAGGAGCGGACCATGCGGGCGATGGCCTGGGAGGCTTCCTCAACCTTGTCGCGGGCCTCATCGCCGCCTTGTGCGATGGCCTCGGCGACGCAGGACTGGAGGTGGTCCTCGAGCATGGTGAGTCCGAAGGACTGCAGTGCCTTGGTGGTGGCGCTGACCTGGGTGAGGACGTCGATGCAGTAGGTGTCCTCCTCGACCAGGCGCTGAAGTCCGCGGACCTGGCCCTCGATGCGGCGCAGGCGCTTGAGGACGTCGTCCTTGTGTGCGGTGTAGCCGTGCATGGCGATCCCCTTACCTTCTCGCTTACCCCTGGGGGGTATATGAGTAACGACGGAGGGTCTAGTTGTGTTCCGCAGTCCGACACCCAACGCGCGCCACCCCCGCCTTGGAATGGCCCGGCGGGGGTGGCGTCGGAGTCGGACGGGGTCAGAGGCCGGCGCGGAAGGAGCGCAGGCGCAGGCTGTTGCCGACGACGAAGACGGAGGAGAAGGCCATGGCCGCACCGGCGATCATCGGGTTGAGCAGTCCGGCCGCGGCGAGGGGGAGGGCGGCGACGTTGTAGGCGAAGGCCCAGAACAGGTTCGACTTGATGGTGCCGAGGGTCTTGCGGGCCAGGCGGATGGCGTCCGCCGCGGCGCGCAGGTCGCCTCGTACGAGGGTCAGGTCGCCGGCCTCGATGGCGGCGTCCGTTCCGGTGCCCATGGCCAGGCCGAGATCGGCCTGGGCGAGGGCGGCGGCGTCGTTGACGCCGTCGCCGACCATGGCCACGCTGCGCCCCTCGGTCTGCAGGCGCTTGACGACGTTCACCTTGTCCTCGGGCATGACCTCGGCGATCACCTCGTCGATGCCCACCTCGGCGGCCACGGACTCGGCCACCGCCCTGTTGTCACCGGTCAGCAGGATCGGGGTCAGACCCAGGGCGCGCAGTCGGCGAATGGCCTCGGCGCTGGTGTCCTTGACGGCGTCGGCGACTTCGAGGACGGCGCGGGCCTGGCCGTCCCAGGCGACCGCGATGGCGGTACGGCCCGCTGCCTCGGCCTGCGCCTTCGCGCGCTCCAGGCCCACGGGCAGGTGCATGGCCCACTCGGCGAGCAGGCTTTCGCGGCCGACGAGTACGGCGTGGCCCTCGACGATGCCCTGGACGCCGATGCCGGGGATGTTCGCGAAGTCCTCCGGGGCCGGCAGGGGTCCGACGCGCTCGGCGGCTCCGGCGGCGACGGCCTGGGCGATGGGGTGCTCGGAGGCATGCTCCAGTGCGCCGGCCAGCCGCAGGACTTCGTCCTCGTTCTCGCCGTCGGCGGTGTGGACGGCCAGGAGGGTCATCTTGCCGGTGGTGACGGTGCCGGTCTTGTCCAGGACGATGGTGTCCACCTTGCGGGTGGACTCCAGGACTTCGGGCCCCTTGATCAGGATGCCCAGCTGGGCACCCCGCCCGGTACCGACCATGAGGGCGGTCGGGGTGGCAAGCCCGAGGGCGCAGGGGCAGGCGATGATCAGTACGGCGACGGCGGCGGTGAAGGCGGCCGTGAGTCCGGCGCCTGAGCCGAGCCAGAAGCCGAGCGTGGCCAGGGCGAGGGCGATGACGATCGGCACGAAGACGGCGGAGATCTTGTCGGCGAGGCGCTGGGCGGCGGCCTTGCCGTTCTGGGCGTCCTCGACCAGCTTGGCCATCCGGGCCAGCTGGGTGTCGGCGCCGACCCGGGTGGCTTCGACGACGAGCCGGCCGCCCGCGTTGAGGGTGGCGCCGGTGACCGCGTCCCCGACGGTGACCTCGACGGGCACCGACTCGCCGGTGAGCATGGAGGCGTCGACGGCGGAGGAGCCCTCGACGACGATCCCGTCCGTGGCGATCTTCTCGCCCGGGCGGACCAGGAAGCGGTCCCCGACCTGCAGGTCCGCGGTGGGCACGGTGACCTCGCGGCCGCCGCGCAGCACGGTCACTTCCTTGGCGCCGAGTTCCAGCAGCGCCTTGAGGGCGGCGCCGGCCTTGCGCTTGGAGCGGGCCTCGAAGTAGCGGCCGGCCAGGATGAAGGCGGTGACTCCGGCCGCCGCCTCCAGGTAGATGTTCCCGGCGCCGTCGCTGCGGGCGATGGTCAGCTCGAAGGCGTGCGTCATGCCGGGGGTTCCGGCGGTTCCGAAGAACAGCGCCCACAGCGACCACAGGAACGCGGCCGTCGTGCCCACCGAGATCAGGGTGTCCATGGTGGCGGCGCCGTGCCGGGCGTTGGCCCAGGCGGCCCGATGGAAGGGCCAGGCCGCGTACGTGACGACCGGCGCGGCCAGGGTGAGCGAGAGCCACTGCCAGTACTCGATCTGCAGGGCCGGGACCATCGCCATCGCGATCACCGGCACCGACAGGACGACGGCGGTGATCAGCCGCTGCCGCAACGGCCTCAGCTCGTCGGCCTCCTCGGCCGCCGCGCCGCCGGGGCCGGAGCCGGGGCCGGAACCGGAGTCCGTACGTACCGGGGCGGGCTCGGCGGCGGTATAACCGGTGGCCTCGACGGTGGCGATCAGGTCCGCCACGGAGACGGCCTCGCCCTGATAGCTGACCTTGGCCTTCTCGGTGGCGTAGTTGACGGTGGCCTCGACCCCGTCCATCCGGTTGAGCTTCTTCTCGATGCGTGCGGCGCACGAGGCGCAGGTCATCCCGCCGATGGCGAGTTCGACCTCGGCGGTACCGGGGACCGTGGTAGTCATCACTGCTCCTCGAACGATGGAGGGGAATGGGGTGCCAGGCCCGTTGGTCGGGCCCGGCGGGTGGTACCGGCGGCGCTCAGGCCGCGCGGCCGGTGAGTTCGTAGCCCGCTTCGTCGATCACCTTGGCGAGCAGGGCGTCGTCGGGCTCGGCGGCCGTGGTCACGGTGACCTGGCCGGCTTCGAGGTCGACCTCCACGGAGAGGACGCCGGTGAGGGCGCCGATCTCCTTGGTGAGCGTGGCCTTGCAGTGCCCGCAGGTCATGCCGGCGACGTCGTAGACCGTGGCCTGGCCTTCGGCGGAGGGCGCGGTGTTGCTGGTGGAGCAGGTGCCGTCAGTGGAGCAGCAGGACATGGGGACCTCCGGGAAGAGAGTCGACATATACCCCTGGGGGGTATTGATTTATGTCAGGTATACCCCCTCCCCGTATTTTTGGCAAGGTTCCGCCATCTCCCTTGCACATACCCCCTGGGGGTATATTCTCGGAAGTGTGGACACCCACCCGGGAGCCCACGATCGAGAAGGAGACTCGCCATGAACACCGCCGTGAAGATCACCGTGTTCACCGTCGCGCTCGCGGCGTCCTTCGGTGCCGCCTACGGCGTGGGCGGCGCGGTCGGCCCCATCACCGGCACCCCTGAACCCGCCGCGCACGCCGGCCACACCACGGCCGCCTCACCGCAGGCCGGCGGCGGCCACAGCGGCCACGCGGACACGCCCGCCGGAGGGCTCCAGATCTCCGAAGGCGGATACACCCTCGACCTCAAGACTCCGCGCGTGGCCGCCGGGCAGCAGGGCGAGCTGCGCTTCGCCATACGGGACCAGGCCGGACGGCAGGTCACCGCCTACCAGCGCGAGCACGACAAGGAACTCCACCTGATCCTCGCCTCACGCGACCTGGCCACCTACCGCCACCTGCACCCCACCCGGGCGGCCGACGGCACCTGGAGCACACCCGTCAGCCTCCCCGCCGCAGGCGACTACCGCCTCTTCGCCGACTTCACCCCCGCCGGCGAGAACACCAGGAACCTCACCCTCGGAGCCGACCTCGCCGCCTCCGGCCCCTATCAGCCCGCCGAACTGCCCGCCGCCGGCCGCACCGCCACCGTCGACGGATACACCGTCACCCTCGACGGCGACCTGCGACCCGGCGCACCCGGTGAGCTCAAGCTGAACGTGAGCAAGGACGGCGGCCCGGTCACCGACCTCCAGCCCTACCTCGGCGCCTACGGACACCTCGTCGCCCTGCGCGCCGGAGACCTCGCCTACCTGCACGTCCACCCCAACGGCGAACCCGGCGACGGCACCACCGAGCCCGGCCCCGACATCTCCTTCACCGCCACGGCACCCAGCCCCGGCGCGTACCGCCTCTTCCTCGACTTCCAGCACAACGGCACCGTGCGCACCGCCGCATTCACCCTGCACGCCGGAACGGCCGCCGACACCGACCAGCCGCAACAGCCCGCTCCAGCAGACGCAACCACCCACCAGCACTGACGAGGGGCTGCCGTCCGGTCCAGGCCAAGAGCGGCACTGGATCGACACCAGGCCGACGAGCGATGGTCCGGCGCCGTGGTCATGGCCGGGAGGTGTAACCGGGAGGTGTAACACGGTGGCCTACGATGGCGCGCATGACGCTGCGCCTGCCGAAAGCGCTCCGGACATGGTCCGGAGCGCTACTGGTGTGCGCACTGCTGCTCTGCCTGTCCGGGCTGGGGCGTTCCGCCATGGCGATTCCGATGCCGATGCCGATGACCATGACCGCGTCGGGCCCGATGGGGATGGCGGTGTCCATGGCCGCCGGCTCCGAGGACACGGCTGGACAGGCGGCCGTGGCGAGCGAGACCGCCGGTGGCGGGCCGGAGTGTCCGGCGTCCATGCGGGAGTGCGCGGCGCCGAAGGGCGCGGTCGTCCAGAACGGTCCGACAGCACCCCTGCCCGGCGAAGCGCAGGCCACCGGCGCCTGCTCACCGGTTGCCCTGCCGGCGCAGGCCAACGCGCCGCCACGCATACTTCCCCCTCCTGATCCGCACCGGCTGTGTGTGTCCCGGACGTGACAGGTCCGCTCTGGTGAGGTGCTGCCTCACGGGACGCCGCGCTGTCCCCACGTCCGCCTGGGCACGCCCTGCAACGGGTGCCTTCCCTCTGTGCGTGCCGTAGTTGCAGAACAGGAGTAACGACGCATGCCGTCGTCCATTGCCTTGCTCGTCACCGGTGTCAGCACCGGTCTGCTCGCCGGCGGCGCTTCCTGCGCCGCCGTACAAGGGGGGCTCCTCGCCGGCGCGGTCACCCGCCGCACCACCCCCACCCGTGCCGCTGCCGCCGCTGTGGCCACGAAAACAGCGGGCCGCACGGCCACCGCCGAGCCGCCCACGCCGCCCGAACCGCTCGCGGGGCAGCTGGCGCCGGTGAGTGCCTTCCTCGTCGGCAAGCTGCTCTCGCACACCCTCCTCGGAGCACTGCTGGGGATCTTCGGCTCGGCACTGCAACCCGGCCCCCGTGTCCAGGCGGGGATGGTGGTCGCCGCCGGCCTGCTCATGGTGCTGTTCGCCCTCGACCTGTTCGGGATCAAGGCGGTGGGCCGGCTGGTCCCGCGGCCGCCGGCCTCGTTCGGACGGGCACTTCGCCGCAGCGCGAAGACCGACTCCGCCATCACCCCGGCCCTGATCGGGTTCGCCACGGTCCTCGTCCCCTGCGGGGTGACGCTGTCCGTCGAACTTCTCGCCGTCACCTCCGGGTCGCCGGTCGCCGGAGCCGCAGTCATGTTCGGATTCGTGCTGGGCACCGCCCCGCTCTTCGCGGCCCTGGGCTACGTGTTCCGCCGTACCAGCAGGGCATTCTCGGGCCAACTGGCCTTCCTCACCGGCGTGGTGGTGCTCGCCATCGCCGCCTGGACGATCATGTCCGGTCTCCAGGCCGGCGGCTGGGTCTCCTTCGCCTCCACGAGCAAGCAGCCCGCGGCGAGCGGGCCCTTCATCGTCGAAGGCGCCGAGCAGGACGACGCCGAGGAAGCCGCCAGGACCGAGGAGCGGACGGCAGTTGACGCCCCCGTCCGCATCGATGCCAACGGGCAGCAGATCCTCACCCTGACCGTGACCGACTTCTACGAGACCACCCAGTTCACCGCCAAGGCGGACACGCCCACCACGCTGGTGCTGCGCGGCAAGGACTCCGGCGGCTGCGCCCGGGCCTTCACCATCCCCGAACTCGCCGTCCAGGAGATCGTCAAGCGCAATGGCGACACCACCGTTGACCTGGGCACCCGCAAGGCGGGCACCCTGCGCTTCACCTGCGCCATGGGCATGCAGACCGGCACCATCGACTTCAAGTAGAGAGGTTCCCGACGTGAGCCTGTTCAGCCGTAAGAAGGCGAAGACCATGACCGAAGCAGGCCCCGAGGTGATCCTCCTGGTCGAGGGCATGCACTGCACCAGCTGCGGCCTGCTGATCGACGACGAGCTGGAGGAGATCCCCGGCGTCCGCTCGTCCAGCACCGATGTACGGGCCGGCCGTACCGTCATCCGCCTGGAGGAAGGCGCCGACGTGGACACCGCCGTCCTCGTCGCGGCGGTGCAGGAGGCCGGCGAGTACACCGCCCGCCCCGCCGACTGACGCCGCCACGCATGGCTCCCGGCCGCCCTGGTGGCGGAGGCGGCCGGGGGTCGCAGCTCTGCCGTGCCGCACTCGCACTACCACCGATGATCCATGGTTTCCTGAATTCAGGCATCGATGTACTGTGCTGAGTATGTTGACGGTCGCCACTGACATCGAAGTACTGGCGCGATTCGGCCGGGCCCTCGCCGACCCGATCCGCTGCCGCATCCTGCTCGCTCTGCGCGAAGCCCCCACCTACCCTGCCGACCTCGCCGAAGCGCTGGGTATCTCCCGTACCCGACTGTCGAACCACCTGGCCTGCCTGCGTGACTGTGGGCTGGTCGTCACCGTTCCCGACGGCCGCCGCACGCGCTACGAACTCGCCGACGAACGCCTCGGCCACGCTCTGGACGACCTCCGAGCCGTTGTGGTCGCCGTCGAAGCGGACCGCGTCTGCCCTGATGCCGCGGAGAAGGGGTGCTGCTGAGTGACCGCGATATCCCTCGGCCTCAGCTCGGCCCGCCGCGAGACCCTGACCCGCCGTATACGCCTGCTGGTCGCCGCGACGATCACGTACAACGTCGTCGAGGCGGTCATCGCCATCACCGCCGGGACGATCGCGTCGTCCACGGCGCTGATCGGTTTCGGCCTGGACTCGGTGATCGAGGTCTCCTCCGCCGCAGCGGTCGCCTGGCAGTTCTCCGCCCGCGACCACGCCGTCCGCGAAGCCCGCGAGAAGCCCACCCTGCGGGTCATCGCCGTCTCCTTCTTCGCCCTCGCGCTCTACGTCACCATCGACTCCATACGCGCGCTGACCGGCACCGGCGAGGCCGAGCACTCGATCCCCGGCATCGCACTCGCCGCGCTTTCGCTGGTGGTCATGCCGTTCCTCTCGGCCGCCCAGCGCAGAGCCGGACGCGAACTGGGCTCCGCCTCCGCGATCGCCGACTCCAAGCAGACCCTGCTGTGTACCTATCTCTCCGCCGTGCTCCTGATCGGCCTGCTCGGCAACATGCTGTTCGGATGGTCCTGGGCCGACCCGATCGCCGCTCTCGTCATCGCCGCCATCGCCCTCAAGGAAGGCCGCGACGCCTGGCAGGGCAAGGGCTGCTGCGCAGCCCCAGCTGCGGCGGTGCCCCTGCCGGGCATCGAGGAGGACGGCTGCGGCCGCGGCTGCCGGCCCGGATGCGAGTGCTGTAGCTAGGCGCACACTCTTGTGGTCTCCGACCAGGCCGAGGCTGAATCGACCCGCTTCACCAAGGTGTCGACGAGCGGGTGACCACCGTGGTGCACGACGTACGCGAGTCACTGCCTCTGCTTGACGCCTCCCTGGACGGAAGAGGTGCACGCCTTCGAAGAAGGCGACCTGCCCCGCCGACTGTGGCGCGTCACCCAGACCCGGCCCCGCTGACCCGCCCCGACAGCCCGCAGCGCGTCAGGCGGCCGCCGAGCAGGCCGCACAGAACAGCCTTTCACCGTTCGGTGCCGCGTGTGCCATCTGCGGAGGTCCGCCTGTGGTTGCCCTGCGGGTAAAGGCCCCTGCCTGTCGACTATCGGGCAGGGCTGAAGATGGTGCAGATGTCGTCCGCGCGGCAGGCGGCCGGGTCGGTGGTGGCGGCGCGGTCGGCGAGCGAGCGCAGTGCCTCGCGGGTGGCGGCCAGCTCGGCCATGCGCCGGTCGATCTCGTCCAGGCGCTCGTGGATCAGCGTACCGACGTGGGCGCAGGGGGCGTGGCCGTCGTCGCGCAGGGCGAGGACCGAGCGGATCTCGGCGAGCGTGAGGCCGGCGTGCTGGGCGTCGCGGACGAATCCGAGCCGGGTGACCGTGTGGTCGGGGTAGTCGCGGTACCCACCCGGGGTCCGTGGTGGCGCGGGCAGCAAGCCGCTGTCCTCGTAGAAGCGGATGGTCTTCGTCGTCAGCCCGGTGAGAGCGGCGAGGTCGCCGATGCGCATACCTCCAGGCTAGCGCTTGACCTTCCAGTGCACTGGAATGTCTAGCGTAGGGCGCTGGAGAGAACGACGTCCGGAAGGACGAGCAGATGCGGATCACACTGCTGACCGTGACGGACTGCCCCAACGCCCAGCCGGCCCTCGAACGGGTCACTGCCGCGTTGGAAGGCCGGGACGCGGAGGTGGAGCTGGTCGAGGTCGACGATGAGACCGAGGCCGCCCGGCGGGGCATGTACGGGTCGCCGACCATCCTGATCAACGGCACCGACCCGTTCGCGCCACCGGGGGCGGAACCGAGCCTTTCGTGCCGCCTGTACCGGGACGCCGACGGCACCGTGTCCGGGGTGCCGGATCTGGCCGCCCTGCGCCGGGCCATCACCGGAGCGGCCGTGTCAGGTCAGGGAGCCGAGGAGTCTGACTGTTGCACGCCGGCACCGGACGCCCTGGATGTGGTCGGCCGGGCCGGCCGAGGGCGTCGCGCGCCCGCCGAGCGCGCCCTGCGGGCGGTGCACCAGCAGATCCTGCGGCACTTCGCGGCCACCGGAACCGCCCCCGATGCGGAGACGCTTCAGACGGTGGCGGCCGGGTCCGGGCGGAGCGCCGCCGAGGTGCTGGCCGAGCTGGCCGCGGAGGACTTCCTGACCCTGGACCCGACCGGGAACATCCGCGCCGCCTACCCCTTCTCGGTGACCCCCACCCGCCACCGGGTCCGCCTGACCGGTGGGACGGAGGTGTGGTCGATGTGCGCGATCGACGCCCTCGGCATCCCCGCCATGCTGAACGAGGATGTAGTGATCTCATCCACCGACCCGGTGACCGGCGATCCCGTCACTGTCACCTCCACCGCGGGGGTCATGCTCTGGGAACCGGCAAGCGCAGTGGTGCTGGTGGGGCAGCGCCCCGGGGGCGGGCCCGCGGCCACCACCTGCTGCGACGCCCTGAACTTCTTCACCGACGCCGAGAACGCCCGCACCTGGATCCGGCAGCACCCGGACGTACCCAGCCGCGTCATCGACCAGCCGGCAGCCGAGCACGTCGCCCGCCAGACGTTCGGCCCCCTGCTCCTCCCGTGAACACGCTACGCACGTACAAGGGGGCGGCTGCCTCGTACCGGGTCGGTACGGGCGGCTGGGCCGGGCGCCGGACCTGTGGGTGGGGCCCGCCGGAGGCGACGGAACGCGCGCGATCAGTGGCCCGCCGGCGAACGAGGGTCGAGGCAGGATCATTTCGCCGGATCCCGTCCCGGTGCCCGCCGATGTTCGGTACAGGGGAAACATCTGCCGTTTGAGAGCGCGAGGTGAGCGCATGCACCGCTGGTCCCCGTTGAACGATCGCCAGCACGACCTCCTGCTTCAGCTCGAGGCCGGCGAGGCACTGAGCTCAGCGTCAGCCGAGCGGTTCTCCGCGTATGCGCTGTGAGACCGAGGCCTGCTGCTAGTCGTGCGCCGTGACGGGGGCGTGCGGACCGAGGTCACCGAGGCTGGGAAGTTCTGTCTGGAACACGGGCACCATCCGGAGGGTCCCAGGTACGCGGCCGCGCCGCAGGAGGCGAGTGGGAAGGCTCCGATGCCGCGCTCGGACCGGCCCGTGGCCAGGGCGCGGCACGCCAAGGCGGCGGAGCTGATCGAACAGCTCGTCGCAGAAGGGCGGGTGGTCATTCCAGAGCCTGACGAAGCGACGGAAACGGAATATCGGCGGGCCATCGACTACGCGAAGCGGCACAACCTTACGCCGCCCGGAAAGCGCATCGAGAAGCTCCGCCTGTGGAACCGCGACCTCCAGATCTCGCTGGCGGACGGACCCCACCACAACTCCACATCCGAGCGGCCGGAGAGCGCGCCGCCCATTCGGGTACGCACCCAACTGCGCTCCCTGCACCCAGTGGTGGATGCTCGGAAGGAAGACCCATGTCGGCTCGCCGTGCCCGCGGCCCTCAGGAGCAAGGCTCTGCGACTGCTCCAGGGCTTGTGCGCGGAAGCGGTGAAGCGCGGCCATACGGTGCGCGAGCACCCGATGGCTGACAACTCCCGTAGCCGGGCCCACTCGTACGGGGGCTCGTACATTCCCTCTCGTCACTCCCGGCGCGAGGGTGAGCTGGACCTGGTCGTCGGCGGCTTCACGTACACGGTGACCATCAAGCAGGAATTTCCGCTGTCCGAGGACCCAGAACGGGCGCAGAGCCTGATGATCGAGCTCCCGTACAGCCGTTCGGGCCGCCAGGGAAAGTGGGCGGACCGGAGGGTCCGGTGGCAGGCGGCGATGGACTCCGCGCGGGAGCGGGCGATCCAGGCCCAGCTCGCCACTCTCCTGCGTGAGCACGTGCAGGACTGGCATCAGGCGAGGGCGCTGAGCCAGTACTGCGATGCCCTGGGGCGCAGGCTCGCCGTGTCAGACCGCTCGGCAGCCACGGAAGCAGCCTCCACCCGGCAGTGGCTCGAGTGGGCCCGCGCCTACGTACGATCCCTGGACCCTCTGCGGGAGCTGCCCGGGATGCCGGCGACCCGTGACCCCGAGCCCGAGGAGCTGAAGCCGTATCTGAAGGGCTGGAGTCCGCGGCCCGGAAGAGCAGGACTACTCATGGCGCAGGTGATCAAATAGCGCCTTGGCCCTGTACGGACGCCTGCTTCCCCTCTTCCCGCCCGGTAGGCCTTCCGTGATTTGCGTTCGGGCTTGGACGTGGCGGTGGCGCGGGGGAGAGGGCTTTCGGCCTGTTTGTCGGGTTGGTCGGCGGACTCAGCCTGCGACTTGCCGTTGACCGGGGCGGCACTTCAGGGCGCATTGAACGACCTGACGCCGGCCTAGGCCGATTGCACCTTCTCAGCGCGCGGGCGAGGCGGGGGTGTTATCCGCCCTGTTTGCGTTGCGGTGGAATGAATGGTGGGCGCCATGGCCAGAGGAAACTCAGGCCATGGTGCCCACGATCTCCTCGACCAACTCCAGGCTGGTCTGCGGGTGCAGGAAGGCAAAACGGGCGACGGTCTCGCCTTCCCAGCCGGTCGGTGCGACGAAGGCGGTCTGGCCGGCGTGGAGGCGGGCTGACCATTCCGCGTAGTCCTCGGCGGTCCAGCCGATCCGGCGGAAGAGCACGGCGGAGAGTTCGGGTTCGCGGATGAGTTCGAGGTACGGGGTGCTTCGGATGAGGGTGGCGGTGTCGCGGGCCAGGGTGAGGGCCTTCTCGATGGCCTCGCTGTAGGCGCAGGTGCCGTGGACGGCGAGGGAGAACCACAGGGGGAGACCACGGGCGCGGCGGCTCAGGTGGTGGGCGTAGTCGCTCGGGTTCCACTGGGTGGCGTCGTCAGTGTGCAGGGCGTCGAGGTACGAGGCGTCCTGGGTGTGGGCCGCTCTGGCCAGGTGCGGGTCGCGATAGAGGAGGGCGGCGCAGTCCAAGGGGGCGAACAGCCACTTGTGGGGGTCGATGACGAGGGAGTCGGCGTGCTCGATGCCCCGGTAGCGGTCCCGGACGCTCGGGGCGAGGAGGCCGGCGCCTCCGTACGCGCCGTCGACGTGGAACCACAGGTCGAAGTCCCGGGCCACGGAGGCTATTCCGGCGAGGTCGTCGATGATCCCGGCGTTGGTCGTGCCGGCGGTGGCCGCCACCCCGATGACGTCGGACGGATCGGCATCCGCGAGAAGGGCGGCGCGCAGGGCGGGGCCGGTCAGGCGGTGGTCCACGGTCGGCACCACGAAGGGTTCGACGCCGATGATGCGCAGGGCGTTGCCGATGGACGAGTGGGCCTGGTCCGACACGGCGAACCGGAGGCGGTCGTACGGGCCGAGGCCCCGGCGGCACCGGGCCGTGTCGCGGGCGGTGACGAGGGCGGAGAGGTTCCCGGCCGAGCCGCCGGAGACGAAGCAGCCTCCGGCTTCGACCGGCATCCCGGCGAGGTCCGCGAGCAGGCGCAGTACCTGGTTTTCGGCGGCGATGGGGCCGGAGGCGAGGAGCCACGAGACGCCCTGGATCGACGAGCACGAGACGAGCATGTCGAAGAGGACGGCGGCCTGTGTGGGCGCGGCGGGGACGAACGACAGGAAGCGGGGGCTATCGACCGCGACCACGGTGGGCGCGAGCTGTTCGGTCCACAGCCGCAGGACCTCCGCCGGATCGTTGCCTTCGGGCCTGATGAGTCCCGCCAGGACCCGGTTGAGCTTGTCCGCCTCGCCCGGGTGGTTGAGCGCGGGCCGGTTCAGGAGGCGGTCGCGCAGCGAGGCGACGACGAGATCGGTGAGGGCAGGGTCGTACGTGTGCATGGTGGACCTTCGCGTTGACGATCAGCAGGCCATGACGGGGCCGGTGGTCAGTGAAACCGGCGCACGCCCAGCGGAGTTCGGTCTCCGCTACAGCTCTGACCTGTCCGCTTCGTCCGCGCGGCCGAATCCTTCTTCGGGCGACGAGCCTTCCGGTTCCCCGCACCAATCCGGACCGGAGTATGTGGAGCCGGCGACGACACCCGGCCCGTCCCGGCGGACCACGATCACGGGAGGCCCCGCGGACGACGGCGGGAACGATCGAAAGGCTGCCCCGCATGCGTCACTTCACCCGCCCGACCCTCGGCATCCTCGGCGGGATGGGACCGCTTGCCACGGCCGACTTCTACCGGCGGGTCGTCGAACGCACCCCAGCCGGCTCCGACCAGGCGCATCTGCCCGTCGTCATGTGGGCCGATCCCGCCGTCCCGGACCGGACCGCGGCGCTGCTCGGGGACGGGCCGTCCCCTGTCCCCGCCCTCGTGGAGGGTGCCCGCTGGCTCCAGCGCGCGGGAGTGAGCTGCATCGCCGTTCCCTGCAACACCGCGCACGCCTACGTCGAGCAGCTGTCCAAGGCGACCGGCGTCGAGGTCCTCGACATGATCAGGGCCGCGCTCGAGGCGGCGGCGCGCCGGACGCCAGGGCTTGAGCGTGTGGGCGTCATGGCGACCCGGGGTACGCGGCTGACCGGGCTGTACGAGCGGGCCGGCGCCCGGCTCGGGCTGGACGTGGTGCAGGTGCCCGCCTCCGTACAGAGGCGGTACGTGGACGCCGCCATCCACGCCGTCAAGGGGGGTGCGGACCTCGCGGAGCCCGAGCGCTGGATCGCCACGGCGGCCGAGAGTCTCAAGGAGCAGGGCGCGCAGGCGGTCGTCGCCGCCTGTACGGAGATACCGCTGATCAGCGGGCTGGCCGCCCGTGTGCTGCCGGTGGTCGACTCGACCGACGCCCTCGCCGAAGCCGCCGTCGCCCGCCTGTGGAACCCCGGCGACACCATTCGTATCGGGGTACGAACAGACTGACGTACCCTCGTCCGCACGCACCACATCGCAGGGCTGCGCGAGTCCTAACCTGCGGAGATGATCAGGCACATGTCGACGCACCCCGCCCGAAGCCTCAGCCGGGTGCTGGAGGACTTCGGCCACACCCTCCTGGACCTGCTGTACGGCGACCCCGACGCGGCCGGGGAGATCGGCGGCGTCGGCATCCACGATCCGTACGACGAGCAGCACTATCCGGAGCACGCCATCGTGCTCGGCGTCGGTGTGCACGGCGCGGAGGAGATCAGTCGGCTCCTGCGGTCCCTCGCCGCGCTCGGCGCCACCGCCCTGGTCGTCCGCGGCCCCGTCGGCGACGCCGACGAGCTGGAGCCGGTCGTGAACGAGACCGGGGTCGCGCTGCTCGCCCTGACCCGCGGTGCCTCCTGGGCGCAGCTGGCGGCGATGCTGCGCACCCAGCTCGCCGAAGGCGACGTGGGCGACGCTCGCGAGGGCGAGGAGCAGACTCTCGGCGGTGTGCCGTCCGGGGACCTTTTCGCCCTGGCCAACGCCATCGCCACGCTGCTCGACGCCCCCATCACCATCGAGGACCGCCGCTCCCGCATCCTCGCCTTCTCCGGCCGGCAGGACGAGGCGGACGCCCCCCGCGTGGAGAGCATCCTGGCCCGCCAGGTGCCCGACCGCTATCTGCGCCACCACGAGGAGCACGGCGTCTTCAAGGAGCTGTACCGCAGCGAGGGCCTGGTGCACGTCCCCCCGCCGACCCTCGGCGAGGAGGTGGCGCTGCCGCGAGTGGCGGTGGCGGTCCGGGCCGGGGACGAGTTCCTCGGATCCGTGTGGGCGGCGCTGCGCAAGCCCCTCACCCCGGAGCGGGAGCAGGCGTTCCTGGAGGCGGCGAAGCTCGTGGCCCTCCACATGCTCCGCTTCCGGGCGGGGACCGACGCCGAGAACCGGCTGCGAGCCGACCTCGTCACGACCGCGCTGGAAGGCGGGGCCGGAGCGGTCGAGGCGCTCGGCCGGCTCGGACTCGTCGACGAACCGACCCTGGTCATGGCCATGGGCCTCGCTCCAGAGCGGGGCGAGGACCACGCCCACGTCACAGCCGAGCGCCAGCGCCTGGCCTCCGCCCTGGCCGTCCACCTCACCGCCGTACAGCCGCGTTCCGCCGTGGCCCTGCTCGGCGACGTGGCGTACGCGCTCTTCCCGGTGCCGGGCGACACCGCCCACGCCCGCGAGCGTGCCCTGCAGGTGGCCTCCAACTTCCTGGCCCGCACGGGCGAACGGACCGGCGCAGTCATCGGGATCGGCTCGGTCGCCGAGGAACCCGCCGCCCTCCCACGCTCACGGGCCAACGCCGACCGGGCCCTCCGTGTGCTGTTCACCGGTCGGACCGGGAAGCGCGCGGCCTCGATCGCCGACGTGTACGTCGATGCCCTGCTCATCGAGATGCGGGACCTGGCCGTCGCCAACCGCGACGAGCTGTCAGGTCCACTCGCCCGTCTCGTGGCGTACGACGCCAAGCACAACGCCCACCTGGTGGAGACGCTGCGGGCGTGGCTGGATGCCTTCGGCGACGTGATCACCGCCTCGGCGAGCGTGTTCGTCCACCCCAACACCTTCCGCTACCGGATCCGCAGGGTGTCCGAGGTGGGGGAGCTGGACCTCCAAGATCCGGCGGCGAGGTTCGCCGCGATGCTGCAGCTGCGTCTGCTGGACCCGGGTTCGGGAACGGCCGCGTACGGGACGGGAACGTACAACGGCGGTGGGACCGGGACCGAGGGCCCGGGCACCACCGCTGCCTCGACGGGCTGAGACCGGCGCGTCGGCCTGGTTCAGAGGCGGACGCCGGGCGGGACCGTCAGGTCCGCGTGGGTGTCGTGGAAGGCGTCCGCGTCCTGGATGGTGCGCACCCAGTCGTAGAACAGCTCCTTCGTGGAGAGCGTCTCGATGCCCCGGCCCGCCAGGCGCCGCAGGCCTCGGTCGTGGGCCTGACCGGGGGAGTAGGCGGCGTCGTCCACGACCACCACGCGCTTGCCGGCGTGGTGCAGCTGGATCGCGGAGTGGGCCACGCAGATGTCCGTCTCGATGCCGACCAGGATCATGGTCGTACGGCCGGTGGCCTCGATCGCGGCGGCGATGTCGGGGTTGTCCCACACCGCGAAGGCGTTCTTCGGCAGGGTGACCGCCTTGGCCGGCAGCACCTCGCGGATCTCCGGCACGGTGTGGCCGCTGGTTGCCGGGTCCTCCTCGGTCACCACGACCGGGATCTCCAGGCGGTCGGCCACGGACGTGATCCAGGCGATGCGCCGCACCATGTCGTGGAACCGCTGCCGGTCCACGTCGAGCCGCTGGGGCGGGTAGAAATCGGTCTGCACGTCGATGATCACCAGGGCGCAGTCGTCGCGGTCGATCAGAGGCATCGTCGTCTCGTCTCCTCGTACGTCGGGTGCACGCCACCCTAGGAACGCCGACCGCCCCCGGAGTCGTCCGCCAGACCAAGCTCCGACCTGCATCTTCGTATCCGCGCACGAACCGTTCGGGCGTCCTCCGCACGTACGCTTCCGGCCAAGTTCAAGGAGCCGCATCGAGCCTGGAGGACGTGCGTGAAGGCCGACAACGAGCACTGGGCGCGTCGCCTGGCGGCGCTGGCCGCCGACTCCGAGGTGCCGGGCGCGAGCCTCGCGTTCTGGTACGACGGGGAGGTGTACGAGTGCGCCACCGGCGTCCTCAACACCGCCACCGGGGCGCCCGTACGCACCGACTCGCTGTTCCAGATCGGTTCGGTCACCAAGGTGTGGACCGCGACCCAGCTGATGCTCTTGGTCGAGGAAGGCCGCGTCACGCTGGACACCCCCGTCGCGGAGATCCTGCCGGAGTTCCGGGTGCGCGACTCCCGCGCCACGGCAGCGATCACCCTGCGCCACCTGCTCACCCACACCTCGGGCATCGACGGCGACCTGTTCCTGGACACCGGCCGCGGCGACGACTGCCTGCGGCGCTACGTCGAGGCGGGCGCCGATCTGGAGCAGACCTTCCCGGTCGGGTATTCGCACTCGTACTGCAACTCCGGTTTCGTCATCGCCGGCCGGGTTGTCGAGCGGCTCACCGGCACGGTCTGGGACCAGGCCCTGCGGGAGCAGATCTGCGACCCACTGGGACTGACTCACACTTGGACGCTGCCCGAGGACGTCCTGCGCTTCGGCGCCGCCGTCGGCCACGACGAGCAGGGTGCCGTGGTGCCGCAGTGGGGGCTTCCCCGGTCCGTCGGTCCGGCGGGGCTGATCTGTGCGCGGGCCGCCGACGTGGTGGCCTTCGGCCGTGCCCACCTCACCCCGGGGGCGCTCCTGGTCGATCCCGCCGCGCTGCGGCAGGCGCAGGTCGACCTGCCCAATCCGCATGCCGGCGGGCGCCAGTGGGGCATCGGCTGGAGCCTGGACGAGTGGGACGGCCACCGGGTCGTCTCCCACACCGGCGACACCATCGGCCAGCACGCCGCCCTCTGGGTCCTGCCCGAACACGGGACCGTCATCGCCGCGCTGATCAACGGCGGCCGGAGCGTCGAGTTCCAGCACCGGCTGGCCACCGAGCTGCTCCGGGAGCTGCACGCGATCGACGTCCCCGCCCCCATCGCCCCGCCCGAGCAGCCCGTCCCCGTCGACGTCGACCCGTTCACCGGTGTGTACGAGCGTGCCGGCAGCAGGATCCACGTGACGGCGGAAGAGGGCCGACTGAGCCTGCGCACCGAGCCGACCGGCATCCTCGTGGGCCTCGCCCGCTCCCGCACCCTCGACCTCCTCGCCGTCGACGCGACGACCTTCGTCGGCCGCGACGAAGGCGACTCGATCTGGGACGCGGTGGTGTTCGAGCAGCGCCCCGACGGCCCCGCCTACCTCCACTACAGCGGCCGTGCCACCCCGAAGACCCGCTGATCCACGCGTGATTGGAACCCCATGGCACCACCCTCCGCCGCCGACAAGCTGACCGCAGCCCTCCAGGCGGTCTTCGACGAAGCCGGAGTCGAGGGCTTCGTCCACGCCCGCGACATCGACAGCGACGACGGCGACCGCGAGGTCGCCTTCCGTGCCGACGCCCCCGTCATCGTCGCCTCCCTCCGCAAGATCCCCATCGCGGTCGCCTACGCCCGTCAGGTGGCGGCCGGAGTCCTCGACCGGGCCGCCCGCCACACCATCACCGCCGTCAACCGCGAGGGCGGGGGCATCGGCACCGACAGCTGCCGGCACGAGGTCACCATGAGCACCCGCGACCTCGCCTTCTTCATGCTCTCCATGAGCGACAACGCGGCCACCGACAAGCTCATGGAGATCGTCGGCACGGACCGGGTACGCGCCGTGGCCGCCGAACTCGGCTGCCCCAAGCTGCCGGTCGGGCGCTACCGCGACCTGTGGGACCCGGTCTGGGAGGAACTCGGCCTCGACCCGGACGGCGACATCGACGCCCAGCTGGACCAGGTGAGCGAGGACCGGATCAGGGGCCTCGCCGTGCTGGACCCGACCCGTTCCGCCTCCAGCACACCCCGGGAGATCACCTCCCTGCTCGCGGCGATCTGGCGGGACCAGGCCGGCCCCGCCGAAGCATGCGCCGAGGTCCGTGAGCTGATGAGCCATCAGCTGTCCACCCACCGCCTCATCGCGGGCTTCGACCCCGACGTGCGCGTCGCGGCCAAGAACGGCTCCCTGTGGGGCGTCCTCAACGAAGCCGCTGTCGTCGAGTACCCCGACGGCGGTCGCTACGCCGTCGCGGTCTTCCTGCGCACCCCCGCCCTCGGTGGCCGGAGCCCGGCCGCCGACGCCGCGATCGGCCGTGCCGCACGGACCGCCGTCGACCACCTGCGCCGGACACCGGCCGCCACCACACCCGAGGAGACGACATGACCACAGCCGCGCGGACGGTTGGCGCCGACCAGGCCCACACCATGCTCTCGTACACCTTCACCCAGGCCGGTGTCGAAGGGTTCGTCCACGCCCGGGACCTCGACACGGGTGCGGAGTTCGGCCACGGCGCCGACACGCAGGTCGTGCTCGCGTCGGTCTTCAAAGTTCCCATCGCCCTTGAGTACGCCCGGCAGGCGGCGGCCGGGGAGCTCGACCCGGCCCGGCGCCACACCGTCACGTCCGCCTACCGCGCCGGCGGCAGCGGTACGGACGGCTGCGCGTACGACGTCGAGATGAGCGCCCGCGACCTGGCCTTCATGATGATGACGATCAGCGACAACGCCGCCACCGACCTGCTCCTGGACGTCGTCGGCCCCGACCGGGTCCGCGCGACGCTCGACGACCTCGGCTTCCCGGGCTTCGGGTTCTCCTCCTGCGCCGCCCTGGACGACGACATCCGCCGGGAACTCGGCCTCGCGCCGGACCGCTCCGTCGACGACCAGCTGGCAGGGATCCCCGACGAACGGCTCCTCGCCCTCGGCGCCTGCGCCCCCGGCAGCAGCCCATCGAGCACCCCCCGCGAGGTGACCGAGCTCCTCGCCGCCATCTGGCGCGACGAAGCCGGTCCGGCGGCAGCCTGTGCCGAAGTCCGCGACATCATGAGCCAGCAGGTGTGGCAGCACCGCCTGGTCTCGGGCTTCCCCGAAGCGGGTGTGCGGCTCGCCGGGAAGACGGGCACCGACTTCGCCGTACGCAACGAGGCCGGCGTGATCGAGTATCCCGACGGCAAGCGGTACGCCGTGGGTGTCTTCCTGCGTACGTCGACCGCGGCCACGCGGCAGCCCCTCGCGGACCGTGCGATCGGCCGCGCCGCCAGGGTCGTCGTCGATCATCTCCGCGCCGGAACGTGAACGAGCCACCCGTGCCGTCCGACCCTCCGTACGGACACGCCCCGCCCCGGACCGCGTCGCCCGCGGTCCGGGGCACTCGTGTCTTCGCGGCCGGCCCCCCGCTTGGGATCCCACACCCAACCAGCGCGTCCGCTTTCGTCGGCCCGACTGAATCAATTCCGGCCATCAGCCGCGACTGTGGGGCAACTCTCCCGCCCCAAGGAGTCCCCCTATGAAGCCCCCGATGCCCTCGATGAAGAGAGCCAAGGCGCTATCCGCCTGCCTCGCGGTGTCACTGCTGGCGGCCGGCTGCGGCAGCGCCGCCCAGGCCGGATCGTCCGGCGGTGACGCCTTCAGCTTCGCGATCAAGAGCGACCCCGGACTGCTCGACCCGGCACAGGTCCAGAACACCACCACGTACACCGCGCTGTCTCTTGCGTACGACACCTTGGTACACGCCGGGCCCGACGGCCGGATCGTCTCCGGACTCGCCGAGAAGTGGGACGTCAAGCCTGCCTCCGTCACCTTCACCCTGCGCCGTGGCGTCACCTGCGCCGACGGCAGCCCCGTGACCGCGAGCACCGTAGCCGCGAACGTCGCCCACATCACCGATCAGGCCACCAAGTCGCCCGCCTACGGCGTCGTGGTCCCCGAGGGCCTCACCGCCAAGGCGGACGACACCGCCGGCACCGTGACGCTCTCCACGCCGGAGCCGTTCGCCTTCACCCTGCAGAGCACCCGCTACCTGTTCATCGTCTGCGGAGCGGGCCTGAAGGACCGCGGTCTGCTCCAGAGCGGCACCTCCGGGTCGGGCCCCTTCCGGCTCACCTCCGCCGAGCCGAACCAGAGCTACGCCTTCGCCAAGCGGGACGACTACGCCTGGGGACCGGGCGGGGCGACCACCGCCGATCCCGCCATGCCCGGATCCGTCGTGCTCAAGGTCGTCGGCAGCGAGGCGACGACGGCCAACCTGCTGCTGTCCCACAAGCTGAACGGCGCTCAGCTCGCCGGCCCCGACCGCGCCCGGATCACCAACATCCCCGGCGTGACCACCACCGACCAGGCCAACGGCACGCAGGAGTTCTTCTTCCACCAGGGCAAGGGCCACCCCGGCAGCGACCCGGCTGTCCGCAAAGCCCTGCTCCAAGCCGTCGACTTCGCATCCCTCGGAGCGATCGCCACCGGCGGGACCGGCCGTGCCCCCACCGGCCTGGTCATGGAGCCGAAGCCCTGTCCCGGCGACACCGTCACCGGCCACCTGCCCGCCTTCGACCCGTACGCGGCCGGATCGGCGCTCCACGCCGCAGGGTGGCGCCGCGGCCCCGACGGCTTCCGCATGAAGGAAGGAAAGCGGCTCACCCTGCGCATGATCTACGGCACGTCGTCGGGCGAGACGATGGCCGCCGCGGCCGAATACCTGGCCGAGTCATGGAAGAGTGTCGGCGTCGACGTCCGGCTGCGGGCCGTGTCCGACGCCGCGTATGCCGAGGTGGAAGCGGTCACCCAGGACTGGGACGTGAACTGGGCGCCCCTCGGAGTCACCCTGCCCACCCAGCTGCTCGGCGCGCTGTCCGGCCCCTTCACCCCCGACGGCGGCAACTTCGCCCACCTCACCAACAAGACCTACGAGCAGCTCACCGCCGAGGCGAGCAGGCTCCCCGGAGCCGCCGGCTGCGCCCTGTGGGAGCGGTCGGAGCACGCCCTGCTCGACAGCGCGGACATCGTCCCCGTCGTCGACAAGACCGTCACCATCGCCGCCCACAACGCCACCTTCCGCATCACGTCGGGCCTCTTCGACCCGACGTCGATCCGGATGACGGGAGGACAGAAGTGACCACCCCCGCCACCCCATCCGACGTGCTCACCCCGCACGAAGCGCCCCCCGCCACGGCCGCATCGCCGCGCCGCCCCAGGCGACTGACCCCGCGCTTCTTCGCCCGGCAGCTGCTCCGCCTCGCCGGTTCCCTCGCCGTGCTCGTCGTCGCCTCGTTCGCGATGATCCACCTCATCCCCGGCGACCCGCTGCGCCAGATGCTCGGCCCGACCGCGCCGAAGGAACTCGTCGACCAGCGCAGGAGCGAACTCGGGCTCGACGAGCCGCTCGTCACCCAGTTCCTGGACTACGTGCGGCAGCTGCTCTCCGGCGATCTCGGCACCTCCTTCTTCAGCTCCCAGCCGGTGACCGACATCATCGGCCAAGGCCTCCCCAACACCCTGGCCCTCGCCCTCCTGGCGACCCTCACCGCTCTGGCCGTGGCCATACCGCTGGGACTGTGGGCCGCCGTCCGCACCCACAACGGACGCCGGCGGGGCACCGAGAACGCGTTCACCACCCTCACCGGCGCCGCCGTCGCCATCCCCGAGTACCTCTACGGTCTGGCGCTGCTGCTCGTCCTCGCCCTCGGCCTCGGACTGTTCCCGCCGGCCGGTCTCACCGGCCCCTCCTCCTTCGTGCTGCCGGTCACGGCTCTCGCCATCGCCCCGGCGGCGATGATCGCCCGACTGGCCCGCGTCGAGACCCTGCGCGAACTCGACACCGACTACATGCGCCTGGCCCACGCCAAGCGGCTGCCCGCCTGGCGGCTGTACGCCGTCCACCTGCTGCCGAACACCCTCACCGCGACCCTGACCATGGGCGGCCTGCTGCTCAGCGGTCTGATCACCGGCAGCGTCCTGGTCGAGAACGTGTTCGCCTGGCCCGGACTCGGCCTGCGCACCGTCGAGGCCATCACCCAGAAGGACTACCCCGTGGCTCAGGCCGTGATCCTCGTCTACGGCGCGCTGGTCCTCGTCGTCAACTTCCTCGTAGACGTCCTGCTCGGGATCCTCGACCCCAAGTCGACTCTGTCCACCCCGTCCGCCTCCACCCGCAGGGAGGGCTGATGCGCCGTCTGCCGATAAACCCCGCCGGCCTGCTGGGCGCCGTGATCGTCGCCCTGATGGTCCTCCTCGCGATCGTCGGACCGCCGATCTGGGAGGACGCCGCCACCCGGATGAACCCGAAGGAGATCAGCCAGGGGGCCTCCTCCTCTCACCTGCTCGGCACCGACGCCCTCGGCCGTGACCTGCTCGCCCGGACCCTGGTCGCCACCCGGCTGACCCTGGGCCTCGCCTTCCTGGCGACCGTGATCGGCACCGTCTCCGGCATCCTGCTCGGCACCCTGCCGCAGATCCTGCCCCGGCGCGCGGGCCGAGCGGTCATCGCCACGGTCGACCTGCTCGTGGCCTTCCCCGCCCTGCTGCTCGCCATGTTCACCGCCGTCGTCGCCGGCCTCGGCGCACAGGGCGCCGTCCTCGGCATCGGCATCGCCCTCGCGCCGACGTTCGCCCGGCTCACCCACACCATGACCGCGTCCGTCGCCGGATCCGACTACATCGCGGCGGCCCGCATGCTGCGCGTGCCCCGCCACCGCATCCTCACCCGCCACATCCTCCCCAACATCGCCGAACCGCTCATCCTCAACACCGCCCAGGCCATGGGCGGCGCCCTGCTCGGCCTGTCCGCGATGTCCTTCCTCGGCATGGGCGTCCAGGCGCCCTCCTACGACTGGGGCCGGCTGCTCAACGAAGCCTTCGGGCACGTCTACGTCACCCCGTCCGTCGTCGTCGCCCCCGCCCTCGCCGTCAGCCTCTCCGGCCTCGGCTTCATGCTCCTCGGCGACACCTTCGCCAAGGCCGCCGCCCACACCCGCGAAACGGTCGGCAAGCCCGTCGCCCCCGCGGTCACCCCCGCCCAGGACGACCCCGCACCGGACGCCGTCCTGGAGGTACGGGACCTCACCGTCGCCTTCCCCGGAGGCATCACCCCAGTACGGCAGCTGTCGCTGACCGTCCGCGCGGGAGAGATCGTCGGCCTCGTCGGCGAATCGGGCAGCGGCAAGAGCATGACGGCCGCCGCCATCGGCCGGATAGTGCCCTACCCCGGCCTCACCGGCAGCGCCCGCATGCGGCTCGGCGGGGTCGACCTCGACGGCCTGACCGACTCCGAGCGCCGCAAGCTGCTCGGATCGTCGCTCGCGATGGTCTTCCAGGACCCCACCTCCTCCCTCAACCCCGCCCTCCGCGTCGGCGGCCAGCTCGCGGAGGTGGCCACCCTGCACGACGGCGCCACCCGAACCGAGGCACGCGCCCGCGCCGTCGAACGGCTCGGCAGGGTCCGCATCAAGGACCCCGCCGACGTCGCCAAGCGGCACCCGCACGAACTGTCCGGCGGCATGCGCCAGCGCGCCGTCATCGCCATGGGCCTGATGAACACGCCCCGCCTGATCATCGCGGACGAACCCACCACCGCCCTCGACGTCACCGTCCAGCGCGAGGTCCTGCGGGTCCTGCGCGAGGCGGTCGATGAGACGCAGGCCGGAGCCCTGTTCATCTCCCACGACATCGCCGTCGTCAGCGAACTGTGCGACCGGATCGCCGTGATGTACGCGGGCCGCATCGTCGAGGAACTCCCCGCCGACGGCCTCCACTACGCCCGCCACCCCTACACCCGCGCCCTCGTCGGCTCCCTCCCCGACATGGACACCGACCGGTCGGGTCCCCTCACCACCATCCCCGGCCGCCAGCCCGCGCCCGCCGACGTCGGCGACGGCTGCGCCTTCACCGACCGGTGCGCCTTCGCCACCGGCCGCTGCGCCATCCGCCCCAAGCTGCTCGCCCGTACGGAAACACACTCCGTGGCCTGCTGGGAGGTCCTGTGAACATCAGCCAACTCACCGTCCGCTTCGGCTCCTTCACCGCCGTCGACCGCGTCAGCCTGGAGGTCCCCGCCGGCTCCGTCACCGGCCTCGTCGGAGAGTCCGGCTCCGGGAAGTCCACCCTCGCCCGCGCCGTGGCCGGCCTGACCCCGTACAGCGGGACCATCTCCGGGGTCGCCCGCGGCCGCGTCCAGATGGTGTTCCAGGACCCGTACTCCTCGCTCAACCCGCGCATGAGCATCGGCGACGCCATCGCCGAGGGCACCCGCGTCCCCCGCGCCCAGCGGCCGGCGGAGGCCGGGCGGCTCCTCGAACTGGTCGCCCTCCCCGCCACGTACGCGGGCAAGTACCCCCGCGAGCTCTCCGGCGGGCAGCGCCAGCGCGTCGCCATCGCCCGCGCCCTCGCGGCCGGGCCGGAGCTCCTCATCGCCGACGAGATCACCTCCGCCCTCGACGTCTCCGTCCAGGGAGCCGTACTCAACCTCCTGCGCGAACTGCGCAGCGAACTCGGCCTGACCATGCTGTTCATCTCGCACAACCTCGCCGTCGTGCGGTACGTCTGCGACGCCGTCGCCGTCATGCACCACGGCCAGCTCGTGGAGTCCGGCCCCGTCGAGGACGTGATCGGCGCGCCCCGGCACGCGTACACGCGCACTCTGCTCGAAGCGGTCCCGCGCCTCGCACGCGCCTGAGCCGCCTGCCCCGCCTGCTCCTTCCCGCTGAAAGGTTCGTCGTGTCCCACGACCTCCACCACCGTGCCGTCGTCGCCGACGCGCACAACGACCTCCTCATGGCCGTCGCCGCGCGCCCCCCGAAGCGCTGGGGTTCCTTCTTCCGCGAACGCTGGCTGCCGCAGCTGCGCGAGGGCGGCATCGACATCCAGGTCCTGCCCGTGTTCATCGACGACCAGTACCGCCCCGAGGGCGCGCTCCGGCAGACCCTCCGCATGATCGAGTGCGCCCACGTCCTCGCCGAGGCCAACGCCGACCAGGTCGCACTGTGCCTGAACGGTGCCGACATCGACGCGGCCCTCGCCGAGGACAGGATCGCCCTCGTCCTCGCCCTGGAGAGCGCCCCCGGCATCGACGCCTCCGTCGAACTCTTGCCCACCCTCTTCCGGCTGGGCGTACGGATCGCCTCCATCGCCCACTGGGGGCGCACCCCGCTCGCCGACGGCAGCCGCGAGGACGCCACCGGCAGCCGGCTGACCGCACCCGGCGTCGAGGCGCTGCGCGAGATGGAACGCCTCGGGATGCTCTTCGACATCTCCCACCTGGGCGTGAACGGCGTCGCACACGTCCTGGAACTGGCCACCCGTCCGCTCATAGCCACCCACTCGTGTGCCCGCGCCCTGCGCGACCACCACCGCAACCTCACCGACGACCAGATCCGGGGCGTCGCCGCCACCGGCGGAGTGGTGTGCGTGAACTTCGTACCCGACTTCCTCACCGACGACCAGGCGAAGGTGCACGTCGACCGGATCGTCGACCACATCGAACACGTCGTCTCCGTCGCCGGGATCGACCATGTCGGCCTCGGCTCGGACTTCGTACGCGAGGTCATGGCGGACGTCATGCCGCCCTGCTGCGAGAACCTCGATGACGAGGACCCCATGTTCGACTTCCCCGGCCTTGAGGGCCCGGCGGGCATGCCGCTGGTGACCGAGGCGCTCGTCCGCAGGGGTCTGCCGGAGGCGGACATCCTGAAGATCCTCGGCGGGAACATGCGGCAGCTCATGACCAAGCACATGGGTTGACCTGGGCTGACCTGTCCTTGGAACGGTGCCCGGCCGGTCGTACGACCCGCCGGGCACCGGCCGTTCGCGGGGAGGTTCGGTCCCCGCTACGAACCCGAGGCCGAGGTTGTCACCACGGCACCAACCGGGCCGTGCCCGCCCTGCCTAGCGTGGCGGTCATCCCAACCTGGAGGACCAACCGTGCCGGTTGACCAAGATCCCCGTCCACCGCGAGCGGACCGCGCGTTCGACCTCGACGCCATGCTCGCCGACCTCGAAGAACTCGTGACCTGCGAGTCGTACTCCGCCGACCACGCCGCCGTCGCCCGCAGCGCACGCGTGGTCGCCGACCAGGGAAGCCGGCTGCTCGGCGCCCGCCCGAAGACGCTGGTCGTCGACGGCGTCACCCACGTCCAGTGGACCTTCGGCGCCCCGCGCATCCTGCTCCTCGGGCACCACGACACCGTCTGGCCGATCGGCTCGCTCACGACCCACCCCTGGTCGGTGGAGCAGGGCATCGCCCGCGGCCCCGGCGTCTTCGACATGAAGGCCGGCTTGGTCCAGATGTTCCACGCCCTGGCCACCCTGCCCTCCCTCGACGGAGTGTGCGTCCTGATCACGGGCGACGAGGAGGTCGGCTCGGACACCTCTCGCCCCCTCATCGAGGACCTGGCACGGCAGTGCGCGGCGACCCTCGTCCTGGAGCCGTCGGCCCCCGAGGGTGCGCTCAAGACCAGTCGCAAGGGCGTGTCCCTCTACGACATCACCGTCCACGGCCGCGCCGCCCACTCCGGGCTCGAACCCGAGAAGGGCGTCAACGCGGCGACCGAACTCGCCCACCAGGTCCTCGCCCTGAGCCGGATCGCCGACACCGTGACCGTCCGGACCGGGCCGGGAACGACCGTCACCCCCACCGTGATGTCGTCGGGCACCGCGAACAACACCGTGCCCGCCCGCGCCGACCTCAGCGTGGACGTACGTGTCCCCACGGCAGCGGCCCAGGAAGCCGTCGACCAGCTCATCAGGACCCTGCAACCGCACGATCCCGAGGCGCGCCTGCGGATCGCCGGCGGCCCCAACCGCCCGCCCCTGGACCCGGACGCCTCCCACAAGCTCTTCGCCCTGGCCGACGACATCGCCCCACGACTCGGCCTCGACCCCTTGCGGCAGGCCGCCGTCGGCGGCGCCTCCGACGGCAATTACACCGCCGGAGTCGGCTGCCCCACCCTCGACGGCCTCGGCGCCGTCGGCGACGGCGCCCACGCCGACCACGAACACGTCGTCACCGCCACCATGCCGGACCGTGCCCGGCTCCTGGCCGCACTCGTCGGAGCGATGCAGTGAACGCACTCGATCTGAGGGAACTCCACACCATGGAGGACCTCGACACCGTCAGCCGCCTCTACGCCGAAATCTGGGGTACGGACGCCGACAGTTCGCCTGTCTCCGCCGAAGTCATGCGCGCCCTGTCCCACGCGGGCAACTACGTCGCCGGCGCGTACGAGCAAGGCCGCCTGGTCGGCGCGTCCGTCGCCTTCTTCGGCGACCCCATCGGCACCACCCTGCACTCCCACATCACCGGCACCGCCATGGGGCGCGGCATCGGCCTCGCCCTCAAACTGCACCAGCGCCAGTGGGCCCTCGCCCGCGGAATCAAGCGCATCACGTGGACCTACGACCCGCTGATCCGCCGCAACGCCTACTTCAACCTCGTGAAGCTCGGAGCCCGTCCGGAGGAGTACCTGACGTCCTTCTACGGGGCCATGGACGATGCCATCAACGGCGGCGACGAGTCCGACCGCGTCCTGACCGCCTGGGACCTGACCGCGCCCGCGGGACCGTACGCGTTCGAGCTCCCCGCCGACGTCGCCCACGGCGTCCGCGACCACGACGGCCACCCCGTGATCGGCCCCACCGACGCCGCCACCGTCCTCATCGACCTCCCCGACGACATCGAGTCCCTCCGCCGTACGGACCCGGGCGCCGCCCGCGACTGGCGTCTGGCCGTCCGGCACACCCTCGGCGGCCTGCTTGCCGAGGGATCCCGCGTCGCCGGATTCCACGACCGCCGCAGCTACGTCATCCACCGCACGACCTGAACACCCCTGAACACCCCACCAGGAGCCACCCGCACATGAAGACCAAGATCTCCGGCGTCGAACTGCGCCGTATCGCGATGCCGCTCGTCGCCCCGTTCCGCACCTCCTTCGGCGTCGAGACCAGCCGCGACGTCCTGCTCGTCCGCGTCGTCACCTCCGACGGAACGGAAGGCTGGGCGGAATGCGCGGCCATGTCGGAACCCCGCTACTGCTCCGAGTTCGTCGACGGGGCCCAGGACGTCCTGCGCCGCTTCCTCGTCCCGGCCCTGCCGAAGGACGGCGTGGACGCGGCCACCGTCGGCCGCGTACTGGAACCCTTCACCGGCCACCACATGGCGAAGTCGGTCCTGGAGACAGCCGTCCTCGACGCCCAACTCCGCTTGGCGGGCGAGTCCTTCGGCTCCTACCTGGGCGCGTCCCGCGACCGCGTCCCCTGCGGCGTCTCCGTCGGCATCATGGACTCGATACCCGAGCTCCTGGACGCGGTGGAGGGCTACGTGTCGGAGGGCTACGTCCGGATCAAGTTGAAGATCGAGCCCGGCTGGGACGTCGAACCCGTCCGCGCCGTCCGTGAGCGCTTCGGCGACGACCTCCTCCTCCAGGTCGACGCCAACGCCGCGTACACCCTCGTCGACGCCCAGCAGCTCGCCAAGCTGGACGACTTCGGCCTCCTGCTGATCGAACAGCCCCTCGCCAACGACGACATGGTCCAGCACGCCCAGCTCGCCAAGCTGGTGCGCACACCGATCTGCCTGGACGAGTCCATCGAGTCCGCCGCCGACGCCGCCGCTGCCATCTCCCTCGGCGCCTGCTCCATCATCAACATCAAGCCGGCCCGCGTCGGCGGCTACCTCGAAGCCCGCCGCATCCACGACATCGCCCGCGCCCACGGCATCCCCGTCTGGTGCGGCGGCATGCTGGAGACCGGCATCGGCCGCGCCGCCAACGTCGCCCTCGCCGCCCTCCCTGGCTTCACCCTCCCCGGCGACACCTCCGGGTCCCACCGCTACTTCGCCACCGACATCACGGAGCCGTTCGTCCTCGCCGACGGCCACCTCGACGTCCCTACGGGCCCGGGTCTCGGCATCGAGCCGCTCCCGGACGTCCTGAAGCAGGTCACCACGTCCACCGAGTGGATCGCACTCTAGTCCTCCGCACCGGACAGCCGACCTTCCCGAAGGCTCCCTAGGCGCGGCCGCGCCCGGGGAGCCTTCGCTGCACCTCGTCTCCTGCGACGGAACGGCCCGACTGGATTCAGCCCAGGGCACGAACGAAAGGGTCCATCGCTTCGGCACAGTGAGACCACCGCACCGCGTGACGGCAGGAGCGCTTCCACCCGCCGAGCATCCTCGACGCCACGCAGCCCGCCCGCCCTCTCGGCCTGGCTCAACAACCCATCCCGCCGCGTGGGTGGGCGGGCACCAGTGCGACCGCTTACTGGACTCTCTGCGATCCAGGTCTTTGGGGGAGGACTCATCGTCACGTTCGCCCAGCGCTGGAACCGACGTGAGACGTAGTGCTGCAAGCGGCACCCGTCAGACCTTCTCGGCGGTCACACGGAGGTGGTCGGCGGTGAGTATGGCGATGTCCTCGACGTCGGACGTCAGGATGGTGACTCGGCCTGGCTGGGCGAGGGCGGTGGCGCCTCCCGCACCAGGGCTACAGCCCGGTAGGGGAGGCGGTCCCCTTTTCGACGGGCAGAAGGTCGACCTCGTCTCTGGATTCGCACGGGATGTGACTGGCGGCCAGCAGCGCGGCCGGGGTGTTCGCCGAGGAGACCCAGACCGGCCTGGCCGCCAAGGCCGAGTGGCTGGTCCAAGACCGCCTGGTCGAGGCCGGAGCCCACTACCAGGAGGGCGAGCCGTGGGCCCCGAACGTGGTCGTCGACCGCAACCTGGTCACCGGTCAGAACCCCGCCTCCGCCGGACCTGCCGCGGCCGAAATGCTCAAGAGGCTGGCCTGAACTCGGAGGATCAGCAGCATGTGTTGACGCCGATCGCGAGCGTCCGCTGGTGTCTGCGCAGCCGTGCAGCGAGCAGGAAACGTGGTGGTCGCCAGGCGAATCCGTACGGGATGCTGGCCCAGTGATTGAGCGAGATGCCGCGGTTCGGATGGTCGAGGAAGAGCTGGAACGCGACCTCCAGCGAGAGCTGTCTGCTGGGCTGGACGCGATGCGCATGGGTGTGTCGCATGTAGAGCAGCACGAGCTGGTATGGATCGTTGACTGGACGTCTGAGGAGTATCTGCGCACCCGGAATCCGGACTTCATGCTGGTCGGAAACGGGCCGTATCTTGTCGACCGTGTCGACGGAAGCCTGCACCGGATCGGTGTCGTCTCCGCAGTGACCGGGGCATGGGAGTCGGACTATCGAGCCCGCATTCGAAGGCAGGTCACACGGACCGCAGTGGACGATCTGCACGATGAGGTCCGGGCGGTAGCAGACGCTCGCGGGAGGGTTCATGCCATGCACACCCTGCACCAAAGGGTGCCGGTGCTCTCCCACGCTCAGATCATCGAGTACGTGACCGCCTTGCAGCAGGGCGATGCTCCGGCACACCTTGTAGAAGTCGCCACTGGAGAGCTGGTGCCGCCTACCGATCCGGTGTGCCACCGGCGATGAGAGCACGGTCGCGAAGGATCGGATGGAAGGGCGCCTCGCGCATCAGATGGTGACCCTGTTGCGGGAGGCGACCCTTCTTGTTACTGACTGTCCGTCGGCTGCGGCGTGAGGAAGTGGAAGCCGGGCCGTGGGTGCATCAGGAAGTCGTGGTGGGAGATGTTCCACGCGTAGGCGCCCGCGAGGCCGAAGGCGACCCGGTCGCCGGCCCGCAGGCCGGGGGCGGGCACGTTGCGCGACAGCAGGTCCTTCGGGGTGCAGAGCTGGCCGGTGAGGGTGACGCGGTGCGCCTCGGCGGCCGGTCGGGGCCAGGGGTGGGGCCAGTCGGTCACGGGGACGATCGTGCAGGGCTGGTCGTGGCCCTTGGTCGCCGGGGTGCGCATGTGGTGCGTGCCGCCGCGGACCACGGCGAACTCCTCGCCGTGGCTGTGCTTCACGTCCAGCACCTCGGTGGCGTACCAGCCGCAGTACGCGGTCACCGCGCGCCCCGGCTCGATCCGCAGGGTGAGCTCCGGGTTCGCGTCCGCGAGCCGGCCGAGGCCCGCTCCGTACGCCGTCCAGTCGAAGCGGGTCTCCGGGGCCGCGTAGTCGACGCTCATGCCGCCGCCCACGTTGACCTCGGCGAGGCGGATCCGGTGGCGGGCGGCGAGGTCCGCGGCCCAGGCGACGACCGATTCGGCTACGGAGAGCTGCTCCGGGGCGTCGAGGCCGCTGGCCAGGTGCGCGTGCACGCCCAGCAGCTCAAGCTGCGGGTAGGTGCCGTCGGTGAGCAGGCGGACGGCCGTGTCGGCCTCGGCCGGGTCGAAGCCGAAGGGAGTGGGGCGGCCTCCCATGGCCAGCGAGCTGCCTTCGAGGGAGGCGGCGGCCAGCGGGAGGTTGAAGCGGAGCAGGACACCGGGGCGAGCGGGGCGGCCGTCCGACGCGGGGGCGGTGCGCTCGGCGAGAGCGGCCAGCATGTGGAGCTCGTGCAGGCTCTCGACGTGGAAGCGCTCCACGCCCAGTTCGAGTGCGGTCGTGAGCTCGGCGGGGGTCTTGCCGGGGCCGCTGAAGGCCAGCGGGCGGCCCGGCACCGCCTTGGCCACGTGGGCGAGTTCGCCGCCGGAGGAGACCTCGTAGCCGTCGACGTACGGGCCGAGGGCGGCCAGGATCTCCGCCTCCGGGTTGGCCTTGGCCGCGTAGTACAGCTCGACCCGCTCCGGCAGAGCGGCCCGTATGGCCGCGGCGTGCTCGCGCAGCGCCGTCAAGTCATACAGGTAGGCCGGCAGTTCGGTGCCGTCGAGGGTGGCGAGGAGGTCGCGCACCGCGGGCGTGGGCGTGGTCATCGGGCGCTCCGGATGTCGTCGTCGGCGTCGTTTCGCAGTGCCTGGGACAGCACGTCCTCGGCGAGCGGGGAGGCGAGCCGGACGTAGCCGGCGTCGCGGTCGGCCTTGCGCTCCCAGCGGGTGAGCAGGTTCGCCTTGGCGGGCAGGGGCACTCCGGCGAGCAGGGCGGCCAGCCGCGGCGGGCAGTCGCCCAGGTCGGCGTACGCCTGGAGGGTGGCGCGGACCTGGGCCCACAGGGCGGCCTCGGACTGCGGGTGCAGGTCGGCGAGTGCGGCGAGCATCTCGGCGATGTGGTTGACCAGCAGGCAGTACACGACCCGGTCCCAGCCGCGCTGGGCGTCGTACGTCATCGGGCCCGCGACCTCGGCCGGCAGGGACGCGAGCAGCTCCGCATGCTGCTCGGGGACCAGCTTGGTGCCCTCCAGGTCACGGAAGAGGACCTGGGCCGGCATGCCTTCCTCGTCGACGCAGACGACGACGTTCTGCAGGTGCGGTTCGAGTACGAGTCCGTGGTCGAAGTACGCGGCCATGACCGGCGGGACGAGCAGCTTGAGGTACGCCGCCCACCAGTCGAGCGCGGACTGCTCGGAGGTGTCGGCGAGCAGGCGGGAGATGTGCCCGGGGCCGGTGGGGTACTCGTCGGCGACGGCTGCGGCGAGCAGCGGGGTGGTGCCGGGCATGAGCCGGGTGAGCAGCCCCTCGCGGACGATCACGCCGAAGCCTTCGAGGAGGGAGCGGTCCGGGGTGCCGTCGGGGCCGGGCAGGGCGATGCTGCGGTAGGCGGGCTCGCGCAGCATGGCGGTGCCGGGGAAGCGCGTCTCCAGGTCGGCGAGGACCGGGGCCAGCAGGCGGGTCAGGGCGACCGCGCCGGAGAGCTCGTAACTCGCGTTCTTGCGCAGGCAGTTGGTGATGCGGATGTTGAGGCTGAACTTCAGGAAGCTGGCTCCGTCGTACAGCGTGCGCACCGAGGCGGTCGCGGCGAAGGGCTTGCCGGCGGGGCCCAGGTCCAGGACGTCGCCGCGGTCGAACGCCGCGCGCAGCTCGGGGTGTTCGCGCAGCATCTCGTACTGCCACGGGTGCGCGGGCAGCAGCCGGTAGCCCTCGGGCACATCGGCGCGCAGCCGGTCCAGGGGCTGCGCGGCACCTTCGGCGGCGGTCTCCTGGGCGATCAGGTGCTCGCGGACGGCGAGGTGGCGCAGCTGGAAGGAGGCGCCGGTCTCGGGGGCGTACGCGAGCCAGGAGGCGGTGTCGCCGGTGCGGGCCTTGGGGGTGGGGTGGAAGCGGTGGCCGAAGAGGAGGGACTGCTCGGACTCCAGGTAGGCGGCGAGCCCGTCGCCGTCCCCGAACACGGTGTCCGTGGCGGGCCGCTCGGCGCGTACGGCGAGCGCGGCCGACACGGCCTGGTGGCTGGAGGCGATCTGCTCCAGGAACTCCTCGTTGCGTACGTCCGTCCGCAGGGTCAGCTCGTCCTGGACGTACTCGGCGAGGCGGCGCCAGTCCACCTCGGCCCAGCCGTCCGCCCGACGCTCCCGCACCGGCCCGGTGAACCGGTGCGCGCCCAGCAGCGACGTACGGCGCAGGGCGGCGCGCAGCAGCACCCCGCGGCGGGGCAGCCACAGCATCAGGTGGCCGTCCGCGACCGCGGTCTGGTGTTCCGGCCCGGACAGCTCGCGCAGCAGGCAGTTCAGGAGGGTGTGGGCGACCGCCTCGTCGGCGGTGGGGAGCCCGGCCGGAGCGGCGGAGCGGGCGACTGCGGCGGTACCGATTGCATCGGTCAGGGACATCAACGGCTCCAGCGGGTGCGGAGAGAGCGGGGGGAGCGGAGGTTCAGGTCCGGCACGGCGGTCGCGCAGACCGTGATCAGCGCCACGGCGGTGCCGGTCAGCACGGGCGCGGACGGCCCGCACAGGCTGTTGCCGAGGGCGGCTGCCAGGCCGGCGACGACCGCGCCGGCCTTGGAGAAGAATTCGATCGAGCCGAACAGCCCGCCGGGAGCGCGGCCCTTGGCACAGTCGGAGGCCATCACGGAGAGGCAGACGAGGCCGAGGGTGAGGCCCGCGCCCAGCAGCAGGCGGACGGCGACGAGGGTGGCGAGCGAGTGGGCCAGCCCGTGCCCGGCCAGCCCGAGGGCTATGCAGGAGAAGCCGAGCGCCACACCGAGGCGGGGGCGCCGGTGGAAGGCCGAGTGCACCCACATCGCGGCGGCGAGGTAGCACAGGTGGGGCAGGGCGAACAGAACGCCGGAGACCACCGGGGAAGTACCGGGGATCCGCTCCTCGATGAGGGAGATCAGGTACGGGAAGGAGATGACGGTGGAGAAGACGAAGGCGAACTCCAGGGCGTACAAGCCGCGCAGGGAGGTGATGCGCTCGGTGCGGGCGCCTTCGTCCTGCTTCCCGGTCGCCGGGGCGTCGGCAGCCGGAGCGTCGGCCGCCGGATCCTCGTTTTCCGCCGGCTCGCGGGGCTCCGCCGGCACGCCGCGGGATTCCGGCAGCGCGGCGATCAGCAGCGCGGCCGTCAGCGGAAGGACGGCGAGCAGGGCGTACTGGCGGTGCGGGGACAGCCAGGGCGAGAGGCTGCCCACCACGATGGGGGCGAAGACCAGCGCGGCCCGGGCGGCGCCCTGCATCAGGGTGAGGGCTCGGGACAGGTCCGGGCCCCGGAGCGCGGCGCCCAGGTAGCCGTTGGAGGCGGCGAAGGTACCGCCGAGGACGCCCTGGAGTACCAGGGCCACGGTGAAGGCGGCGATCGAGTCGGCCCAGCCGGCCAGCAGGAAGGACAGCGCAAGCCCCAACTGGGCGCGCAGGAGCAGTCGTTTGCGGCCGAACCGGTCCGCGAGCCGCCCCCACAGGGGGGCGCCGACGGCCGCGAAGACCGTGGGGACGATGTAGAGCACGCCCGCCCAGCTGGCGTCGCGGTCGCCGAGCTCCGGGAGGATCTCGGTGAGGAAGGGCGGCAGGCCGAGCGCCGCGAAGGAGGCCACGAAGTAGCATCCGGCGACGGCGTGGACCTGTCTGCGGCCGAGGGCCGGGCGCGGCTCGGGCGCCGTCCCGGCGGCCGCCTCGCGCCGGTCCGGGGGAGTGGTGGTGCTCACCGCGAAGCCTCCGCCCGCAGCAGGTAGTTGGGGCCGGTGGTGTAGTGCTTGTTGATGTCCGCGGCGCCCGAGCGCTCCTTGCTGAGCAGGGTTCCGGCGCTCACCATCGCCTTGACGGGCAGCTGCGCGGCGTCCAGGACGTGGTCGCGCAGCGTGGCGCCGGCCTCGCCCGGTCCGGTGCCGAGCCGTTCGACGGCCTCGGCGAGCCGGTCGCGTACGAGGTCCAGCAGGGCGCCCGCCCCGGCGCGGCCGTGCCGGGCCAGCCCGAAGGCGTACGAGCCGGCGCACAGGTGCAGGGTGATCGTGCTGAACAGGTCGGTGAGCGGGCGGTCGTCCTCGCAGAAGGCGCGGGGGTCGTCGAAGCCGAGCGGGGCGTCGGCGCCGAGCGTCGCGCGTACGCGGGCCGGGTGGACGCGCGGGCCGTCGTCGTCCTTGAACAGCAGCCGGACGCGGGTGTCGCCGGCCGGACCGCGGTCGAGGACGAGGGAGACGTTCTGCTGGTGCGACTCCAGGGCGACGCCGTAGCCGAACAGGGTCGTCTGCCAGTCGAAGAGCAGCCGCAGGTAGGCGTCGAGCAGGGCGATCGGGTCGCCGCCGTAGAAGCGGTCGGCGAGGTGGTCGATCAGCAGCCGGCCGCCGGGGGCTTCGGCGAGCAGCGCGGCGAGCGGGGTGACGACGGCGTTCTCGAGACCGGCCGGGTAGCGGCGGCAGAGCGCGGCGAGGAGCTCGTGCCCCGCGTGGGCGTAGACGGTCTCGTCGGCGTGCAGGATCACGCCCTGGAACCGCGGTTCCCGTGCGACGACGGCTTCTATCAGTCGCTGGCCCGCGACCCCGTCGGCGAGGAAGCCGGGCCGGATGATCCTGCGGTTGCGCAGCCCCAGGGTGGCGGTGGCCATCGGGACCTTGAGGTGCAGGGTGGGGTCTTCGGTGACGGCGACCGTACGCATCGACAGCGTCGGGATCACGTCGAGGTACGGGCGCTCGGCGAGCACGGCACGGTCGGCCAGGCCCGCCGCGCTCAGGGCCTCGCGCAGCGGCGCGCCGACGGTGAGCGGATGGACGGGAAGGGCGAGGTGGCTGCCGTCGAGCTCGGGCAGGCCGAGCGCGGCCGGGGTGGGCCAGGAGGCGGGCAGCGCGGCCGGGCCGCCGGCCACGGTGAGGTCCTGCTGCGGCACGGCGATCCAGCGCAGCGCGAAGTGCGGGTGGAACTCGGGCGCGTAGGCCCGCAGCTGGTCCTCGTCGAGGCCGGAGCGGCCGCGCGCGGTGGGGTACACCGGGTGGTCGAGGCGCGCGGCGAGGGTGTCGTACGCGAGCCCGCCCGCGAGGCCGGTCCAGTCGGCGGGGTCGGGGCCGCGTCGGGAAGCAAGGCCGGCGGCGACTTCGTCCCGGGTCTCGGCGTGCAGCCGCATCGTGGCGAGGGTCTGGCGGCATTCCTCGGCGAAGGCGTCGAAGCCGCCGCGGTCGACGGGGTCGGCGAGCGCGCTCAGGGCGTCGAGTACCTCGTCGTGGGTGGTGAGCTCGCGGCCGTCGGACTCCCGGGCGAGCAGCGGCAGCCGGGCCGCGTACACGCTCTGGTAGCCGTCCTGCGCGACCGGCAGGAGCAGGGCGTCACCGTCCTCGGCGGGTAGCCGCAGCCAGCGGCCGTCGGCGCGGTCGACGGGGGTGGTGCGGGTGCGCAGGCCGACGACGTCCTCCCGCAGGAGCGCACCGAGGACGCGGAGCAGCAGCTCCGATTCGGTGGAGTCGGCGTGCGTGGCGGCGTGCGCGGCGGCGAGCGTGGCGGCGTGCGTGACGATGGCGGCCGAGGCGGTCGTGGTCACGGGGTTATCTCCCAGCGCTGGGCCGCGAGGTAGTCGGCGGCGACCCGCTCGACGGTCTTCTGGTCCTGGCCGACCGCGCGCAGCACTCCGACGTAGTCGCGGTTGGTGTGGTACAGCTCGTGCCGCTCCCCCACCGCGCGCAGCGGTCGGTACGTCAGCTCCACGCCGTCCACGGTGAGGTCGGCGGCCTCGGGCGCGGCCGTGAGCGTGCCGGCGCCCTGGGCGCAGGGGTAGTCGACGACGGCGGCGCCGTCCGTGCGCGCGCCCAGGTCGGCGGGCAGCGGCTGCCCCAGGTGGGTGCGCAGGACGTGCTCGAAGAGCGGGATGTCCAGCAGCCGTGTCAGGAGCAGGTCCATCTGGTCGCCGATGGCCCGGTAGTTGACCTCGATGATGCGGGCGCGGCCGTCGTGCACGACGAATTCGGTGTGGCAGACGCCGAATCCGACGCCGAGCGCGTCGAGCTGGGCGAGGACCTGCTCCACCACCTCTTCGGGGTGCTGGGGGAGGTAGACCAACTGCTCCTCGATGAAGTACGGCGGTGCGGACAGCCGGGTGTGGAAGCCGCTCAGTACGTGGCGGACGTGTCCGTCGCCGAGCGTCTCCAGGGTGTAGAGCTCGCCGGTCAGGTACTCCTCGACCACCAGGGCCGCCTGCGGCCGACGGGTCTGGATCTCCTTGCAGCGCAGGACGAGTTCCTCGGGCCCCTCGACCAGCACCACGTCCTCGCTGGCCACGCCTTCCCGGGGCTTGACCACGCACGGGTACGGCACGTCCAGGGCGGTGAGGCCGGCCGGGTCCTGACCGGCGGGCAGCTCCGTCGACCACACCGCGTCGAGTCCGCTCGCGGCGAGGTGGCGGCGCATCTCCGCCTTGTCCTTGACGCGCAGCGCCGTCCGCCAGTCCTTGGCCGGGAGGCCGAAGTAGTCGGCCGCCAGGGCCGCCTGGGTCTGGAGGTGATCGCTGTTGGTGAACACCGCGTCGGGCGCGTGGTGGGTGGATATCCGGGTGATGACCGCGCGGAAGTCGCGTACGTCGCACTCCAGGACCTCGACGTCCGGCGCGACCGACCGGCGGTGCGCGTCGGGCTGGTCGGTGAGGACGGTGACCTCGAGGCCGAGCCGGGCTGCGGCGGGGAGGAACCCCTCGGTGACCGAATCCGTGGGGTTGAGTGCGAGCAGGTACAACCGCATGGGCTTGAGCCCCTTCCGAAAACTGAGCAGTGGAGGGTGGGCGGATGACTGTTTTCCGGCACGCCTCAGAGCCGACGGAATGCGTATCCGCCGGCGAAGGTCAGCTTAGGTTAGCCAACCCTTAGTCTCAACTCGGGGTCCAGGTGCGAGGCGTGGCTTGATGTCGTGATCCTAAGCCATTGGGTTAAGGTAAGGCTTACCTACTCTCCCGTAACCGGAGTTTCCGTGCTGCACATGATCGAGAGCCGATGACCACGGTCCCGCGCATCGCCTCGCCCGAACGTCCGGACGTGGATGGCGCCGCCGTACTCGCCCGGACCTACGGTCGCCTCGCGGCCGTCTGCGAGGCGCTGGACGTCCGGGTGGCCACCGCTGCCACCCGGCCCGGACGGTGGGTCAACGGCGCGGAACTCGCAGGACTCTCGGAACCCGTGGAGCTCTCGGAGCTCTCGGAACTCGCGGAACTGTGGGAACCGACGGAACCGACGGAACCGGCGGGATCGACCGCGGGCCAGGGGGCCTTGGACGCCTTCGTCGCCGCCGAGGCCGCCCGCATCCGGGCGGGGCACGGGCACGAGCCGCGCCCCGACGTGGCCGCCTCGCGCGCGCTGCACGACTACCTCTGGTCCGTCAGCCTGCTGATGAGCGGCGCCTGGTACCTGGAGCGGCGCGTACCGCGCATCCGCCCGCGCGAGGTGCGCGTGGACCTCTCGACGGGCACGTTCGAGATCGTTCCGGTGGCCGGATTCGCCTGCCTGCCCGGCGACGCGGCGGCCCGCCTGCCGGGGGCCCGGGTGGTGGCCGACGAGGAGGCGCTGCGGGCCGAGCTGCGCGCGGCCGTCGCCGATCACGTACGGCCGCTGCTGGCCGCCATCGGGCCGCGGGTCCGGCGCCGGGACCGGGCCCTGTGGGGCATGGTCGCCGACGACCTCGTCTCCGGGATCTGGTACCTCGGCCGCGTCCTCGGACAGGAGGACCGGGCCGTACGCGAGGCGACCGATGTGCTCCCGACCGCCATCGCGCCCTTCCCCGGCGGCGCCGACTTCAGGCGCCTCGCGGACCGCGCCGGGCAGTTGCACCCGACCCGCACCCGGCTCGGCTGCTGCATGTACTACACGCTGGACGCGGCCCGGGCCTGTACGACGTGCCCCCGGACCTGTGACGCGGAGCGGCTGCGCCGGATCGAGGACGAGGGCTGAGCGAGCCGCGAGCGAGCCCCCCGCACACACAAAGGGCCGGCCCCGGCCGCGTAGCGAAGTACGCGGCCGGGGCCGGCCCTTGGAGCAGGTGGCGCCGCCTACTTGGCGGGGTCCACCTGGAAGATCTTCGCCATGTCGTCGAGGACCGCGTCCGCGCCCTGGAGGGAGACCGAGGTCATCCACATGGAGTCCTCGACCTCGTGGACCTGGTTCTTCTGGACGGCGTTCAGGCGCTGCCACAGCGGGTTGGCGAGGAACTTCTTCTTGCGCTCCTCACCGCCCGAGAAAGTGGTCACGAAGATGTGGTCCGCGTCGGCCTGCTGGATCTGCTCCTCGCTGATCTCGATGTTGAACTTCACCTCGTCGCGCTGGTTCTCCGGCCGCGTCAGGCCCATGTCGGTCAGGATGATGCCGCTGAAGGTCTTGGGCAGCATGATGCGCGTCGGACCGTCGAGGAAGCGGACGATCGAGAAGGTGGGCTTGCCGTTGGCGCCGCCGCCCTTGGCGTTGATCGCGTCACCGATCTTCTTGGCACGGGTCTGGTACGCCGTCAGCTTGGCCGCGGCCTTCTCCTCCTGCCCCAGCGCCTGGCCGAGGAAGGTGATGTTCTCCTTCCAGATCGGGCCGGTGGTCTTGACGAACACGGTCGGCGCGATCTGGCTCAGCCGGTCGTAGAAGTCAGCGTGACGGACCGTCGCCGAGACGATGAGGTCGGGCTTGAGGGCCGCGATCGCCTCGAGGTTGGGGTTGTCGAGCGGGCCGACGTCCTTGGTCTCCTTCACGGCGTCACCGAGGTAGGCCGGGAAGCCCTTCTGGTCACGGTACGATCCGATACCGCCGACCAGCGGCGTGTCGAGCGCGATGACGGCCTCGACCAGGCTGTTGTCCAGCGCCACCACGCGCTTGGGCTTGGCCTTGATCTCGGTCTGGCCCTTGTCGTGGGTGACGGTGCGCGGGAAGCCGGCCGACTCGGCAGCGGCCGACTTCGACGACTCGGCGGCCGGCTTCTTGTCGTCGCTGCTGCCACCGCAGGCGGCCAGCGAAAGGGCCATGGCTGCCGTGAGAACGGCAGCGGCGATCCGGCCCGGCCGGCGACGCTGAGCAAAGGTGTTCATCGGTTCTCAGTTCTCCAGAGGGAACACGTGTTATTAGGTAAGGCTTGCCTGAGTAAATGCGTGGTGAAGACTAGCGGCTCTTCTCGGCCAAATCCAGGCGGGGGGTGCGCGAAAGATTCGGTTAGGCATCCCTTACCTTGTGTGGGTGTCTCTTAAGCCCGTCACCGCCGACGCCGCCGCGGTCTCCGCCCCCGCTGTCCCGCCGCCCCGACGCGTTCTCTCCCGGACGTTCGTGCTCACCGCGCTCATCGCCCTCGTGGCCGCCATGGTCTGCGCGTCCCTGGCGATCGGCACCAAGGCCGTACCGCTCTCCGACGTCCTGGCCGCGATATCGGGCAGTGACGCCGGCGACGCCGTCGTGGTCCGCGAACTGCGCATGCCCCGCACCTTCCTGGGACTGCTGGTCGGCCTCGCGCTGGGCGCCGCCGGTGCGGTGGCCCAGGACATCACCCGCAACCCGCTCGGCGACCCCGGCCTCATCGGCATCAGCGCCGGTGGCTCGTTCGCGGTCGCCGCGAGCATCGGCATGCTCGGGCTGACGAGTTCGTACCAGTACATCTGGTTCGCCTTCCTCGGCGGGGCGCTGGCCGGCCTCATCGCCTACGCCGTCGGCGGCAGCGGCTACGGCGGCGCCACCCCCGCCAAACTCGCCCTGGCCGGCGCGGCCGTGACCGTACTGCTCGACGCGGGCACCAACACCCTGGTCCTGCTCGACGTCCGCACCCTGGACCAGTACCGCTTCTGGGCGGTCGGCTCGCTGGCCGGCCGTGACGCGCAACTGGGCATGGAACTGCTCCCGTTCCTCGTCGTCGGACTCGCCCTCGCCCTCGGCCTGAGCAGCCGGCTCAACGCCCTCGCCCTCGGGGACGACGTCGCCAGCTCGCTCGGCACCCCGGTCAAGTCCACCCGCGCCCTGGGCGCGCTGGCGGTGGTCCTGCTGACCGGCGCGGCCGTCGCCGCGGCCGGTCCGGTGACGTTCGTCGGCCTCGTCGTGCCGCACGTCGTACGGGCCTTCACCGGGCCCGACGCCCGCTGGCTGGTGCCCTGTTCGGCGCTGGGTGGGGCCTCGCTGATGCTCGCCGCCGACGTGGTGGGCCGCATGGTGGCCCGGCCCGGCGAGCTGGAGGCGGGCGTGGTGACCGCGCTGCTCGGCGCGCCGTTCCTCGCGCTGCTGGTCAAGCGCGGCAAGCTCAAGGAGCACACCCGATGAGCACGACGAGCACGACGAGCACGACGAACACGACGAGCACGACGATCCGTCCGAAGACCGTACGGCGGCTGAGGATCGAGGCCGGACCCGTCGGCGTGGCCGTGCGGCTCCGGGTCGCGCTCCTGGTGCTCGCCCTCGTCGTGACCGGGTTCGCGGGCCTGATCGCCTCCGTCTCGCTGGGCACGTTCGCGATCCCGGTGGGCGATGTGCTGGGCGCCGTACTCGGCACGGGCTCCGGCGCCGCCGACCTGATCGTCCACCAGCTCCGGCTGCCCCGCGCCCTGACCGCACTGCTGGTGGGGGCCGCGTTCGGGCTGGCCGGCGCCGTTTTCCAGGCCGTCACCCGCAACCCGCTCGCCAGCCCGGACCTGATCGGCATCGCGGCCGGCGCCGGGGCCGGCGCCGTGGGCGCCATCCTCATCGGCGGGGTCACCGCGGCGGGCGCGGGCACCTTCGCGGCCGTCCCCTTCGGGGCCCTCGCCGGCGCCCTGCTGACCTCGGGCGCCATCTACCTGCTGGCGTACCGGGACGGCACCATCACCGGCTACCGCTTCGTCCTCGTCGGCCTCGCCGCGAACGGGGCCCTGATGGCGCTGACCCGCTGGATGCTGGCCCGCGCCGACATCGACCAGGCCTCCCGCGCCATGGTGTGGCTGACCGGCAGCCTCAACGGGCGCGGCTACGAACACGTCCAGTGGATCGGGCTGGCGCTGGCGGTGTTTCTCCCGCTGACCCTGGCGCTGGCCCGCCCGTACCAACTGCTCCAGTACGACGACGACACCGCCCGGAGCCTCGGCATCCCGTTGAAGCACGCGCGGATCGCACTGCTGGTCCTCGCCGCGTGCCTCACCGCGCTCGGGACGTCGGCGGCCGGGCCGATCGCCTTCATCGCCCTGGGTGCCCCGCAGATCGCGCGGCGGCTCACCGGCACCGCCGGCATCCCGCTGATCGCCAGCGCGCTGACCGGAGCGGTACTGCTCATCCTCGCCGACCTGGCCGGGCGGCTCGTCCTCGCGCCGACCGAACTGCCCGTCGGTGTGCTCACCGGCGTCGTGGGCGCTCCGTACCTACTGCTACTCCTCGCCCGTACCAACCGGGCCGGAAAGGGAGGCTGACATGACCGCCCCGCTGACCGAGACCCAGCCCACCGGCATCTCGCCCACCGCGCTCCGCACCTCCGGGCTGCGCCTGGGCTACGGCGACCGCATCGTCTCAGAGGACCTCGACCTCGACATCCCGGCAGGGAAGGTGACCGCGCTCGTCGGCCCCAACGCCTGTGGCAAGTCCACCGCGTTGCGGGCGCTGGCCCGGCTGCTGAAGCCGCTGGGTGGCGCGGTCCACCTGGACGGCGAGGACATCGCGGGCCTGTCCGCGCGGGAGTTCGCGCTGCGGCTCGCCCTGCTGCCGCAGACCCCGAGCGCGCCGGACGGCATCTCCGTACGCGACCTGGTGGCCCGCGGCCGTACCCCGCACCAGCGGTGGTGGCGCCAGTGGTCCTCCTCCGACGAGGCGGCGGTGGACGCCGCCCTGGCGGCGACGGGTTCGGCGGAGCTGGCGACCCGCTCCATCGACGAGCTGTCGGGCGGCCAGCGCCAGCGCGTGTGGATCGCGATGGCCCTGGCCCAGCACACGCCGGTCCTGCTGCTGGACGAACCGACGACCTATCTCGACCTCGCCCACCAGGTCGACGTCCTCGAACTCGTCGCGGACCTGAACGGCACCGAGGGCCGCACCGTGGTGATGGTCCTGCACGAGCTCAATCTCGCCTGCCGCTACGCCGGACACCTCGTCGCCATGCGCGACGGCCGGGTGATCGCCGCCGGTCCGCCCTCCGAGATCGTCACACCGGACCTGGTCCACGAGGTCTTCGGGCTGCGGGCAACGGTCATCGAATGCCCGGTCGCCGGCACCCCCCTCGTCATCCCGATGGGCGGCCGCCGCACCGACATCGCCTGAGAGCCCCGAGGGTCGCGGATTCACCGGCGCGCCGCGCGCATCCCACCATCCTCTGCGCCTAAGGTTAGGCTGCCCTAATATGGGCGATATGCCTGATCTGTAGCCGGTCGGTCGGCAGCGGAGGAGTGGGATCGTGCGTACCCCCGGAATGCGGCGCGTCCTTGCGGCGACCTTCGGCGGCCTGCTGGCCCTGGGAGTCACGGCGTGCGGTTCGGCAGAGGGCGACCAGGCGGAAGCCGGCCCGACCGCGGCCTCCGACCAGAGGATCACCGTCTACAGCGGCCGGAGCGAATCGCTGGTCAAGCCGGTGCTGGAGGACTTCCGGAAGGCCACCGGGGTCACCGTCGAGGTCCGGTACGGCGACACCGCCCAGATGGCGGCCCAACTGCTGGAGGAGGCGGGGCGCAGCCCGGCGGACGTCTTCCTCGCCCAGGACGCCGGGGCCCTGGGGGCCGTCGCGGCCAAGGGGCTGTTCGCCCCGCTGCCGGCCGAGGTGCTGGAGAAGGTGCCGGCGGAGTACCGGGCGAAGAACGGCGAGTGGACGGGCGTCACCGGGCGCTCGCGCGTCCTGGTCCACAACACCGACCAGGTGCCCGCGGCCGGCCTGCCGAAATCCGTCTTCGAGCTGACCGAGCCCCGGTGGAAGGGCAAGGTCGGCGTCGCGCCGACCAACGGCTCGTTCCAGGCGTTCGTCACCGCGATGCGCGTGGAGCACGGCGAGGAGAAGACCGAGCGGTTCCTCGCCGGACTGAAGGCCAACGACGCGCAGATCAGGGAGGGCAACGCGCCCATCGTCGCCGACGTCGACGCCGGCAGGCTCGCCACCGGACTGGTCAACCACTACTACGTCTACGAGCTGGCCAAGGAGAAGGGCACCACGGTCGACGCCCTGAAGGCGAAGAACCACTTCTTCCCGAACGGAGACATCGGCTCCCTCGTCAACGTCTCCGGCGTGGGCGTGCTCGACCGGTCCGCGGGGGATCCGGACGTGCGGGCCTTCGTCGGCTACCTGCTGGGCCGCGAGGCGCAGACCTACTTCGCCGAGGAGACGTACGAGTACCCGCTGGCGGCCGGCGTCGACAGCGCGCCCGGCCTGCCCCGGCTGTCCTCGCTGAACGCGCCGGACATCGACCTGGGCGAACTGGCCGATCTGGGGACCACGGTCGAAATGATCAAGGAATCGGGGCTGGTCTGAGCGTGTCGTCGTCGGCCCTCGCCCGACGCCGGGTGCGGCGGCTGGTGCCGCGCCCGACGCTGGCGGCCGCGGCGACGCTCGCGGTGGGCGTCGCGCTCGTCCCCTTGGCGTACCTGGGCGTGCGGGTCGGCGAGGCAGGCTGGGGCCGGATCGCCGGCGAGCTGTTCACGGCGCGCACCGCGGCACTGGCTGCGCGGAGCGTGGCACTGGCGGCGGTCGTCACCGTGGCGTGCACCCTGCTCGGTGTGGCCGCGGCCTTCCTGGTCACGCGTACCGACGTACCGGCGCGGCGGCTGTTCGGGGTGCTCGCGGCGCTGCCGCTCGCCGTCCCCAGTTACGTGGCCGCCTTCGCCTGGGTGTCCACCGCCAGGGACTTCGAGGGGTTCTGGGCCGCGGCACTCGTCCTCACGCTGGTCTCGTACCCCTACGTCTACCTGCCCGTCGCGGCCGCGTTGACCGGCGTCGACCCGGCGCAGGAGGAGGTGTCGCGCTCGCTGGGGCGCGGCCCGTGGCGCACGGCGGTCGGCGTGACACTGCGCCAGGTACGCCCGGCGGTGGGCGCGGGCGCGCTGCTCGTCGCGCTGTACGTCCTCTCCGACTTCGGCGCCGTCTCCATCGTCCGCGCCGATGTCCTCACCCGGGCCGTCTTCACCGCGATCAACCTCGGCTTCGACCGCACCGGCGCGCTCGTGCTCGCCACGTTCCTCGTCGCCCTCACCGCGGTCCTGCTCCTGGCCGAGCAGCTCACCCGGCGGCGCGGGGCCCGCTACGCCCGCCTCGGCGGGGGCGCGCCCCGCCCGCCGGCCCGGCTGCGCCTGGGCCCGCTGCGCCGGCCGGCCGTACTCGGCCTCACCGGTGTGATCGCGGCGGCCCTCGGCGTGCCCGCGGCCAGCCTGCTCCGGTGGTCCGTCGAGGGCGTCTCGCGGCCCGGCTCCCTCGCCGAACTGGCCCTCGCGGCGCGCAACTCACTGGGAGTGGCCCTGCTCGGCACGAGCCTGACCATGCTGCTCGCCCTGCCGGTGGGGCTGCTCGCCGCCCGCGTACCGAGCCCGCTCGCCGTCGCCCTGGACCGCCTGGCCTACCTCTCGCACGCGCTGCCCGGCCTGGTCATCGGCCTTTCCCTGGTGTTCTTCGGCATCAACGTGGCCCGCCCGCTCTACCAGACCGTATGGCTGCTCGCCCTGGCGTACGCGGCGCTCTTCCTGCCCCTCGCGGTCGCGGCCGTGGGCGCCGCCGCCACCCAGGCGCCACCCGGCCTGGAGGAGGTCGCACGCTCGCTCGGACGCGGGCGGGCCCACGTACTGCGCACGGTGACGGTGCCCCTGGCCGCACCCGGCATCGGCGCCGGGGCCGCGCTCGTCTTCCTCACCTGCATGAAGGAGCTGCCCGCCACCCTGCTGCTGCGCCCGACCGGACTGGACACCCTCGCCACCGGCCTGTGGACGCACACCTCGATCGCCGCCTACGCCGCCGCCGCGCCCTACGCCGCGCTGCTGGTGCTCATCGCCGCCGTGCCCACCTGGTGGCTGTCGGCGCGCACCGGAGTGCTCACCCGGGGAGGCGGCTGACATGGCGGAGCTGCGCATCACCGGCGTCCGCAAGGCCTACGGCCGCATCCAGGCTCTGGCCGGCGTGAACCTCACCGTCCGGGCCGGCGCGCTGATGGCCGTCCTCGGCCCCTCCGGCTCGGGCAAGACCACCCTGCTGCGCTGCATCGCGGGGTTCGAGTCCCTGGACGACGGTGAGATCCGCGTCGACGGCCGCCGAGTCGCCGCCCCCGGCGCCGCGATGGCGCCCGAGCGCCGACGCATCGCGGTGGTCCCGCAGGAAGGAGCGCTCTTCCCGCACCTGTCCGTCCTCGGCAACGTCGCCTACGGACTGGACCGGGCGGCCCGCCGGGACGGCCGGGCGGACGCCGTACTCGACCTGGTGGGCCTCGCCGGATTCCAGGACCGCATGCCGCACCACCTCTCGGGTGGCCAGCAGCAGCGGGTGGCGGTCGCCCGCGCGCTCGCGCCCCGTCCGCCGGTCGTACTCCTCGACGAGCCCTTCAACGCACTCGACGCCGCCCTGCGGGCCGAGCTGCGCCAGGACGTCTGGCGGGCCCTGCGTGCCGACGGCGCCACCGCCGTCCTGGTCACCCACGACCAGGCGGAGGCCCTGTCCATGGCCGACGAGGTCGCGATCATGCGGGACGGACGGATCGTCCAGAGCGGACCGCCCGAACTCCTCTACCGGGCACCGGCCGACCCATGGGTGGCCTCCTTCGTCGGCGACGCGGTCTGGCTGCCTGCCGTCTGGGACGGCGACCGGGCCCGCACCCCGCTCGGTGCCCTCCCGGTCACGCCCGCCGAAGGAGCCGCCCCGGCGCGCGGCCCGTGGCGGGTGCTCCTGCGACCCGAGCAGATCACCCTGGCCCCGCCCGGGGCCCCGGACGCGGTCGCCGCGACCGTCGTACGGCGCGACTTCTACGGCCACGACGCGGTGCTCGGCCTGCGCCTGGCCGACGGAACCGCCGTGGCCGCCCGGATCTTCGACCCGACCGCCGCCCCGCCCGCCATCGGCGACGAGGTCACCCTCCGGGTCCACGGCGCGGCACGCCCCTACCCGCTCACCGGACCCCCGGACGACAGCCCGCGCGCATGATCAGTGCTCGGCCACGTCGGCGTCGCTGCTGGTACGGCTCGGCTGGCCGCCGCCGCTGGTCCCGTAGCCGCCCGGGACGCCTGGGACGCTCTCGGCGTCCGCCTGCTCGCGGGTGATGTGCCGGACCGCGCGGACGTTCGAGCGCCGCTCGGGGTAGGGATAGCTGAACGGCTGGGCCTCGGCGCGCTCCTCCTCGGCCTCACGGATGTCGGATTCACGCTTTCTGTCAGGCTTCCTCATGGTCTGCGCGTACCCCGGCGGCCCGGTGATATGCGGCCCGCTCATACGCGGCGGCTCGGTCCGTACCTCGAAACCGCCGCGGCCGTCGAACCGCACCTCGCGCACCACGTCGAAACCGTCCGCCGGCGAGGGCTTGCGCAGCTGCTTCAGCGTGGCCAGGACGCCGACGTCCGGGACGCGGCCCTGGCCCTCGCGGGCGGCGTTGCGCCGCAGCGAGCCGGCCACGTCCGGCGGGAACCAGTACGCCGTCACGGTGGCACCGTGGGCGTGGGCCAGTTCCACCAGCGGGCCCCACTCCCGCGGTGACGGGTTGGTGTTGTCCAACGCCACCGGCCGCCCGGCGGCCAGGTGCTCCTCCACCAGCCGCATCTGCCGCCGCTGCTTGTTGCGGGCGCCCCGCGGGAACAGGTCCTTGCTCACCAGCTCGTACCGGCCGGCCAGACGCTGCTCGTAGAAGGTCGACTTCCCGGACGCCTGGAGCCCGACGAGCACGGCCAGATCCACTGCTGTCGCCATACGGCCACGATGACACGCCGCCGGCGGACGGGTGAAACCGGTGGCAGCCGTGCCACATCGGGGAACGACCTGGCTGCCCGGCTCCGGGACTCCGCTACGACGAAGAGCTGCCGCGGCGGTCGCCGACCACCGGCGCTCCTTCGCCTTCGACACGCATGCCGACGCCCTGTGCGCCCTGCTGCGGCGCTGCGCCGCCGAGGGGGCCCGCCACACGGCCGAGCGCAGGAGCCGGAGTTGAGCGACGCGCCGCGGCTGGTCGTGATCGGGGCGGGGCCCACCGGGCTGGGCGCCGCCCACCGGCTGCGCGAGCTCGGCCCCCGTCCGGGATGCGGTCGACCTCGCCGTCGCTCTGGAGAACGCCACCCTCCCGTGAGCGCTCAGAACCGCCGCCCGCGAGGGCTTCGGCTCAGGTCTCGCCCAGCCGCTCCAATGCCGTACTGACCACGTACTCCGCCTCATGAGCGGCCCGCGACATGCCGGGTACGAGGAAGTCGGGGCCGGAAGACCCCGCCGCCCGCGCCCCCGCGTCCGCCTCCCGTTCAAGTCGTTCTCGCCATTGGGCGGACAGCTCCCGCTGCCGGCTGACCGCCTCCCGTTCCACGCGCGCCCGGCTTTGGGGCGAGAGCGCGTCCAGGAAATCCTTCAGCGTTTCGTCCATGACATCCATCGTCACGCCCGGCGGGTTTCCCCACCAGCGGGCTCGTGTGGACGACTGACCAGTGGCGACTGACCTGTGGACGACCCTGCGCCCTGGCCACCGGCCAGGGCGCAGGGCCTGGTCCGCTGGTCCGCCGCTGCTAGTGCTGTGGCCGGAAAGGTTCACCGGGTCACGGCCCCCGGCACGGCACCTCGCGGCGTTGTCGGACCGCGCAAGTACGTCCAGTACGAGCCGCGATCCTCCGCCTTGCGATCCTTCCCCTCGGCCCTTCGGGCCTGGGGAGACCCCATGCACCGGACGCCGCGACCCGGCAAACCTTTCCGGCCACAGCACTAGGTCGGTTTGAGCGGGTCGTGTCCGATGTTCATCAAGGCGTGTCGCCACTGCGCGTCCCCCGCCGCGGGGTCCGACTCGGGCGGGTGCTGGGCCCGGACGGTGTCGATGACCTTCCGCATCACCTCGGCGTCCGCCTCGGTGAGGTCGCCCGGCCGCTTGGCCAGGATGGCGACCACCTGTCGGCCCATGGGGTCACCCGCGTGCGGCGGCGGCTCCTCGGTGCTCTCCTCCGCCGCTTCGGTGCGCAGCCAGTCCTGCAGTTCGCGCGAGGTCATGTTGACCACGGTGTGGAACTCGTTCCACAGCTCTTCTGAGACCGTCGATGCCATCGGTGCACCTCCTCTGTACCGGCTGTACCGGGCGTACCGGGGCTCACGCCGCGAAATCCTCGAGTGCACGAGACACGTCGGCGGGCGTCTCGTACTGACCGTCGTCCGGGAGCCGGCGGCATTCGAGCGCGACGCGGCCCCCGGCGGCGAAGAGGGCGATGGCGCGGGGCTCGGCATCGGGGGCCGAACGGTCCAGGGCCCCGCGCACCGCGTCCACCGTGGCCCCGTCCGCCCCCTGCTCCTCAAGGGAACGACACAGTTCCCGCCAGGCCAGCTCCCTCCGCGTCGCCGCGGACTGATCGGGCGGCCCGGTGGTGGCGTACACGGTGGCCCACGGCCCCTTCTGAGCCGTGACAGGCTCCAGGAAATCCAGCTTCACCGTTACCGCCCCTCACCTCACTCGTCCCTGCTGATCCACCTTTGCCCTGCCGCGCCTACCCGGCTGGAATCCGGCTAAGCCCGCGAGCCCGCCCCCGGGACGGGAGCCGCCTTCCCGGTCACAGCACTAGCCGCCCCGGTGGGCCGCCATGTCGGCCGTGACCGCCGCCAGCAGTGCCTCCCGGGCGGCGATGGCCGCGCGCAGCCGCGCCGCTTCCAGCGAAGCCACCACTGTCCGGGGCGAGATGCCGAACCAGGGGAGGTACGAGAGCACGCGCCGGGCGTCGCCGTAGTGCCGCTGGACGCTGTCGCCCAGTATCTGCCCCCGGTCCGCGACGGCGCTCAGCGTGTCCTCCGACAGGGCGTGCACGGCTCCCGGCGCCACCAGGTCCTCCACGTACCGGGTGTCCCGCAGGCCGGGGTGGCGCACCGTCGTCGACACCCAGACGGGGCGGGGGGCCAGGGCGCCGGCGGCGGCCAGCGCGGCCCACCGCGGGGTGGCGAGCACCTGCTGGTGCTTCTCGTAGGCGAGACGGGCGTTGGCGATGGCGGCGGTCCCGGTCAGCGCCCGGGCCTCGGCGGTTCCGGCCCGGGCCAGGGCGCGATCCACCTCGGTGTCCAGCGGACTGACCGAGAAGGAGGCCACGGCGCTGAGGGACGACAAGGGCGCCCCGCGGTCCCGGGCCCGTTCGAGGCCGTCGAGGAAGCACTCGTTCACCCTGTGGAACCGCTCCACCGAGAAGATCAGCGTCGCGTTGACGTTCATCGACTCGGCGAGGCAGGTGGCGACGACGGGAAGGTTCTGTGCCGTGGCGGGAATCCCGACCGCCAGGTTCGGCCGGTCCACGGCCCGCCACAGCGCGCGGGCCTCGGCCAGCGTCGCACCCGCGTCCCACGCGTTGCGCGGGTCGAGGTCGACCGACACCAGTCCCTCGCGCCCCCCGGTCCTCGCGTGCACCTCCAGCAGGGCGTCGCACAGCTGCCTGACGGCCTCGACCGTGCGGTCCCAGAGGACTTCCTCGGCACTGAGTCCGTCCGCCCGTCCGTTCGCCCGTCCGTGCGGCGGTCCTCCGGACACGGAGCCCTGCCCCGGGGGCGTCGGCGCGGGCGGGGCCGAGCACGACCAGGGCGCGGCGATGCCCGTGACGTGGCCCTGCGCGATCAGCTCGCGCAGGGCACCGGTGTCGCGTCCGGTGCGGCCGGAGCCGTCCAGCCAGAGCGACATGCCCTGGGCGGTGAACCGTGCGGCGACGGCGTTCACCGCCTTCCTGGTGGGTGTGCGGCTGCCGGCGGGTGATCCGCGGCCGGGTTCGTCGGGGCGTGCCCGTTCGAGCGCGTCCGCGCGCGGCTCGGCGATGATGTGGACCATCGGGTTCCTTCTCCTTCGCTGCTTCGCCGGTCCGGCCGCAGGGCCCCCGGCCGGTGCGGAGCGGTGCTGTCAGCGTTCCGCGGCGGGTAGTTCCGGCAGCCGGGGCGGCAGTCGGCGGGCGAGCGGACCGGGCAGGGCGCGGACCACCACGAGGGTGGAGTCCCCGCCGTACGCGCGCAGTTCGCCCTCTGTGCCGTGGGGGAGCAGCAGGAGCTGGCCGGGCCCCGCCGGCGTCGGCGGGGACTGCCCGTCGTGGAGGGCGATGCCGCCGCTCAGGACGAGGACGGCCTCCTCCGTGCCGTCGTGGGCGCGGACCGGCAGCACGGCCCCGGCCGGCAGGTCCCAGTACTCCACGCCCTCGCACTCGCTGTAGAGCATTCCGCGGCGGATCAGGCTCTGCCACTTCGCCCGCACGGGGCCGGCGACGACGGCCACGTCGCCCGTCGCGGTCGACACGATCACTCGGAGCCGCCTTCACGGGCCACGGCGAGGGTCACCACTGCCAGCCGGAGCGAGGTCCCGGCGGTGAACTCCGTACGGGATCCGGCGGACAGCAGCAGACAGGTGCCGGCGGCCAGGCGCACCACCTCGGTGACGTCCTCGGCCGACACCACGCCCTCGCCCTCGTGGACGAAGAGAGCGAGCTCGGCGTCGTCGCGACCGAGCACCCGCGTCCCGCCCGGCGGGATTTCCACCAGTTCGACGCGCTTGAGCGGGCCGCTGAAGACTCCCGCGGTGTCGACCGTCTTCTCCTCGAACAGGTCGTGGACCACGGCCTTCGTCATGTCTGCTCCCGGGGGTGGCTGGGCGCCGGCCAGCACGGCGGTGGTGGCCGGCGCGAGGGTTTCGATGACCCACCAGTCGAGCGGCGTGTCACCGGTGTTGTGCAGGCCGTGGACGTTCCCGACGCTCGTCAGCGCGAGCGAGCCGGCGCGTACGGGATGTTCCCGGCCGTTGAGCAGGAGGTCACCGGATCCGGACAGGACGAGGTAGATCTCCTCCGTACGGGTGTGCCGGTGCTCGCCGCTGACCGCGCCGACGGGGAGCGAGGCCCATTCCACGGCCTCGCTCTCCGAGCGGAGCTGACGGCGCGTGGCGAAGGCCTTCCAGTACGTCTTGCCCTGCGCACCGTGGACCCCGTAGACCGATGCCTTGTGGCGGGTGGTGCCCACGGCCGTCCAGGGCACGGGAGGGGCGCTGCGACCGGTCACCGGGCGTCCCCCCAGTGCAGGTCAGCCAGCAGCCGCGAGGCGCTCTCCAGCTCGTCCTCCGTGAGGTCGTTGACGAAGACGGCGGATCCGATGCCCTGGGGGAGGGGCAGCCGCTGCTGTCCGTCACGGTGCCGGACGGTGTCCCGCAGTGCCGGTACGAGCAGCTTGGGCGTGCACAGTTCGTGCCAGGAGGGCAGCCCGAGAGCGGTCATCACGGATAGGACGCGGCGGCGCTCCTCGGAGGTCACCAGACCGCGCTGCTCGGCGATCACGGTGGTGAGCGCCATGTCGATGGCGACCGCCTCACCGTGCAGCAGCTCGGGCAGGGCGTGCATCTCGATGACCGGGCTGAAGGAATGCCCGTAGTCGACCACGCGCTCCAGCACCTTCTCCCACAGGTTGGGCTGGAGCTCTTCGAGCATGCCGTGGATGGCGCGCTCGACCACCTCGACGGCCGCGTCCGCGGCGCCGTCCGGCGGGCTCTGGAGCCGTTCGGCGAGGAGGCGTGCGCCGTGTTCCTCCAGGAGGCCGAAGAGCCGCTCGTCCTTGATCAGGGCAATCTTGAGGATTTCGGCGAGGCCGTTGCTGATGTGCCGCTCGTCGAGGGTGGCCAGGAAGGTCCGGTCGAGCAGGGTGCGGTCGGCGGGGAAGTAGGTGCCGACGCGGTTCTTGTGGCCGTCGTTGTTGACGCCGGTCTTGGCGCCGACGCCCGCGTCCACCAGGCCTATGAGCGTGGTGGGGATGCGGATCCAGGGGGTCGCGCGGCGGTAGATGCTGGCGGCGAACCCGACGATGTCCATGAGGACGCCACCGCCGATGGCGATCACCGGTTCGCGGCGGCGGTCGATGCCGAAGTCGTCGAGGCTCTTGACGACCTCCTGCACCTGGCGCAGGTCCTTGGCCGGTTCACCGTCCTCGAGCACCAGCAACCGGCACTCGACCCCGTGGTGCTCGAAGTACGCGCGGATGCGGGCGCCGTAGAGCTCTTCGACGACGGTGTCCACGACGACCAGACGGCGGGCGTGCTCGCCGTCGGCGACGTCCTCGATGATCGCGCGGTTGCCGAGACCCAACAGGCCTTCTTCCAGGCGGACTTCGTAATCGACCTGCTTGACGGCCCGTACGGACCAGTGGGTGATCGGGTTGCCGACGGTGAACAGGCCGCCGCTGCCGGTGCGTTCGGTCGACTGAAGGCCTGACTGCATGACTGTCTCCCTCGTTGAGTGCTTGTCCGGAAGAGTACGTCGTGTTCAATGCATGCGCCAGCAAGTTACGTCACACTGGCGCCCCCTTGTGTAGCGGCGCCTGAGCCATATTATTTGCATTCGAATGCAATCAATACTACGTTCGGCCACCCCGGGACGGGGGAGGCGAGCACTTGGGGGGCGGGAATGCAGACAGCAGAACTCGTGCGGCCACCGGATCCGGCCGGCATACCGGGGGTCCGGCGCGTGGACCACTTCGCGTTCACCGTGCCGGACCTGCCCGCGGCCGTCACCTTCTTCACCGACGTCCTCGGTGGTGAACTCTGCTACGTCGAAGGGCCCGTCGAGGACCCCGAGGGCGACTGGATGGCCCGCAAGCTGGGCGTCCACCCGAGAGCCTCGGCCAGGGTCGCGCTCGTGCGCGTCGGCCCTTCCACCAACGTGGAGCTGTTCGCGTACACGGCCCCCGACCAGCGCACCCGCCCGCCCGGCCGCAGCGACACGGGGTGGAGCCTGCTCTCCTTCCGGGTCGACGGCATCGCCCGGGCCGTCGCGCGGCTGCGGGAGCATCCGGGGCTGAGCATCGAGTCGGACGTGACCACGCCGACCGTGCGGCCCGGCCGCTCCCTGCGCCGCGTGGGCTTCCGTACCCCCTGGGGCCAGGAACTCCAGCTCTGCGGCGACTTCGATCCCCTCGCACCGGCGGCCGCCGACGACAAGGGACCGACCGCCGTGCTCGGAGCCGAACGTCTGGCACTGGCCGTCGCCGACCTCGACGCCGCCGTGGGCTTCTTCCTCTCGGTCATCGGCGCCACCCCGCTCCCGCCCCGCAGGCCGCTACCGCCCGGTGCGCAGCCCCGCGTGACGCTGCGCCTGGGACCCACGGACCGGATCGAACTGCGGCAGGCCGGCCCCGAGGGCTCGGCCACCCCGCCCCGCAACAGCGACGTCGGAGGGCACCACATCGCCTTTCACACCGACGACGTGGACGGGGCCGCGCGCCATCTGGCCGCGCAGCCCGGCGTCCACGTGATGGGCGCCCCCGAGACCATCGCGGCCGGTCCCATCGCGGGCAACCGCTGGGTCTACTTCAGCACCCCCATCGGCGTGCAGATGGAAATCCTCTGCATGCCGGACGGCCGGCTCCCGTACGAACGCGGGACCGCGGCGCGCCGCGCCGTCTCGCACGACCACACCTGGCGCTGACGCGCACCGCGCACGTCCGCCGGCCGGCCACGCGCCGTCGCGCCCCACCACAACCACCCAAGGAGCAGACACCCCCATGCGCTGGAACGATCTCTACATCGCCGGAACGGGCGCCTTCCTGCCCAAGCAGGTCTCCGTCGAGGAGGCCATCGAGACCGGTCAGTACGACGAGGAGTCCGCCCAGCACAGCGGCCACCTCGCGCTCACCGTCGCGGCCCCCGAGGACAGCATCCCGGAGATGGCCGTACGGGCCGGGCGCCAGGCGCTGGAACGCTCCGGGTACCTCCCCGAGGACGTCGCCGCGGTCACGTACTCCGTCGTCTTCCACAACGGCATCGACATCTGGAACTCCGCCTCCTACATCCAGAAGGGCATCGCCAGGGCAGGAGCCCTGTCCGCCGAGGTGCGCTCCGGATCGAACGGCGGCCTCATCGCCGCGGAGCTGGCCGCGGCCTACCTGTACGCCCACCCGGAGGCCAAGGTCGCCGTGTCCACCGCGGGCGACCTGTGGACGGATCCCTACTTCGACCGCTGGCGGACCGACCGCATCCTCTACGGCGACGGCGCCGCGGCGGTGGCCCTCTCCCGGCAGGGCGGATTCGCCCGGGTGCTGTCGATGGCCACCAACACCGACCCCGACCTCGAGGCGATGCACCGCGGCCACGAGCCGTTCGGTCCCTTCCAGCACGACGCCGACCACCCCATCGACCTCAACCGCCGCCACCAGCAGTTCCTGGAGGGCTTCGACAAGGACGAGGTGTGGCGCCGGGTCGAGAACGGACTGCGCAAGGCCGTCAACCAGGCGCTGGAGGAGGCCGGCTGTTCCATGGACGACATGGACCACATCGTCGCCCCGCACTTCGGCGCGGGTCTGACGGTACGCCAGTGCCTGGCCCCCATCGGCGTCCACGACTTGAAGCGCACCGCGTGGGAGTTCTCCCGCCGTACCGGGCACATCGGCCCCGGTGACCAGTTCGCGGGCCTCAACCACCTCGCCGAGGCCGGTGCGATGACGCCCGGCAAGCGCGTCCTGCTCCTCGGCGTCGGCGGCGGCTTCAGCTGGACGGGCGCGGTGCTGGACATCGTCGCCGAGCCCGGCTGGAGCGGCGCCCCCCAGTAGCACCGCGCCACCGAGCCCGGCCCCTCACCGCGCCCGGCCTCACCGCGCCGGGCCGTCCACCTCACCCCAGACAGAAGGCAGTCAGCCATGCCCGTCGGAATCGTCGGCGTGGGCGCGTACGCCCCGCCGCGTGTCATCGACAACGACCAGATCAGCCAATGGGCCAGCATCCCCGAGGACTGGATCGCCGAGCGGACCGGCGTCCTGAGCCGGCGCTACGCGGAACCGGGCACCGCGACCTCGGAACTCGCCGCCCGCGCGGTGGAACGGCTCTTCGGGGAATCGCCGTACGACCGCGAACAGGTGGGCCTGACGGTGCTCGCCACCTCCACCCCCGACCAGCCGCAGCCGGCCACCGCGGCGCGCATGCAGAAGCTGCTGCGCATGCACGGAACCCCGGCGTTCGACCTCAACGCCGTCTGCTCCGGCTTCGTGTACGGGCTCACCGTGGCCCGCTCGATGCTGATCGCGGACCCCTCGATCGGCAACGCGCTCGTCGTCGCCGCCGACATGTACTCCACGATCATGGACCGGTCCGACCGGCGCACCGTCTCGCTGTTCGGCGACGGCGCCGCGGCCGTGCTGCTGGGGGAGGTGCCCGAGGGCTTCGGCATCCACGCCACCCGGCTGTACGCCGAAGGCGACGGCGCGCACCTGGTGGAGGTCGCCGCGGGCGGGACGCGCGAGGTGGCGGACGAGGCCGCGCGCGAGGCGGGGCGCCACTACTTCCGGATGGAGGGACGGTCGGTCAAGGAGTACGCCCTGCAGATCATCCCCAAGGTGGTGGACGACGTGCTGAGCACCGCCGGGTGGACGGTCGACGACCTCGACCGGGTCTTCATCCACCAGGGCAACACCAGGCTGGTCGAGTCGGTCGCCGCCGCGCTCGGCGTCGACATGGCCAAGGTGCCGCTCACGGCTCCCCGGTTCGGCAACACCGGGGCGGCCTCCATTCCCTTCACCCTCGCCGACGCCCACGGGACGCGGCCGCTGCGGCGCGGCGACAAGGTGCTGTTCGCGACCGTCGGCGGCGGCGTGACCGCGGGGGCGGCAGCCCTCACCTGGTACTGAGAGGAATCCGACCATGCGACTCAAGGACAAGGTGGCCGTCATCACGGGCGGCACCCGCGGGCTGGGACGGGCCATAGCCGAGCGGTACCTCGACGAGGGCGCCACGGTGGTCTGCGCGGCGAGGAATCCCTACGACATCGAGCATCTGATCCGTCAGCTGCCCGACCGGGTGCTGTTCCACCGTACGGACGTGGCGGACCCCGGCAGCGTCGAAGGGCTCATGGACGCGGCCGTCACCGCGTACGGGCGCATCGACGTCCTGGTGGCCAACGCCGGGGTCAACCACGACGGCAAGGTGGACCGGATCAGTCCCGAGGCCTGGCGGGCCATGGTGGACACCAACATCAACGGCACCTTCTACACCCTGCAGAGCGCTGCGAAGCGCATGATCGCCCAGGGCGGCGGGGGACGCATCATCACCGTCTCGTCGAGCATGTCCACCCGGGTGGCGATCGGCGCGGCCGGCTACTCCGCGACCAAGTCCGCCATCGAAACCCTCACCAAGGTCTCCGCGATCGAACTGGGCCGCAAGGGCATCCAGGTCAACTCCCTGGCTCCGGGCGTGCTGGAGGACGGGATGGGGCGCGAGCTCTCCCGCAACCAGAAGGTGTGGGAGGCCTACCACCACCGCTTTTCCCTGGGCAGGGCGGGAACGCTGGACGAGGCGGCACTCGGCGCGGTGTTCCTGGCCAGTGAGGACAGCTCCTACGTCAACGGCCACGTACTCGAAGTCAATGGAGGTCTGCTGTGGGCATGACAGCGTCGCCCGAACCCCGCGTCCGGCTCGTCGTCGAGGACGGCATCGGCACGATCGAGCTGGCCCGCCCCCCGGTCAACGCACTGGACCACCAGGCGCAGTCCGAGCTCCGCGAGGCCGCGGAGGAGGCCGCCGCGCGTACGGACGTCTCGGCGGTGGTCCTCTACGGCGGCCCCGACCGCTTCTCCGCCGGGGCGGACATCCGTGAGATGGCGGGCCTGGAGCCGGTGGACATGGTGCTGTGGGCGAGCCGCCTCCAGGGCGCGTTCACCGCGGTGGCGGACATCCCCAAGCCCGTGGTGGCCGCGGTCACCGGCTTCGCCCTCGGCGGCGGGTGCGAGCTGGCCCTGACGGCCGACCACCGGATCCTGGCCCCCGAAGTGCAGATCGGGCTGCCCGAGATCAAGCTGGGGGTGATCCCGGGCGCGGGCGGCACCCAGAGGCTCTCCCGGCTGGTCGGCACGGCCAGGGCCAAGGAGATCATGTTCACCGGGCGTCCCCTGTCCGCGGCCCAGGCCCTCGCCATCGGGCTGGCCGACCGGGTCGTCCCGCGGGACGAGGTGCTCACGGCGGCGCGGGCCTGGGCCGCGCAGTTCGTGGGGGGACCCGCGCTCGCCCTGCGGGCGGTCAAGCAGGCGGTGGACCTCGGTACGGGTACGGACCTGCGCTCCGGTCTGGAGATGGAGCGCGCCCTCTTCGAGGGGCTGTTCGGTACCCGGGACCAGCTGGCGGGCATGCGCACCTTCGTCGAGCAGGGGCCCGGCAAGGCGGTCTTCGTGGGCCGCTGAGCACCCCATCGGCCGCACGGCCCCACGCACGCACGGACGCTCGGCCGGGAAGACCTCCCGGCCGAGCGTCCGTGCGTGCGCGGGGCCGTGTGCGGGCCGGGCCTGTCAGGCCGGTGGGAGCCCACCGGCCTGACAGGCACCGGCGCTAGGGGGTGAGCAGGAGCTTGCCGCGGGTGCCGCCGGCGGCCAGCCGCCGGTGCGCCTCGGGGCCCTCGGCGAAGTCGGACACCGCGGCCACGCGCAGCGTGAGGACGCCCTCGTCCACCAGGCCGGAGAGGATCGCGAGCTGGTCGCCGTCCTGCTCGACGAAGGTCTGGGACACGGTGATCCCGCGCTCCTCCTTGGGCGGCTCGGGGGCGTAGACGGAGACCGCGCGCCCGCCGTCCCGCACCGCGCCTATGACGCGCGGTGCGATGCCCGCCGTCTCCAGCAGGACGTCGGCGATGCCGGAGGGGACGGGCTCGGCCGAGGAGATGACGCTCTCGGCTCCCAGTTCGCGGGCGAGTTCGGCGTCCTGGGGCCGGGCGAGCGCGATCACGCGCGTGCCCCTGGAGGCGGCGAGCTGGATCGCGAACCCGCCGACGGCCCCGACGGCGCCGCTGACCAGGAGGGTCTCGCCGTCCCGCAGCGCCGCCCGCTCCAGTGCCTGGTACGCCGTGAGGCCGCCCAGGGGCAGCGCCGCGGCGTGGACCAGGTCGACGGTCGTGGGGGCGGGGGCGGCCAGAGCCGCGTCCAGGGCGACGTACTCGGCGTGGGTGCCCACACCGGTCGCGTACTGGGCGGACATGGCCACGATCCGGTCGCCGGGGCTGAAGCGGTCCGTCCCTTCGCCGACGGCCTCGACGGTGCCGGACAGGTCCCAGCCGAGGATGAGCGGGAAGGGGTGGGCCAGGCTGTCGGCCAGCGCGCCCGAACGGACGAGCAGGTCGACGGGGTTCACGGCCGTCGCCGCGGTACGGACGAGGATCTGCCCGGCCCCCGGAGCCGGACGGGGGACCTCCGCGACCGTCAGCTGGTCGGGGTCGCCGTACTGGGGCAGGGTCAGCGCGCGCATGGTGGTGCCTTTCGACAGGTCGGAACGAACTCCGTACGACGTAAATGCTTGCACAAGCATATTACTCTTCCTAGGATGGCGTCACCGCCCCACGCCCCCTGCCCTCCCGGAGGTCCCTCCACCATGCCCAGAACCGCGGAATCCCCTGCGACGGGGAGCAGTTCCCGGCTGCCCTCGCTGACCGGCATACGATTCATCGCCGCCGTCATGGTCTTCCTGCACCACGGCATCTGGGTGAACGTCTTCTCGGACCAGAACGCCGTGTCCTTCTACCGGGACCTGTTCATCAACGCCGGACACGTCGGCGTCTCCTTCTTCTTCATCCTGAGCGGTTTCGTCCTCACCTGGTCCGCCCGCAAGAAGGACACGTTCGGCCGCTACCTGCGCCGCCGGGCGGCGAAGGTCTACCCCAACCACGTCGTCACCTTCGTGGCAGCGCTGCTGCTGCTCTCCACGACCACCAAGTGGCACCAGGCAATCCCCAACCTGCTCCTGATCCAGTCCTGGTTCCCCCGGTACGACGTGCTGTTCAGCGTCAATCCGCCGAGCTGGTCGCTGGCCTGCGAAGCCCTCTTCTACCTGTCCTTCCCCCTGCTGCTGCGCTGGGTGAACAAGATCCGCGTCGAGCGGTTGTGGTGGTGGGCCGGCGGTACCGTCGCCGCCGTCTTCGCGGCCGCCGTCTTCGCGCAGTTCGTCCTGCCGGCCGACCCGGCCATGCCCGACGACCAGCCGATCGGCCTGTACCAGTTCTGGTTCGTCTACGCCTTCCCGCCGGTGCGCGCCCTGGACTTCCTGCTCGGCATCCTGCTGGCCAAGCTCGTCATGAACGGCCGCTGGATCCGGGTCGGCCTGGGACCGGCCGCGCTGCTCTTCCTGGCCTGCTACGCCCTGGCAAGCGAACTCCCGTACGTCTACCAGCTGAACGCCGCCACGATCATCCCCCTGGCCCTCCTGGTCCCCGCCGCCGCCGTCGCGGACACCGAGGGCAGGCGCACCCTCCTGCGCGGCCGCGTCGCCACGTGGCTCGGCGAGGTCAGCTACGCCTTCTACCTGGTCCACGTGGTCGTGCTCATCTGGGTGCGCGGCAAGCTCGGCCACCCGCAGGGATGGGACGTCGCCACCGGCCTCCTGCTGCTGGCCGGCGGTCTCGTACTCAGCCTCCTCGCGGCCTGGGCCCTGCACGCGCTGGTGGAGAACCCCGCGATGCGGCGCTGGAGCAAGCCGAAGGCCGACCGCGCGACCGCGCACCGGACGCCCGTCGCCCCGGCAGGCTCCGACGCCGACGCGAAGTCCGCCTCCGACGCCGGTACCGGCGCCGACCGCGAGCCCGCCCGGACCGTTTGATCCGGCCGGCCGGCTGGCCGGCCGGCCGGACGCACCGAGCCGTCCGACGTCGCCACCACGACCACCTCTCAGCCCTCGGGAGAACCCCATGACCACAGCAGCACCCAGCAAGCCCGAATCCATCGGATTCGGCGGCGAGCCGAACCCGTACGCCCTCTACGCACGCCTGCGCGCCCAGGCCCCGGTCAGCCACATGACCCTGCCGGACGGCGGCGAGTTCTGGCTCGTCACCCGCTACGCGGACGCCAAGGACGCGCTGACGGACGACCGGCTGAGCAAGGACCCCAACCGGGTCGGACCGCAGTGGCGGGCCACCGTCGCCCAGCCGACCGACGGCGAGGACGCCTCCCTCGTGCGCCACCTGCTCAACGTCGACCCGCCGGACCACACGCGGCTGCGGCGGCTGGTCCACAAGGGGTTCACCCCGCGCCGGATCGAATCCCTGCGCGGCCGGATCCAGCAGATCACCGACGACCTGCTGGACCACATGGACGGCCTCGAAGGCCCGGTCGACCTGCTCCAGGAATTCGCCTTCCGTCTGCCGGTCACCGTGATCTGCGAGCTGCTCGGCGTCCCCCTCGACGACGTCGACCGCATCCACGAGTGGTCGACCGCGCTCTCCACCCTCGTCGCCGACGAGACGGGTCACGCCCGCGTCGCCGACGCCTCGCTCCAGCTCGGGACCTACATCGCCGAGCTGATCGAGCACAAGGCCGAGAACCCGGGCGACGACCTGATCAGCGCCCTCATCGAGGCCCGTGACGACGGCCAGCGCCTCTCGCACGCCGAACTGACCGCCATGTCCTTCCTGATCCTGGTCGGCGGCCACGAGACCACCGTCCACCTGATCGGCAACGGGATGCTCGCGCTGATGCAGCACCCCGACCAGATGGCACTGCTGCGCAGCGACCCGTCGCTGATCACCGGAGCCGTCGAGGAGTTCCTGCGGTTCGAGGGATCGGTGGAGGTCGCCACGTGGCGCTTCGCCACCGAACCGATCGACATCGGCGGCGTCCTGATACCCGAAGGAGCACCGGTCCTGATCTCGCTCGCCTCATCGAGCCGCGACCCGGAGCGCTTCGAGAACCCGGACACCTTCGACATCACCCGGGGCGACTCCGGGCACCTCGTCTTCGGTCAGGGCCTGCACTACTGCCTGGGCGCCCCGCTGGCCCGGATGGAGGGCCAGATCGCCGTCGGCAGCCTGGTGAGCCGCTTCCCCGGGATCCGGCTCGCGGCATCGGCCGAGCACCTGCGCTGGCGCCAGGGGCTGCTGATCCGAGGGCTCTTCGAACTGCCCGTGCACCTGCGCTGATCCAGCGTGCGGTCCCCATGTCCCCACGCTCCTCGTTCCGCCGCACGTCCCTCCGGGAGGACCTCCTCATGCCGGCGCCCCTGTTCGCCCTCGTGCTCAGCGTGTTCAGCCTCGGCACCGCCGAGTCGGTGATCGCCGGACTGCTTCCCCAGCTCTCCACCGATCTCGGAGTGTCTCTCAGCGAAGCGGGCCTGCTGGTCTCGGGCTACGCCGTGACCGTGGTCGTCGGCGGCCCGCTCGTCACCCTGCTGACCAGCAGGCTTCCCCGCCGTCCCCTGCTCATCGGACTGCTGGTCCTGTTCACGGCCGGCAATCTGGCCGCGGCGCTGGCACCGGGGTACGGGACGCTGATGGCGGCCAGGGTCGCCTCCGCCCTCGCCCACTGCACGATGTTCGCGATCGCCCTGGTCACCGCCTCGGAGATCGCGGGACCCGCGAAGTCGGGCACCGCCGTGGCCCGCATCATCATCGGCGTCAACCTCTCGACCATCCTCGGGGTGCCGTTGGGGCTGATGCTGGCCCAGCAGTGGAGCTGGCGCGCCACGTTCTGGGGAGTGACCCTCCTCAGCCTGGCCGCGCTGGTGGCCGTGGCGGTCCTGGTTCCCCGTAGCGCCGCCCCTTCCGGCGGCGTCTCGGCGGAGTTCGGCGTGCTGCGCGACCGCCGGGTGCTGGTGGCCCTGCTGATGACGGTCGTCGCGATGACCGGCGGCTTCGGCGCCTTCACCTTCCTGACCCCCGTACTGCAACACGTCAGCGGTTTTGGTCCGCAGGCCGTCACCGCGCTGTTGTTCCTGTTTGGGCTGGGATCGCTGGCGGGCGGTGCGCTCGGCGGAAAACTGGCCGACCGCGCGCTGCTGGGATCCCTCACCGTCTTCCTGGGACTGCTCACCCTGGTCCTCCTGGTCTTTGCCGCCGTCGCGTCCCACCCCTTCGCGACCGTGCCGGCACTGATCGCCTTCAGCGTGCTGTTCTTCGCCCTCAACCCGGGTCTGGGCGCACGCATCCTCAACTCGGCGGCGGGCCGCGCTCCCACGCTCGCGGTGTCGATGAGCATCGCCTCCGTCCAGGCGGCGATCGCGGCGGGGTCCTGGCTCGGCGGGCGGGTGCTCGACGCCGGGTTCGGGCTGACGGCCGTCTTCACCGCCGGAGCGCTGCTCACCTGCGCCGGGGGCGTCATCGCCTGGTGGGAGTGGCGCGGCGAACGACGGGCCGCCGTACCGCTCCCGCACGCCTCCGCGACCCCCGCTCCCGCAACGCCCGGCGGGCGGACCGCCGCACTTTCGACCGATAGCCAAGGAGTATGACGTGAGCAACACAACGACCCGCAGACGGTTCGTCGCGGGAACCGCCGCCGGCGCGGGCGCCGCCGTCCTCGCCGGGGGAACGGGGCTGATAGGCGCCCGGTCCGCGTTCGCATCCGGTACGGAGGCGACGGAGACGGCCGCCGTGACCTCCGGCGGTGCGGCCACGGTGGTGCCGTCCGACGTGCGGTACCCGGACCTGGTACGCGGCACCAACGCACGGTTCGTCGGTACCCCGGAATCGGTGCGCGTCGTCACCACCACCGCGCACGTGGTCAGTGCGGTGCAAGAGGCGGTCACCGCCGGCAAGCGGATCGCGGTCCGCAGCGGCGGCCACTGCTACGAGGACTTCGTCGCCAACGCGGAGGTCAAGGTCGTCATCGACCTGTCGCGGATGAACGCCGTCGCCTTCGACACCGGCCGTAACGCCTTCGTCGTCGAGGCCGGTGCCAAGCTCGGCCACGTCTACGAGAGCCTCTTCAAGACCTGGGGAGTGACGGTCCCCGGCGGCGCCTGCCCCACGGTCGGCGCGGGCGGTCACATCCAGGGCGGGGGATACGGGGCTCTGTCCCGCAAGCTCGGCCTGATCAGCGACTACGTGTACGCGGTCGAGGTGGTCACGGTGAACGCGGCCGGAACGGCGCGCGCGGTGATCGCCACGCGGGAGCTCTCCGACCCCAACCGCGACCTCTGGTGGGCCCACACGGGCGGGGGCGGCGGCAACTTCGGTGTGGTGACCCGCTACTGGCTGCGCACCCCCGGGGCCTCGGGGAGCAACCCCGCGCAGTTGCTGCCGCAGCCGCCCTCCGAAGTGTGGATCTCGACCGTCTCCTGGTCCTGGGCCGAGCTGACCCGGGCCGGGTTCACCCAGCTGATGAAGAACTACGGCGACTGGCACGTGCGGTTCAGCGGCCCGAACGCCCCGGAGCTCGCGCTGTTCAGCGAGCTCAAGCCGGCCCACAAGGCCGGGGGAGCCGTCTCGCTGACCACCCAGGTCGACGCGGGCGTCCCGAACGCCGAGAAGATGCTCCAGGACTTCATCGCCTACGTCGGCGCGGGCGTCGGCGTCACGGCGCAGGTCGCGGACCACCGCAAGGTCACCTGGCTGCACGCCACCCAGTGGTCCGGGTTCACCGGCCCGGACCCGCTGTTCCGCTTCAAGGGCAAGCCGGCCTACCAGCGGAAGAACTTCACGGACGCCCAGGTCGATGCCATGTACCGGCACCTGACGCGCACCGATTACGCCCACGGGGGCGCGCTGATGCTGATCTCCGCGTACGGCGGCAAGGTCAACACGGTGGCCCCGGACGCCACGGCGGTGGCCCAGCGCGACTCGGTCCTGAAGGTGCAGGTCGCCGCGCTGTGGACCAGCCCCGCGGACGACGAGAAGCACCTGACCTGGCTGCGGGAGTTCTTCCGCGACCTCTACAGCGAGACGGGGGGCGTGCCCGCCCTCGACGGCGTCACGGACGGCATGTTCATCAACTACGCGGACGTGGACGTGCGGGACCCGGCCTGGAACTCCTCAGGCATCGCGTGGCACCGCCTCTACTACAAGGACAACTACCCCAAGCTGCGGCAGGTCAAGGCCAAGTGGGACCCGCGCGACGTCTTCCGGCACGCGCTCTCCATCGAGCTTCCTTCCTGATTACATGCTTGCGAATGAAACTATCTCCGGGTAAGTTTCATGTCATCCCTCCCACCCCACCGAAAGGTCTGGTTTCTCCATGAGCTCCACGGGTCGCCTGCAGGGCAAGTCCGCTCTGGTCACCGCTTCCTCCCGCGGCATCGGCCGCGCCATCGCCCTGCGCCTGGCGTCGGACGGCGCCGAGGTCGCCGTGACGTACCAGAGCAACGCGGCCGCCGCGCAGGAGGTCGTCGACACCATCGTGGCCGGCGGCGGCAAGGCCATCGCGATCAAGGCCGACTTCGCCGTCAAGAACGACATCGAGAGCGTCTACAAGGAGGTCCTCAACTCCTTCGGTAAGCTCGACATCGTCGTGAACAACGCGGGCATCGCGGGCAACGGCCCGATCGCCGAACTGGACGACGAGACCTTCGAGAAGGTCGTCGACGTCAACTTCAAGGGCACCTTCTACTCGCTGCGCCAGGCCGCGGCCAAGGTGAGCGACGGCGGTCGCATCATCAACATCTCCACCGGTTACACGCACGCCGCCTTCCCGGGCGTCGGCGCGTACGCCGCCACCAAGGCGGCCGTCGAGGCCCTCGGCCTCGCGCTGTCCAAGGAGCTCGGCGGTCGCGCGATCACCGTCAACTCGGTGCTGCCCGGCCTGATCGAGACCGACCAGACGGCCCCGATCAAGGACCAGTTCGACACCATCGCCCAGATGATGCCGCTCGGACGCATCGGTCAGCCGGACGACGTCGCCGACATCGTCGGCTTCCTGGCGAGCGACGACGCCCGCTACGTGACGGGCCAGTACATCGCGGCCGCCGGCGGCCTCGTCGTCTGACCCTTCCCAGGTCAGGTGCGGGCGGGACCGTCCCCCGCGTCCCGCCCGCACCCCCCACACCCCCCCGCACACCGCTCCGAGGCAACCCGCACGTGGCCGCCCGCGCCGATGACGAAGGACTGACATGGATTCCCTGGCCGAGGCCGTGCTGAACGGTGCCACCGCGGAGCAGCTCGAGCGCGAGCCGCTCCCGAACGACTACCTCGCCGTCCACACCCTGGCGGACGACGCGGCCATGTTCCACGGCGTCGCCGACAAGGACGTGCGCAAGTCCCTCCACGTCGGGCGGGTGCCGATGCCCGAGATCGCCCCCGACGAGGTCCTCGTGGCGGTCATGGCCTCCTCGATCAACTACAACACGGTGTGGTCCGCCACCTTCGAGCCGGTGTCGACCTACTCCTTCCTCAAGCGCTTCGCCCGGCAGGGCGGCTGGGCCGCCCGCCACGACCGGCCGTACCACGTGCTCGGCTCCGACGCCTCCGGCGTCATCGTCCGCGTGGGCGCCGGCGTACGGCGCTGGAAGACCGGCGACCACGTGGTGGTGTCCTGCGTCCAGGTCGACGACCAGGAGCCGGCCACCCATGCCGACGGCATGATGGGCGCGGAACAGCGGATCTGGGGATACGAGACCAACTTCGGGGGACTGGCCCACTACACCGTCGTACGGGCCAGCCAGCTGCTGGAGAAGCCCGCGCACCTCACGTGGGAGGAGTCGGCGAGCACCATGCTCACCGCCGCGACCTCCTACCGGATGCTGGTCAGCGACCGGGGTGCGCGCATCAAGCAGGGGGACATCGTCCTCATCTGGGGTGCCACGGGCGGCCTCGGAGGCTTCGCGGTCCAGCTGGTCAAGAACGCCGGCGGCATCCCGGTGGGCGTCGTCGGCTCCGAGGCGAAGGCGGAACTGCTGCGCCGGATGGGCTGCGACGTGGTGATCAACCGCAACGACATCGGTCTGGGGGGCGACGAGCCCCTGACGCCCGAGCGGACCATCGAACTCGGCAAGAGGCTGGGCCGGGCCATCCGCGAACGCGTGGGCGAAGACCCGCACGTGGTATTCGACTTCATCGGTCAGGCCACCTTCGGCATCTCCGTCTTCGTCGTCCGCCGCGGCGGCGCCGTGGTCACCTGCGGGTCGAGCACCGGTTATCAGCACACCTTCGACAACCGCTACCTGTGGATGAACCTCAAGCGCATCATCGGCAGCCACGCCGCCAATCTCCAGGAACAGTGGGAATGCAACCGGCTGTTCCGGCTGGGCCGCCTGATGCCGATCCTCTCCGAGGTGCACTCCCTCCAGGAGAGCGCCGAGGCCGCGCGCCGGGTCCAGCTCAACCGGCACACCGGGAAGGTCGGCGTCCTGGGGCTGGCCCCCGAGACCGGGCTCGGCGTGACCGATCCCGTCCTGCGCGCCCGCATCGGCGAGGACAGCCTCAACCCCCTGCGCACCGACCGCGCAGTCCGCACACCCGCGAGCGCCGGCTGACCGGCGCGGATCAGAAGGGCAGGACGGCCATGGTGGAAACAGTAGGAATCGTGGGCTGCGGCATCATGGGTGCCGGAATCGCCGAGCTCACGGCGCGGTCCGGGCTCGACGTACGGGTCGCGGTCGGCTCGGAGGAGTCCCGGCTCAGGGGGCTGAACAGGATCGTCGCCTCCCTCGACCGGGGCGTGGCCCGCGGCCGGATCACCGACGCGGACCGGTCGGCGGCACTGGGCCGCATCTCCTTCACCACCGACATGGGCGAGCTGGCCGACCGGCAGCTCGTGATCGAGTCCGTCCGGGAGGACGAGGAGACCAAGCTGGAGGTCTTCCGCACCCTCGACAAGGTCCTCGACGACGGGGCGATCATCGCCACGAACACCTCCTCGCTGTCGGTGGCCCGGCTGGCCGCGGCGACGAACCGCCCCGGGCACGTCGTCGGGATCCACTTCTTCAACCCGGTCCCGGTGCTCCCGCTGGTCGAACTCGTACCCTCGGTCCTCACGGCTCCCGAGACCGTCGCCAGGGCGAAGGCGCTCCTGACCGACACCCTCGGACGGACCGTCATCCAGGCACCGGACCGGGCCGGCTTCCTGATCAACGGACTGCTCTTCCCCTACCTGCTGTCCGCGATCCGGATGGTGGACAGCGGGCTGGCGACCGCCGAAGTCATCGACCGGGGAATGGAGTCGGGCTGCTCCCATCCGATGGGGCCGCTCAGGCTCGCCGACCTCATCGGTCTGGACACCACCGTCTCCATCGCGCAGGCGCTGTACGAGGAGACCAAGCAGCCGCTCCACGCGCCCCCGCCGCTGCTGCTGCGGATGGTCGAGTCCGGACTGCTCGGGCGGAAGTCGGGCCGCGGCTTCTACACGTACTGAGCGCCGCCGTTCGCCGCGACACACCGCAGCCCGGCTGCCCCCGCCCCGCCCCCGGAACCCCCGGGTCAGCCGGCGGGGGCAGCCGGGTCGTGCCGTAGACGGGCCACCAGCGAGGCGGTCCGGTGGTCGAAGGCCGCGACGTCCATCGCGGTGTGCAACTCCTTCGCGAAGGTGCCGGCGGCCTCCTCGATCACGGCTTCCCCGGCCTCGGTGACGTGCGCGTACGTCACCCTGCGGTCCTCGGCCCCGATCGTCCGTCCGGCGAGGTCGTCCTTCTCCAGGCGGGCCACCAGCCGGCTCACCGTGGACTGGCTCAACCCGATGGCGTCGGCGAGGTCCTGCATGCGAATGCCGCCGGAACGCTTGTTCTCCCGCATGACCACGAGAGCCGTGTACTCGGCGACGCTCACGCCGTGGACGCGCTGCAGCCGCCTGTCGAGGGTGTTGGAGATCTGGTTGGTGAGCACCACGAGGCGGCGCCAGGTGTCGAGTTCATCGTCGCGTCGCGCTTGAGCAGCAGCCATGTCTTCTTTCCCCAGCGCCGTTGTCAGGCCTCAATGTTCGCGCAATATTAATGCTCGCGCAAATATTCGTTACAAAGGCGGCCGGGGCGGGAAGAAGTGGCGCCTTGTGACGTGTTCGGAGGGAACGGCGCGTGCTCGGCGGAATCGGTTTTCCGCAGGGGCCGACAGCCCCTGCGGAACATGCTCCCGAGCCGGTTTATTCAGTGCCCGGCCCGACGCGTCGCGCCGGGCAGTTCCGTTTCGGCGGCAGCGGGCTGGGCGGCCCCCTGGAGTTCGGCCAGTACGCGGACTCCGCGGTCGGGCGCCATGTCGAGGCGCGCCAGAATTCCGGGAACGGTGACCGTCGGGAAGAGATGCGTGAGCAGCACGGAGATCCGCCTCTCCAGGTCCGTGCGATTGGTCATCGCCTGCGAGAGCAACTGCACTCCGGAGAAGGCGCCGACCAGGAGGTGTGCCATGTCCGCCACGTCGACGTGCGGATGCAACTCGCCGTGATCCTGGGCCTCTTGGAGTGCCCGGTGGTTCTGGTCGATCCAGGCCTGGAAGGGCTGGCGCCGGTCCGTATCGGTCATGGCGGGGTCCAGCGACAGCCGGATGCTTCCCTGGAGGACCGGATCGTGCGTGAGCGCGTGGGCGAACACCATGCCCGCGTCGATGAGTTCCTGCAGTTTCAGGGCCCTGGGGATCACGGGGAAACCTGAGTCGGTCACCTGGGCTCCGAGCACCGCTTCCGCGAGGTCCTTCTTGGACCTGAAGTGGAAGTAGAAAGCCCCTTTGGTGACATTCACCCGGTCGTATACGTCCTTGATCGTGGCGCCTTCATATCCGCGCTCCGCGAAGATGGCTCCGGCCGACTGCAGGATCGCTTGACGCGTTCTGACCGCGCGGTCCTGCTGTGCCACGTGTCGTTCCTCTCGTGTGGTGTCTCACCAGGTGGTTAAAGCTTGGAATTCAAACCGGCATGCACGTACTATATCAGCCACCGCAGATGATCTTGTATACCTGCGCTTCTTTTTGCCTGCCAATGGGGGGAACCATGGCCTTGCATACGTTTGAGGACCGTGTTCGGCATAAGAAGGCACCGGGCATCCTGGTGCCGCAGCCTCGGGTCGAGGCGCGAAGGGTCCCGGAGCGCCTGGTGCACCGGACCTCGGCCACCGACGTGCTGCCCGTCACCTGGGAGCGGACCGGTGAGACCCGCTTCCTCGCCACCGTCCGGTGGCCGCACGACCACCCGTCCTTCAGGCCGGTGGCCGGACGGTACTCACCGCTCGTCATCTCCGAGACGCTGCGCCAGACCGCGATGCTCCTCGCGCACGCGGAGTTCGGGGTTCCGATGGACCACCACTTCGTGATGTGGGACATCAGCCACACCGCCCGGCCGGAGCGCCTGCGCGTGGGCCCCACGCCCGCGGAGGTGACGGTGGAGGTCGACTGTTCGGACATACGCAGCCGCGCCGGCCGACTGGCGGGCATGCACTGCCACATGACCATCCGCATCGGCGCCGACACTGTGGCCGCCGGCGGCGGCGACCTCACCATCACCTCGCCGGCCGCGTACCGCAGGATACGCGCGGCGCGCCTCGGCGAGCGGCTGCCGGTCACCTCGCCGCCGCCCGCGCCGGAGGTCGCCGCAGCGCTCGACGCCAGGGAGGTCATGCTCGCCTCCGCCACGGGACCGGGGCGCTGGCAACTGCGCACCGACCGCCGGCACCCCTCCGTGTCCGGCCGCTCGAACGACCACTACCCCGGCATGGTCCTGGTGACGGCGGCGCTCCAGGCCGCCCGGGCCGTGATCGGGTCCGGCAGCTTCTACCCGGCGTCCAGCAGCATCCGCTTCAGCCGCTACGCCGAGTTCTCCTCGCCGTGCTGGATCGAGGCGCGGGTCGTCCCCGGAGACGGGGGAGCCGGCCCCGCCGTGCGGGTCACGGGCCACCAGGACGGTCAGCCGGTGTTCACGGCGATGCTCGCCGGCGCCCCGTCCGGCGCCCCGTCCGGCGCCCCGTCCGACGGCCCGCACCAGGCCGCGTAGAGCGCTGAGCGCTGCTCCCACCACCGAAAGGCCGGACCCCGCATGCCCGTACCCCGGGTGCTCGTCACGGGAGGCACCGGGTTCATCGGATCCCACGTGCTCCGCCGACTGTCCTCCCCCGAGGACGGTGCGGCCCCGCCCGCCCTGCGCCTCCTGACCCGTCGGCGCACGCCCCCGGCGGCCCTGCCACCAGGGACCGAGACGGTGCACGGCGACCTCGCCGACCCCGCGTCACTGCGCGGGGTGTGCGACGGAGTGGACGTGCTGCTCCATCTCGCCGCGTACGTCGGCGGCGACGAGGAGCGCTGCCACGCCGTCAACGCGGAGGGCACCGCGTCCCTGCTGGCGGAGGCGGCACGCGCCGGTGTCGGCCGGATCATCCAGCTCGGCACCGCCGCGGTCTACGGCAACGGCCCCCACCGGGGCGAGGCGGAGGGCGGGATCCCGCTGGGACCGGTCTCGCCCACCAGCGTCAGCCGCCGCGACGGCGAGCGCAGAGTGCTGGAGGCAGGGGGGACCGTGCTGCGCCCCCACCTCGTCTACGGGGCGGGCGACGTCTGGGTGGTGCCGGCGCTGGCGGATCTCGTACGGCGGATTCCGCACTGGGTGGACGGAGGGCGGGCGCTCGTCTCCATGGTCAGCGCCGACGACCTGGCCCGGGCCGTCGCGGCCCTGGTCCTGCGGCCCGCTCCCGGGGTCGCGGGTCAGGTCCTGCACGCCAGCCATCCCGAACCCGTCCGGGTGCGCGAGCTGGTGTCGGTGGTGGCCGGACAGCTCGGACTGCCGCTGCCGCAGGGGGAGGTCTCGGCCGCCCGGGCCGCCGAACTGCTGGGCGCCGACGGCGATCCCGTACGGGCCCGGCGGCTCACGCTGTTCACCGTCGACCACTGGTACGACAGCACGCGGTTGTGGGAGCTGACGGGCTGCCGGCCCGGACCGGGGTTCGCCGAGGCGTTCGGGCGGTACGCGCCCTGGTACCGCGACGCCCTCGCGGCCCGCCGCTCCTGACATCCCCTGGGGCTCGGCCCTTGCGTTCAGGACCTGCCCCGCCGGTTCGTACCGGCGGGGCAGGCCGGTCTCACGCGGCGGGACCGAGCAGTACGGGCAGCTCCAGGTGACCGTTCGAGATGAACGACGCCTGTGGACGGATCTGCTCGGGCGCCACCGCGAGCGACATCCCGGGGAACCGGGCGAACAGGGCGGAAAGGGCGACGGCGGTCTCCAGCCGCGCCAGGGGAGCCCCGAGGCAGTGGTGGACCCCGTGGCCGAAGGCCAGGTGTTCGCGCCGGGCGGCCCGCGTGACGTCGAACCGGTCCGCCGTGTCGCCGTGACGCTCGGGGTCACGTCCCGCGGCGGCGTAGGCGATCATGATCGGGTCGCCCTTGGGAATGACCACGTCACCGACGGCGATCTCCTCCACGGCGTACCGGAGGATGGAATGGGCACCCGGCGCCTCCAGGCGCAGCGTCTCCTCGATGACGTCGTCCCACGTCGCTCCGCCGCCGAGCACGAGGGCGAGCTGGTCCGGGTGGCTGAGAAGGGCGTGCACGGCGTTGTCGATCAGATTGACCGTCGTCTCGTACCCGGCCGTGTAGAGCAGGATCAGATTGTCGGCGAGTTCCTTCTCGCTCAGCCGCTCGCTGTTGTCGTCCCGTACCGCGATCAGGTCGGCCGTGAGGTCGTCCCCGGGCTGCTCGCGCTTGAGGACGAGCAGTTCCGTCATCGTGGCGTACAGGCGCGTGGCGTTCGCGAGCGACTCCTCCGGGGAGGAGGTCGTGGAGAAGAAGCCCTTGATGATCTGCTGGATCTCGTCGCGCATGTGCTGCGGAATTCCGAAGAGTTCGCACATGACCTGGTTGGGGACCGGATGGGCGAACGCCTCGCGCAGGTCCACCGGCCGATCGGACGGCAGGGCGGCGAGGCCGTCGAGGACGCCCTCGGCGATCTCCTCGATGCGCGGCCGCAGCGAGGAGACGCGGTGGGCGGTGAAGGCGGAGGCGACCGGCCTGCGCAGCCGCGCGTGGTCCTCCCCGTACGCGGTGACCATGTTCTGGACCGACACCCAGATGGCCAGGGGCCAGTCCTGGGATATCTCGCCCGCCTTCCAGGCGTCCCAGTGCCGGTAGGCGTCCTTGGAGACCCGCGGGTCGGTCAGCAGCTGCTTGATCACGTCGTAGCCGGTGACCGACCACACCACCACTCCGCCGGGCAACTCGACCTGGGCGACGGGGCCTTCCTTGCGGATCCGGGCGATCTCGCCGTGGATGTCGGCTCCGGAGGGGTCGATGGTGAACGGGCACTGAGGGCTTTGCACAAAAGTCTCCGATACGGGTTTCGACCGCGGCGCTCCCGGCTCACTCCGGGGCGGGGGCGGTCGTGGGATCGTGCCGCAGCCGTGCCACGACCGCGGCCGTACGCTCGTCGAACGCCGCCGTGTCCAAGGCGGTGTTGAATTCCTTCTGGAAGGTTCCTCTGGCCTCTTCGGCGATCGTCCGACCCTGGTCGGTGATCACCGCGTACGTACATCGGCGGTCGCGTTCGCTGATCTCCCGCGTCGCCAGCCCGCTGCTCTCCATGCGGGCGATCAGCCGGCTCACCGTGGACTGGTTGAGCCCGATCGCGTCGGCGAGGTCCTGCATGCGGATGCCCCCGCGATCGGCTTCCGTCAGGGTCGACAGGGCCGTGAACTCCGAGACGGACACGCCGTGCCGGCGCGTGAGCCGCTTGTCGAGCGAGCCGGACAGCAGACCCGTCAGCTGGGTCAGCTGACGCCACATCTCGATCTCCGCACCGTGGCGTCGACCCGAAGCAACCATGACTCTCTCCGCACACCGCATGGCCGGCCTGCTACCAGCGCGTCGGTCAATACTAATGCTTTCGCAAGCATGCGCCAACTGTGTCACACGGCACGATCACGCCCCGTAGGTCCTGCGGTACTCGGCGAACCGGCATCCGAGCTCCCGCCGCGAGAGCCCGAACTCCTCCGGCTCGAAGTGCCAGGCGCTCTGGGCCGACATGGCGGCCTCCCGGGCCAGTGCCACCATGTTCTGCTCGACCACCGGGGTGGTCGGCACGCCCACGAAGGCGGTCGCCCTGCGCAGCGTGGCCACGGGGTCGCCCACCAGGTCGGCGTGGCGGATGTCCAGGATCCGGTCCTCCCCGATGCGCGCGCGCGAGGCCTCGGCGTCCGCGAAGTGCCGCTCCAGCCAGTGCGCCCACTCGGCCCCGACCTCGGTGGGGTCCACCACCCCGGCCGCGTCCGCTATCCGCTGGGACCAGGCGATCCCGGCGGTGGTCGCCAGGACGTCGGCCGGGTCCCGGTGCATGCGGATGATGCGGGCCCGCGGGTAGACGCGTACGAGGTCGCTCAGGTACGGGGCGTGGAACGGGTCGCGCAGCACGAGCGCGCCGCCGGAGACCCGGTTGCAGACGGCCTGGAGCTGCAGCCGGTGGAAGCGGTAGGCGGGGACCATGTCCCGGCCCTCCATCCACGAGGAATAGCTCGGGACGCGGTGGGCCATCGAGAGCGCGGGGCTGTGGAAGGTGTTGGCCAGCAGCCACTGGCACGAGCCCGGGCGGGTGGCCTGGCGCAGCAGGCCGACGGCGCGGCCGGCGGTGGTGCGCCCGCCGGCGACCGCGTGGGCCCGGCCGCGGGCGATCAGGGCGCGACGCTCGCCCGGGGTGTCCGCCCCCGACGCGGGGTCCGCGAGTTCCCACATGGCGGGGGCGTCGACGCCGGGATGCTCGGCGAGCAGGTTGTGCAGCAGGGCGGCCCCGGTGCCGGGCATGCCCGTGATGAACACCGGTGCGTCCAGCGCCGGCGACGAGGGGGGTCGCAGCGCGGACACGCGCCTCTGCATCGCCAGGGACGACTTGATGCGGGAGCGCACGGCGGCCACGCCGGAGGAGGACAGCCGGGCTTCGGAGTTGATCGAGTCGACGAACCGCTCCAGTGCGTGCTGGAACGGAGGTTCGCACCCGTTCCTCAGCGTGTCGCCGTCAGACGGCTGAACCAGGTCCTCCATGTCCAGGAATCCGGCGTAGCCGGTAGTGCGCTCCCTCATCAAGACCCCTCAGTTGCTGATCAGGCATGGACCAACGGATGGCTGGACGCGAGGACCGAGAGGCATGGATAGCGGACGACTCCCCCCAGCCGACACAAAAAAACCTACATGCTGGTTGTGAATTCGCCAAGTTGCTTGAGATGTAGGGGTCTTTGAGGGGTTGGATTTGCCCATATGTGGAGTTGTGTCCTAGTTTTTTGGATCGGAAGCCGCAAGGTGACGTCTGAATCCGATCCAATAACCAGCACGGATGCACGTTCTGGCGGGCGGGGTATCGGCTGCGTGTCCGATGCGTGTCGTCGGCGTGGCGGCCCGGGACGCGTGGCAGACATGAGAGTCGGCGTACGTCCCGTTCCCATGGAGGAGATGCCGTGCGTGTTGCCGCGACCGGGGGAGCCTTCGAGGGGCTGCTCGCCGAGGCGCACGCCGGCCTGCCCGGCATCGTGGCGCTGCGCCGGAGCATCCACCGCTTCCCCGAGACGGGCAGGCACCTGCCCCGCACGCAGCGGGCCGTCCTGGAGGCGCTGGGCGGGCTGGGGCTGGACCTGGCCACCGGTTCCCGTCTGACATCCGTCACCGCCACCCTGGAAGGCGCGCGGCCCGGTCCGGCGGTCCTGCTGCGCGCCGACATGGACGCGCTGCCCCTGGATGAGGAGACCGGCCTGGACTTCACCTCCGAGGTGCCGGGCGCCATGCACGCCTGCGGTCACGACACCCACACCGCCATGCTCGTCGGGGCGGCCCGGCTGCTCGCGGCCCGCCGCTCACTGCTGGCCGGCCGCGTCGTCTTCATGTTCCAGCCGGCGGAGGAGTCCGGCGGCGGCGCCCGGCACATGATCGATGAGGGAGTGCTGGAGACCGCCGACGGCGGCGGGGTCGCGGCCGCGTTCGCCCTGCACGTCACCACGCGGTTCGACAGCGGCACCTTGCACCTGCGGCCGGGGCCCACCTTCGCCGCCTCCGACGGGCTGCGCGTGACCGTATACGGCCGGGGCGGACACGCCTCGGCACCGCACCGGGCCCTGGACCCGGTCCCCGTCGCCTGCGAGATCGTCCAGGCCCTGCAGTCCATGGTCACGCGGACCGTCGACGTCTTCGATCCGGCCGTGGTCACCGTCGCCTCGATCCACGCCGGCACGACGGGCAACGTCATCCCCGAGACCGCCGAGATCCGCGGCACCTTCCGCACTCTCTCCCCCGCTGCCCGGCAGTTGGTACGCGACGGCATCACCCGTATCGCCCACCACGTCGCCGCCGCTCACGGAGCGGACGCCGACGTCGCCCTGACCGAGGGCTACCCGCCCGTCGTCAACGACACCGCCTGCACAGCGGCCCTCCACGACACCGCGGCCATGCTCCTCGGGGCCGACCGGGTCCACCACCTGCCCGAACCGTTCATGGGTGCCGAGGACTTCTCCTACGTACTGCAGCGGGTGCCGGGCGCGATGGCCTTCCTCGGGGCCTGCCCGCCCGGTATCCCGCCCGCGCAAGCCCCCGACTGCCACTCCAACCGCGTCGTCTTCGACGAGGACGCCCTGGCCACGGGAGCCGCCGTCTACGCGGCGGCGGCCCTGCGAGCGGGGACCCTGCCCGGGGGCGGCCCGCGCGTGCCGCCGAGGACGTGACCGCGCCGCGGAGAGCGGTGGCCGACCCGCAGCCCGATGTCTGCCTTATCGTTCCTTCGGGTCGCCAGCTCCGCGGTGAGTGTCCAGGGGCCCGTCGTCGCATGACCGTCCGAAGAGGAGCATGGCCCGTGTCATCGTCCGCCCCGGCTCCGGCCTCCGCGCGCCCCGTTCGCGTGCTGCTGGTGGAGGACGACGACCTGATGCGCCGGTCGTTCACCGTTGCCCTCGAGCGCTACGGCTACCGGATGAAGGCGGCGGCCGACGGCCTGGCAGGGCTGGAACTCTTTCGCGAAGACAGCTTCGACCTGCTGATCCTGGACGTGATGCTGCCCGGTCTGGACGGGATCGGCCTGTGCCGCAGAGTCCGGGAGACCAGCTTGGTGCCGGTTCTGATGATGTCCGCTCGCGGTGACGGGCTCGATGTCGTCGCCGGTCTGGAGGCCGGGGCGGACGACTACGTGGTCAAACCCGTGGACACCTACGTCCTCGTGGCACGCATCCGCTCGCTGCTGCGGCGGGCGACCTACGCGCCCGCCCCGGAGCCCGGGCAGGCCGCGGGCGAGGGGCCGGTACGGTCCGAGGGCCAGGTGCTGGACTTCGGGGACCTGTCCATCGACACCGGCGGCCTGGAGGTGTTCGTCTCCGGAAGCCCGGTGGCGCTGACCCCGACCGAACTGAAGCTGCTGCTGGAGTTCGCCGCCCACCCGGGCATCGTGCTGGATCGGCACGCCCTGCTGCGCAATGTGTGGGACTACGGCTGGGACGGCGACAGCCGGGTCGTGGACCTGTGCGTGCAACGGCTGCGCAGGAAGCTGGGCCGGGACCGGATCGAGACGGTCCGCGGCTTCGGCTACAAGCTCAGGCGGTGAGCCCGGTGCGCCCGTTCCGCCGGCTGAGGCCCGCCCGCGTGCCCCTGCGCTGGAAGATCGCCGCGCTGGCCGCGGCCACGGCATGCCTGGTCGCGGTGACGGTGGGCGTACTGGTGCATGTGTGGACCGCGGGGGAAATCCGGGGCCGGGCCGAAATGGAGGTCTGGAACAGGCTGCACACGGCCATGGACGTCTACCGGCGCACCGGAACCCTCTCGGGCGGTGCCGAGCTCGATCCGGCCGAGCTGCCCGCGGCGCTGCGGCACCCGGCCGACGGTAACCGGCACACGGCCTACGACGGGTACGTCGACGAGAGCGTGGGCCCGACCGTCTGGGCCGCCCAGCGGGTCGACGGCCCCGGGAGCCCGGTGCTGGCCGTTCAGCTCAACATGGGTCCGGGGCTCTCGACGCTCCGCCGGCTCGACGTGATCCTGCCGGTGGCCTCGCTGGTCGCACTGGGATCGGCCACGCCCCTGGCGTTCTACGGAGCCGGGCTGCTGGCCCGCCGGCTGCGGCAGGTGTCCGAGACCGCGGGCCGGATCTCCGCCGGGGACCTCGATGCCCGGACCGGACCCACCAAGGGCCGCGACGAGGTGGCCGACATCGCCGCCACCGTCGACCTCATGGCGGACAGCCTCAGCCGACGGCTGCGCACCGAGCGCCAGTTCACCGCGGACGTGGCGCACGAGCTGCGCACCCCCGTCGGCGGTCTGCTGGCCACCGCGGACCTGCTGCCGCTCGATGAGACGGGCGATCTGGTCCGGGCCCGGGTGCGCGACCTGCGCGGCCTGGTCGAGGACCTGCTGGAGATCTCCCGCCTGGACGCCGGCGCCGAACAGCCGGTCCGCGCCCACGTCCCGCTCGATGCGGTCGTCGCCGAGGCAGTGGCGCGCACCGGCCTGGGCGCAGAGATCACCGTCGCCGACGCACAGCGCACACCGACCACACCGACCACACAGACCACACAGACCGTGGAAACCGACCCGCGCCGGCTCGAACGGATCGTCAGCAACCTCGTCGTCAACGCCCACCGGCACGGGGACACGCCGGTGCAGGTCACCGTCGAGGGCCATACGGTCGTCGTGCGCGACCACGGCCCCGGCTTCCCCTCCGACCTGCTGCGCGACGGCCCGCGCCGCTTCCACACGGGCGCGACGGAGCGCGGCTCGGGCCACGGCCTGGGCCTGACCATCGCCCTGGGCCAGGCCCGGCTCCTCGGTGCCGAGCTGCGCCTGGACAACGCCCCGGACGGCGGCGCCGTCGCCACCCTGCGCCTGCCGAACTGACCGCCTGCCCCCTCCCCCCCCGCCGCTACACAACCGATACACAGCGGAGCGGGGGCCGATACCTGGCGGCCGGGGGCCCCGATACGTTCCCCGGACACCCTTCGACGTGCAGGCTTTCGCACCCGAAGAGGAGTTCCCCGTGACCATCGACCCGCTCGGCGCGTTCCCACCCCACCCGGCGCCCGGAGTCGCGGCCGCCACCGCCGACCTCTCGAAGGTCTACGGCAGCGGCGACTGCCGCGTGGTCGCCCTGGACCGGGTCACCGTCTCCTTCCGGGAGGGCGAGTTCACCGCGATCATGGGGCCGTCCGGCAGTGGCAAGTCCACCCTGATGCACTGCGCCGCCGGACTAGACTCCTTCGACTCCGGTTCCGTCCGCATCGGCACCACCGAACTGAGCAGCCTGAACGACCGGCAGCTCACCGCGCTGCGCCGGGACCGGATCGGCTTCGTCTTCCAGGCGTTCAACCTGCTGCCGACGCTGACCGCGCTGGAGAACATCACTCTGCCGCTGTCCCTCGCCGGCCGGCAGCCCGACCGGCAGTGGCTGGACCACGTGGTGTCCATGGTCGGCCTCTCCGCGCGGCTGGAACACCGGCCCGGACAGCTGTCCGGCGGGCAGCAGCAGCGGGTCGCGGTGGCCCGCGCCCTGGTCTCCCGCCCCGCGCTCGTCTTCGCCGACGAGCCCACCGGCAACCTCGACTCCCGCGCCGGGGCCGAAGTCCTCGGGTTCCTGCGCGACTCGGTGCGTGAGCTGGGCCGGACCGTGGTCATGGTCACCCACGACCCCGTCGCCGCCGGCTACGCCGACCGCGTGGTCTTCCTCGCCGACGGCCGCCTCGTCGCCGAGATGACACGACCCACCCCGGACCGGGTCCTGGACCGGATGAAGGAGTTCGACGCCCGCGCCCGCACCAGCTGAGCCGGCCGCCGCCTCCGAGGACCGGCCCGTCACCCGCTCCCGTACGACGAGCCCGCCCCCGGCGCCCCGCACGTGCGTCGCATCTCCCCGTACTCCCACTCCCCGTACTCCCACAGCCCCGGAAGCCACCCATGCTGAGAACTGCCCTGCGCAACGTCCTCGCGCACAAGGCCCGTCTGGTCATGACCGTCCTCGCGGTCAGCCTCGGTGTCGCGTTCGTCTGCGGCACCCTCGTCTTCGCGGACTCCTCCGTGGCGGCCTACCGCGCGGCCGTGTCCGAGGACTTCGCGGACGTCGCCGTCACCGTGACCCCGAAGACACCCCCACCCGGCGCCCCCGCGAGCGAAGAACCCGGCGTCCTCGACGACGTGCTCGCGCGGAAGCTGGCCGAGGTGCCCGGTGTCGCCGCCGTGCGGCCGTCGGCGGCCGGGTCGGCAACCCTGAACGCCGCGGACGGCACCCCGCTGCGGGCCGGCAGGGCGTGGGCGAACTTCGCCGCCGCCTACGTACCGGGCGCCGACGGCAAGGACAGCCGCTATCCGCTGGTCAAGGGCCATGCCCCCCGCACCGGCGGCGAACTCGCGCTGGACGGCGTCACCGCCAGGGCCGGTGGATACAAAATCGGCGACACGGTCACGCTGGCCGCCGACGGCCCGGTCATGACCAAGCGGCTCGTGGGCATCGTCAGCACCCGGGACACCCGGGTGACCGCCGGCGGCACCCTCGCGCTGTTCGACAAGGCGACCGCCCAGCACCTGTTCGCATCGCCGGGCCGCTACACCTCGATCGATCTGGCCGCCCAGCCCGGCACCAGCCAGTCCGACCTCGCCGACCGGGTCACCGCCCTGCTTCCGGCCGGCCGCGCCGAGGCCACCACCGGCATCGCCCAGGCCGGCCAGCAGTCCATCCTCGTCAACACGCTGACCCGGGGCCACCAGAAGCTGCCGATGGTCTGCGCCGGCGTCGCGCTGTTCATCGGCTCGTTCCTCATCGTCAACACCTTCACCATGCTCGTCTCCCAGCGCACCCGGGAGACCGCTCTCCTGAGGGCCGTCGGTGCCTCGCGCCGCCAAGTGGTCCGCACCATCCTCTGGGAGGCCGTCCTGCTCGGCCTCGTCTCGTCGGTGATCGGTGTCCTGCTCGGCCTCGGCATCGCCTCCGTACTCCCCGGACTCCTGAGCACCGGTCAGGAGACACTGCCCACCGGTCCCCTGGTGGTCGGCCCGTTCCCGGTCATGGCGGCCTTCGGCGTGGGCGTGGGGGTCACGGTGCTCGCCGCGTGGCTGCCGTCCCGCAAGGCGGCGAAGATCGCCCCCGTCGACGCGATGCGCTCGGCCGAGCAGCCGCCCACCGCCGCCCGGTCCCGGTACCGTGCCGCGGCGGGACTGCTCCTCCTCGTCCTCGGCGCCGGGCTGCTCCTCTCGCTCATGCGGGCCGAGGACGCCTCGGAGGAAAACCTCCAGAACGCCATGCTCGGCTGCGCCGTTCTCGTCGTCGCCCTGCTGATGCTGGCGCCGACCCTCGCCGGGCCCGTGATCCGCCTCACCGGGCGCCTGACCAGCCGATTCGGCATCACCGGACGCCTCGCCCGCAAGAACGCACTGCGCGACCCGCGACGCACCGCGGCCACCGCCTCCGCACTGATGGTCAGCACGGCCCTGGTCGCCGGACTCGCCGTCATCGGGAACTCCACCGGGCAGGCCCTCGACCGCCAGGCGGCGGCCGGCCTCAGCGCCGACTACGTGATCAGCACCCGCACCGCCTTCACCGGCATCGACCCGGCCGCCGTCCAGAAGGTGGCCGGCGCCCCCGGCGTACGGACCACGAGCGCCGTCACCGACTCCACCCTGTTCACCGGCGGCGAGGTCCGGGAGATCTCCGGCATCGACCCCGACACGGCGAACTCCCTCATGAAACTCCGCTTCGTCAGCGGCTCCCTGAAAGACGTCGGACCGGGCCGAATCGCCCTTTCCCGCAGCACCGCCCGAGAACAGCGCGTGAGCACAGGCGATCGGATCGACGCCCGCATCGGCCACCACCCAAAGGACCTCAAGGACTACACCGTCGTCGGCGTCTACGAGGACAACCCCACCGCCAAGGACGCCCTCGGTGCCCGCACCGAGGTCCAGCAGAACAGCCTGAACCCCGGCTCCGTCCAGCGGATCCTCGTCGGCACCGACAACGGCGAGATCTCCGGCACGATCCAGGACCGACTGCGTACCGCCACGGGCAACAGCCCCCTGCTGAAAGTCCAGAACCGAGACGAACTCGTCCAAGAGGCCGCCGGCGCCATGGGTACCCTGCTGACCCTGATGTACGGGCTCCTCGCCATCGGCGCCGTGATCGGCACCCTCGGCATCGTGAACACCCTGGCCATGTCGGTCGCGGAACGCACCCGCGAAATCGGCATGCTGCGATGCATCGGCATGGACCGCGCCGGCATCCGGCGGATGATCGGCCTGGAAGCGGTGACCGTAGCCGCCTTCGGCACACTCCTGGGCCTGGCAGGCGGCCTGTTCGGAGCCTGGACGGTCGGCTCACTGGCCAACGGGGCGTTGGAGGGCTACGCCATGGCCCTGCCCTGGGGAACGCTGCTCCTCGTATGCCTGGTGTCCCTCACGATCGGCGCACTCGCGGCAGCCCTCCCCGCCCGCCGAGCAGCCGCCCTGAGCCCACTGGACGCGATCGCGGAGGCGTGAGGGGCCCGGTCCTCGGGCGGAGCGCCCCACCTGGCGGTACGGGCCGGCGTCCTTCGACGCCGTCCCGTCGACGGGACGGCCCGGGGGCCGCCGCCGGTGGGGCTCGGCGGCGCCGGGACGCTTTGGCGCGCCTTTAGCACGGGCTGCCAGCCTCCACACCTGTTCTGTGGACCCTTCACATGGAGGCATGATGGCGATTCAGGCCGGCGACATCGAGGGATCGAGAATCGGGCAGACCCGTACGAGCCCCGACCTCGCGCCCAGGCAGCGAAGGGCCATGGGTGAGGATCCGCGGCGCGGCCAGGTGCTGACCACCAAGGTGGGCCTCCAGATGCCGGCGGGGATGTCCTTCGACGACTGGGAGAAGGCCGGCCGTCAGCTTTCCGGAATCGTTGACTCCTCTTCATGGTGGCTCGGCGACTGGCTCGTGTACGGCAAGGACCACTACACCGACCGCTATCAGCGCGGAATCCGTGCCGCCGGGCTGCAGTACCAGACCCTGCGCAACTACGCGTGGGTCTCCCGGCGGTTCGACCTCAGCCGGCGGCGGGGCGCCCTCAGCTTCCAGCACCACGCCGAGCTGGCCTCCCTGCCGCACGACGAGCAGGAGTCGTGGCTCGACCGAGCCGAGCAGCGGAAGTGGACCACCAAGCAGCTGCGCAGCGCCATCCGCGCCGCGCGCGAGGACGCGACCCAGGTCAGGCCGTCCGCCGAACCGACGCGGCGGCTCGAGGTGCCCGGCAGCCGTCTCCAGTGGTGGCACAGGGCGGCGGAGCAGGCGGGTGTCGACTTCGAGCGCTGGGTGCTGGTGACCCTGGACAGCGCGGCCAAGCAGGCCCTGGAGGAGCTGGAAAGGCTGGAGGAGCTCGACAAGCTGGAGGAGCTCGAAGAGGCGGCGGACCTCGAAGGGCCGGCGGACCTCAAGGGACCGGCGCAGCCGGCCGGCGCCGGCCAGCGGCTCGCCATCACCGCGTGAGCGCGGCGGCCGTAGGAGGCACAGGGCCCACTCCGCCAGGAGTGGGGCCCTGACGACCTCGGGGCCCCACCCGCCGTCCGGCGGATTCAGGGCAGCTGACGCATGAGGTCGGCCGTGTCCCGCTGCCGGGTGCACCCGCTCCGGCTGAACGAGTCCAGCACGCGGTCGCGCACCTCGACGGGCTGTTCCTGGCTGAGTTTGAACATGCCCTCGGCCCCGGTCACGGTGACCCGGAAGGCACCCACGGCGGGCACGATCTTGCGGAAGTAGCCGATCGACGCGGACATGTCCCAGCCGGTGCCGAACTTCGCTTCCTCGAAGGCGCGCACGGTGGACTGCACGACGCCCATCGCCTCCTCGATCGAGTCGATCTTCTCCACCACGCCGCGTACGTGCACCGAGGTGAAATTCCACGTCGGGGCGGCCGGCGACTTCTCGTACACCGTCGGAGACACATAGGAATGCGGGCCCGTGAAGGTCAGCAGGATGACGCTTCCCGTCTCGAGCGCCGCCCAGTGCGGATTGGCCCTGTTCATGTGTCCGAGCAATTTCAGGCCCGACAGGTCGGCCGCGCACTCGTCGTTCTCCTGCGGATCCGCGATGACCGGCAGGTGCGTGGCGAACGGCCCGTTCTCGACGGTTCCGTTGATCACCGCCAATGCCAGGGGATTGTCTCGCATCAGATCGGTCATCCATGAACTGTCCGGTTCACGATAGTTACTGGGAACGAACATCCGGAATTCACCCTTTCGGTCAGCGCAATGCGCGAAGACGTGGAAATCCGGACCGACCATACCGCTGTCCTGTCAGCGGGACAGCGGAACAGTCGTCTTCGGTAATCGGTGCGCGCCAGGGGTCGCCCGGATCGTCTTATTGGCGTGTTCAGGTTGGCGCCGGGACGTTCTCCGGCGCAATACTGAATAAAGGTCTCCCGGATCACCGGTCGAGATTCCAAGACGCTAGCGGGAGAGTTGTCTATGGGTACAACGGGTACGCATAACCACGAGATATACGACGTGGTCGGCATCGGCTTCGGCCCGTCCAACCTGTCGCTCGCGATCGCTCTGGAAGAGCACCGGGCCAATGTTCCGGAGCATCCGGTCAAGGCCGCGTTTTTCGAGCGGCAGGCTTCGTTCGGCTGGCACCGCAACATGCTGCTGCCGTCGACGACCATGCAGATTTCGTTCCTGAAGGACCTGGCCACCTTCCGCAATCCGGTGTCCCAGTTCAGCTTCGTATCGTATCTGCACGCCGCGGGACGACTCGTGCAGTTCGTCAACAACAAGGATTTCTTCCCGACCCGGCAGGAATTCCACCAGTACCTGGAATGGGCGGCGTCGAAGCTCTCCGACCGGGTCTCCTACGGCTCCGAGGTCGCCGCGATCCGGCCGTCGCAGGACACCGGACCCTGGGTGCCCGAGCACCTCGAGCTCGAGGTCCGCGTCGCCGGGGGCGGCGTCAGACGGGTGAAGACGCGCAACGTGGCCATCTCCACGGGGCTGGTGCCGCGCATGCCGGCGGGAGTGGCCCGCGACGACCGGGTGTGGCACAGCTCGGAGTTCCTGGAGAAGTTCCGCGGCATCGACCCCGGCGTCCTCAAGAGCGTGGCGGTGGTCGGTGCCGGCCAGAGCGCGGCCGAGATCACCAGGTACCTGCACGACATGCTGCCGCACGCGCGCGTCTGCGCGGTGATCCCGTCCTACGGGTACTCCGTCGCGGACGACACCCCCTTCGCCAACCAGGTGTTCGACCCGGCCGCGGTCGACGAGTACTACTTCGGCAGCGACCAGGCCCGGGAGGCGTTCTGGCACTACCACCGGAACACGAACTACGCCGTGGTCGACGACGAGGTGATCAGGGACCTGCACCAGCGCTCGTACGAGGAGGAGGTGCGCGGCCACAAGCGGCTGCACTTCCTCAACCTCACCAGGGTGTCCGAGGTCGCCCGCGTCGGCGACGAGACCCGCCTCACCCTGAACTCGCTGCTCGACAGCGAGCCGCAGACGCTGGACGTCGACGCGCTCGTCTTCGCCACCGGCTACGAGGGCATGGACCCGGCCCGCCTGCTCGGTGACTTCGACCGTCACTTCCTGCGGGACGAGATGGGCCGGCACCGGGTGGAGCGCGACTACCGGCTCGTCACCGCGTCCGGCCTGTCCAGCGGCATCTACCTGCAGGGAGGCACCGAGCACAGCCACGGCCTGTCGTCGTCGCTGCTGTCGAACATCGCCGTACGGAGCGGCGAGATCGCCGACTCCATCGTCCTGCGGCGGGCAGAGCAGGAGCTGGCCGGGGCGCGTTCCGTCGAGGTGGCGGGCGCCGCCGTCCGAGCCTGACCGGTCCGCCCCCCGCCCGCTACGCCGAAGGGTGGGCCCCGGTGCTGTTCGACCAGTACCGGGGCCCACCCTTCGTCCGTCTTCGGCCATTCCGCGGAATGCCGCCGTCACCTCACGCGGCGCTGACCGGAACCGAATCCGCGGCCATCGCGTCGCGCAGGCTCTTCGGCCGCAGGTCGGTCCAGTTCGCCTCGACGTGCTCCAGGCACTTCTGGCGGCTTTCCTCGCCGAATATGATGCGCCAGCCGCCGGGAACCTCGGCGAACGACGGCCACAGCGAGTGCTGTCCCTCGTCGTTCAGCAGGACGTAGAACCGGCCCTCAGCGTCGTCGAACGGGTTGCTGCTCATGAATCCACTCCAATTCAAGCCGTTCACGATTCACTTCCCGGCCGGGAAACGAATCGACATCCGTTGGTGGGGATGGAGTTGGCGAGACCGCCATGCCCGATCATGGCATCTTTCGGGCGCCCCGTGGAGAGCGGCCCGCAGATGAGGTACTCCGCCGGTCGCCGATTCTCTTCCGTCGCCGTCCTGTTGACAGGACATCGGTAACACACTGACGCGAATCTTCGCTGTTTTGCACTGAGTTCCCGGGATTCCACTTCCGGTGGAGCCTTGTCGCGCGCGATGGTGGAACGGTGACCGCGGCCCGTGCCGTGGTCCTTCACGTCCCCGGGAGCCCGGAGTCCTCCACAGAAGGAGTTGTGCCGATGAGCGTCACCAGCGCGGCCGGCGTTCTCTTCCCCCTGCGTGCGAGTTCCACATGACGACCCGTCAGCATCCTGCCCTGGCCAAGGCGCGGTCCGTCGGCGAGGCGCTGCCGTGGCTGACCCGCCACCAGGGCCGGACCGTCGTCATCAAGCTGGGCGGACACGCCATGGTGGACGAGCAGTTGACGGCTGCCTTCGCCCGAGACGTGGTCTTCCTCCGCTACGCCGGGCTGAAGCCCGTGGTCGTCCACGGCGGCGGTCCGCAGATCGGCGCGGAACTGGAACGGCGCGGCCTCGCCAGCGAGTTCAAGGCGGGGCTCAGGGTCACCTCGCCCCGCGCCATGGACGTGGTCCGGATGGTGCTGGCCGGACAGGTGCAGCGCGAACTGGTCGGACTCATCAACGCGTACGGTCCGCTCGCCGTCGGAATGACCGGCGAGGACGCGGACACCCTCACCGCGGTGCGGCACGTTCCGTGGATCGACGGCGAACCGGTGGACATCGGCAGGGTCGGCGACATCACCCGGGTGGACACCGGCGCCATCGAGGCGCTGATGGCGGACGGTCGCATACCGGTCGTCTCCTCCGTCGCCCGCAGTGCCGAGGACGGCCACGTCTACAACGTCAACGCCGACACCGCGGCCGCGGCGCTGGCCACCGCGCTGCGCGCCCAGGCGCTGATCATGCTCACCGACGTCGAGGGTCTGTACGCGGGCTGGCCGCTCGGCGACGAGGTCATCGGCAGGCTCACCGCCCGCGAGCTGGAGAAGCTGCTGCCGGAGCTCGCCGACGGGATGGTCCCCAAGATGACCGGCTGTCTGCACGCCGTGCGGGGCGGCGTCGGCATGGCGCGGGTGATCGACGGGCGGGTGCCGCACTCGATCCTGCTGGAGATGTTCACGGACGAAGGGGTCGGCACGGTGATCGTGCCGGACCTGGACGAGGCGGAGGTGCTGCCATGAGCGGGCCGAACGGGCCCGGTCGGTTATCCGCCAGCCGTCCGAGCCGGGGCGACGCCATCATGGCACCATCCTGGCCGGGTTGGCGTCACGGTCGATGGCGGGATCGCGCGATGACCGCCATGGGGTCTCAACGCTCTTCAACTGGCGCCCAGTTGGTCGAATTCTGGGCCTTTCCCGGCGGCCGCCCCACCGGCGTAGGAGTGTCCGTACCTCCGGTGGGCGGGCGGCGCATTCCGGCCAGCTTGACGCGATGGCTCAGATCTGGCGCAGCGGTGGCGCCAATGGTGTGCCATGATGGCGCCATCGACATCCACGGCGGTCGGCCGCACTGACGGCCCCTTCCCGACCAGAACCCGCTCGTTCTGTACCGACCCCTACAGGAGTTCTTTTCGCTATGGCTACCTTCCTTTACAAAGCGGGCCGATTCGCCTTCCGGCGACGAGGCCTGGTGACACTGCTGTGGCTCGCCGTCCTGGTCGGGGTAGGTTTCGCGGCTTCCACCGCTCCGGCTCCGCCCGCCGATACGTTCTCGATGCCGGGTACGGAGTCGCAGAAGGCCTTTGACCTGCTGAAGGAGAAGTTCCCGGCCATGAGCGTGGACGGCGCCACCGCCCGCGTGGTGGTCCGTGCACCCGCCGGCGAGAAGCTCTCGGATCCCGCTCAGAAGGCCAAGGTCGAGACCCTCGTCGGCGCGCTGGCCAAGGCGCCGGACGTCGTCGCCGCCTCCGACCCCTTCACGACCAACGCCCTCAGCCAGGACGGCACCACGGCGTACGTCGTGGCCACGTACAAGGTCTCCGCCCTCAAGGTGACCGACGAGGCGCACGACGGCCTCGACAAGGTGCTCGAGGATTCCCGGGCCACGGGTCTGGTCGTCGAGGCCGGCGGTGACGCCGTCAAGGTGGACGCCGCGGCGGGCGGTGGGGCGGAAGGCATCGGCATCCTCGTCTCGGCCATCGTCCTGGTCCTGACCTTCGGTTCGATGATCGCCGCCGGCATGTCCCTGCTCACGGCCCTCATCGGAGTCGCCATCGGCGCCGCCTCCATCACGGCGCTCGGCAGCACCCTCGGCCTGTCCAGCACGACGTCCACCCTCGCGCTGATGATCGGCCTGGCGGTCGGCATCGACTACGCCCTCTTCATCGTCTCCCGCTACCGCTCGGAAATGGCCGAGGGCCGCGAGCGTCAGGAGGCCGCGGGACGCGCCGTCGGCACGGCCGGCTCCGCCGTCGTCTTCGCCGGCCTCACCGTGATCGTCGCCCTCGCGGGGCTCACCGTGGTGAACATCCCGATGCTCACCAAGATGGGCCTCACCGCCGCGGGCACCGTCGCCATCGCCGTCCTCATCGCGATCACCCTCGTCCCCGCCCTCCTCGGCTTCGCGCCGATCAAGGTCATGCCCCGCAAGGAGCGCAAGCAGTACTACGGCAAGCCGCTCTCCGAGCGCCAGCAGCGCAAGGCCGACAAGCGGGCCGCGCGCCAGAAGCCGAACCTGGGCACCCGCTGGGCGAGCTTCGTCGTACGCCGTCCCCTGGTCGTGCTCGTCTTCGGCGTCGTGAGCCTCGGCGCCATCGCGGTGCCCGCCGCCAGCCTGCAGCTCGGTCTGCCCGGCGAGGGCACCATGGCGCCGGATACCACCCAGCGCAAGGCGTACGACATGCTGTCGGAGTCCTTCGGGGCCGGGTTCAACGGGCCGCTGACGGTCACCGTCCAGGCGAAGGACGCGGCGACCGCGGCCGTCGGCGTGGGCAAGGAGCTCGGCAAGGTCGAGGGCGTCGCGGCGGTGACCCCCGCGACGGCCAACGACAAGGGCGACACCGCGGTCCTCACCGTCGTCCCGAAGACCGGTCCCACCGAGCGCGAGACCGAGGAACTGGTCGGGGAGATCCGGGGCATGGCCGGCGGGCTCGGCGCCGGCAACGGCGCCGAGGTCCTGGTGACCGGTCAGACCGCCCTGTTCATCGACTTCTCCCAGACCCTCGACGACGCGATGCTGCCGTACCTGGCCCTGGTGGTCGGCCTCGCGTTCCTGCTGCTGGTGCTGGTCTTCCGGTCGCTGCTCGTCCCGCTGAAGGCGGCCCTCGGCTTCCTGCTCTCCGTGAGCGCGGCCCTCGGCGCGGTCGTGGCCGTCTTCCAGTGGGGCTGGCTCGCCGACGTCTTCGGCATCGACCAGCCGGGTCCGATCATGAGCACGCTGCCGATCTTCATGATCGGTGTGGTGTTCGGCCTCGCGATGGACTACGAGGTCTTCCTCGTGACCCGCATGCGCGAGGCCCACGTCCACGGGGCGCAGCCCGACGAAGCGGTGGTCACCGGCTTCCGCTACGGCGGACGGGTGGTCGGCGCCGCCGCGATCATCATGGTCAGCGTCTTCTCCGGCTTCATCATGGAGGAGAACGTCTTCGTCAAGATGGTGGGCTTCAGCCTCGCCATCGCCGTCCTCTTCGACGCCTTCATCGTCCGCATGGCCCTGGTGCCCGCCCTGTTCGCCCTGCTCGGCAGGTCGGCCTGGTGGCTGCCGCGCTGGCTCGACCGGGTGCTGCCCAACATGGACGTCGAGGGCGAGAAGCTGCATCCCGCGGCGGGTGCCCCGGTCCCGGCCCAGCAGCGCCGCAAGCAGGAGGCCCACATCGCGGGCTGAGGGACCAACCGCTGAACCGCCCGTACGCCGACGGCCCGAGCGCCGTCGGCGTACGGGCGTTCTCGCTGCCGGGAGCCACGACCGCGGGCCACGGGCCGGGCCCCGGGCGGCTATTGCCGGCGTCCGCCGCCCCGTCCCCGTCCCCGCCGCCGGCGCCGAGGGGTTTCATGGGGTACTGCTTCCTGTCGGTGTGCTTCCTGTCGGACCGGGCCCTTCGTCAGGGCCCGCGGGTTCGTGGGCGTCAGCGGAGGTCGACGGGCAGGCCGGTCGGTTCCTTGATGCGCTTCATGATGATCTGCGAGTTGACCTCGGTGATGCCGGAGAGGGCCGTCAGCTTCTCGATCCACAGGCGCTCGTACGCGCGCAGGTCCGCGACGGCGATCCGCAGCAGGCAGCCGGGGCTGCCGAAGAGGCGGTAGGCCTCGATGACGTCGGGGATGTCCTGAAGCGCCGCCTCGAAGGCCTCGACCGCCTCGCGGTCGCGGCGCACCTCGACCGATACGAGCACCTCGAAGCCGCGGTCGACCGCCTCGGGCGAGATCACGGCGCGGTAGCCCTGGATCACCCCGTCCTGTTCGAGCTGGCGCACCCGGCGCATGCAGGGGGACGGGGTCAGACCCACCCGCTGGGCGAGCTCCTGGTTGCTGAGACGGCCGTCCGCCTGAAGCTCGCGCAAGATATCCCGGTCAATGGCGTCCATGGCGCGATTATCCACCACTCGCTCCTGGCCGCCCGGGTGGAAAACGCAATCGTATTGCGGGTAGATCGCTCTATCATTGCTGCTTTGAGCACATATGTACGAGTGAAGGGCGGCCACGGCCAATGGGACGGATCGTCGTCATCAGCACCGGCGGAACGATAGCCAGCCGCTGGCAGGGCTCCGGCTTCGCGGCGGACGCCGACGGGAACGAGGTCATCGCCACCGCGCCGCTGCCCGAGGGCATCAGCGTCGAGCTGGTGGACCTGTTCAGCGTGAACAGCCCGCGGCTCACCACCGCCCACCAGCTCACCCTGCTGCGTACCGTCCACGAGGTGCTGGCCGACCCCGGGGTGGACGGCATCGTCGTCACGCACGGCACCGACACCCTGGAGGAGTCGGCGTTCCTCGTCGACCTCCACCACCACGACCCGCGCTCCGTGGTCTTCACCGGTTCGCAGCGGCCCATGGGCACCGCCGACGGGGACGGACCCGGAAACCTCTACGACGCGCTGCTCACCGCCGCGAACACGCGCGGGCTCGGCGTGCTGATCGCCTTCGCGGGGCGGGTGCACGCCGCGCGCGGCACCGTGAAGACCCAGGCCGTGGAGCTGGACGCGTTCGCGGACCCCTCGAAGGAACTGTTCGGGAAGATCGGCTTCGGCAAGGTCACCATCCTGCGCGCGCCGCAGCGCCCGGCACCGCTCCCGCTGCCGGCGATGCCGGAACTCCCGCCGCGCGTCGACGTGGTGCTGCACCACACCGACGGCGACCCGGTCCTGCTGAACGCCGCCGTCGAGGCCGGCGCGCGCGGCATCGTCCTCGTCGGGACCGGCGCGGGCAACGCCACCCCGGAGATCGTGGACGCGGTCAAGGCCGCCGTCGGGCGCGGGGTGCTGGTCGCGCTGACCACGCGGGTCATGGCCGGACCGGTCACCGAGATCTACACGCACGGCGGCGCGGTGGACCTGATCGCGGCGGGCGCCGTCCCGACGGGCACACTGCGCGCCGGTCAGGCCCGCATCGCGGTGCTCTCCGCCCTGCTGGCCACCGACAACACGGTGGAGCAGGCCCGCGTCCTGCGTGAGTCGCTGACCCCGACGGGCTCGGTCCTCGTCGAGGCGTAGCGTTCCCGAGCGGAGCGGGACCGGGGCGCCGTAGGATCGCGAGGAAACGATCACCGCGCCACGGGGGGACGCATGGAGCCCGGGACCATCGGCATCCGGCTGGCCTCGGCGGCCATCGGGCCCCTCGTCAGGCGGCTGTTCGTCACCGAAGGCGCCGGGGCCGGCCTCGTCGACAAGCCGGTCCGGATCTCGGGCTACGTGTCCTTCAAGGGCGAGAAGCGCTCGCTCACGGAATCGGATCTGCGGACCCTGGCCGCGAAGTTGGTGCAGCAGGCGCTCCGTACGGGCGAGCGCCCGATCCCCGCGGACGAACGGCAGGCGGTCACCGACGCCCTGGCGGCGACGCTACACGCCCTCGGCGACGTCACGATGACCGATCTGGACGCCGTCCGGCTGGGCTCCGCGGACTTCGCCCGGGAGCTGCGCCGCGTCAGCGGCCGGCCCGAGCGGCACCTGAGCACCGACGCCACGTACTTCTACGAGCGGCTCCTCGAGGCCGCGTGCCTGCACATCCTGCACTTCCTCACCCAGCGCTCCACGTTCGTCGCCCACGCGCTGGTGCAACAGACGCGCGGGATCGCCGAGCTGACGGCCAAGGTCGACGAGCTGATCCGCCGCGACCCGCTGCCCGGCGCCGAGGACGCCGCGTTCGAGCAGCTGTACCTGCCGTACGTGGCCAAGAAGCACGGCAAGCTGACGATCTACGGGATCGACCTGCACAACTCGCCGACCAAGTGGTCGCTGGACGCGGCGTACCTGAGCCTCGAAGCGACCGCGCGGTCGCGACGCGGCGACCTGGCCCGCGTCATGGAGGAGCCGGAGGGTATGGGGTCCGGGGGCGGGCAGGCCGAGGAGGAAGCCCGCCTCTTCGCCGCGGCCACCGACCCTCGGATCCAGCAGGCCTTCGACGACACGTTCCTGGAGGCGATGCGCCAGGCGATGGGCCCGCGGCCCGCCGATCAGGCTCTGGCCGACGACCTCAAGGTCCTCCTCCGGGGCGAAGCCGGCTCAGGCAAGACCACATTGGTGCAGTGGCTGGCCGTCACCGCTGCCCGCCAGGACCTCACCCCGCAGATGGACTACCTCTACGACCGCATCCCCTTCGTCCTGCCCCTGCGCACGCTGACGCGCCACGGCGAACGGTTGCCCGCGCCCCAGGATTTCCTGACCGCCGCGGGCTGTCCGCTCGGGGCAGCCCAGCCCGACGGCTGGGCGCACCGCGTCCTCATGGCCGGGCGAGGGCTGGTCCTCATCGACGGCATCGACGAGATTCCCGACCGTGAACGGGAGCGGGCCCGCGGCTGGCTGCGGGATCTGATGGACACGTACGGTGGTCACAACCGCTGGCTCGTCACGTCGCGCCCCTCCGCGGTGGCAGCGGACTGGCTCGCCGAAGAGGACTTCACCGAGCTGACGCTGTCTCCCATGGGACCCGCCGACATCGCCACGTTCATCAAGCGGTGGCACACGGCGGCCCACACCGGCACGGACGACGACGCGGACCTCCAGAAGTACGAAGCCCAGCTCCTGGCGGCCGTCCGCAGCAAGCCCGACATCGGCCGCCTCGCGACCAACCCGCTGATGTGCGGGCTGATCTGCGCTCTCCACCGGGACCGGCGCGGCTACCTCCCGCACGGCCGCAAGGACCTCTACGAGGCCGCCCTCTCGATGCTGCTGAGCCGCCGCGACCGCGACCGTGACATGGACGTCCCGGACCTCCGGGAGGAGCCGCAGCTCGATCTGCTCCAGCGGCTCGCGTACTGGCTGATCAAGAACGGCCGTACGGAGATGGACCGTCCGCGGGCGGAGGACATCATCGCGCGCGCTCTGCCCATGGTCCCGGAAGCAGCCGCTCTCGGCGAAGCACCCGCGGTCTTCGGGCACTTCCTGCAGCGCAGCGGCATCCTGCGGGAACCGGCGCCCGGCACGGTGGACTTCATCCACCGCACCTTCCAGGACTTCCTCGGCGCGCGGGCCGCGGTGGAGGAGGGCGACTTCGGCCTGCTCACCAGCCACGCCGACGACGACCAGTGGGAGGACGTCATCCGGATGGCGGTCGCGCTCGCCCGGCCGCGTGAACGCGTGACGATCATCCGCGACCTGCTCGCCCTGGGAGACGGTTCCTCCGACGAGCGCACCCAGGCCCGCATCTACCTGCTCGCCGCCGCCTGCCTCGAACACTCCACCACCCTCGACCCCGACGTGCGCGCGGCGGTGGAAGGGCGCACCGCCACCCTCATTCCGCCGAAGAACGAGGACGAGGCACGCGCCCTCGCGGACGTCGGTTCGCTGATCCTGGACCTTCTCCCAGGCCCAGGGATGCTTGACGACTTTGACGCGCACTACGTGGTGATCGCGGCCTCACACGTCAAGTCGGACGCTGCCGTCTCCTTCCTCGCACAGTTCGCCAAGCACCCCTCGCTCGTGGTCCGTTCCCAGCTTCTCTGGGCCTGGTCCCGCTTCGAAAGCGCCGACTACGCCGACGAGGTGATCGCGGAGCTGGACCCTGCCGGCCTCCTCTACACCGTCCGGCACGACGATCAGCTGCATCACCTGGAGCGTCTGGGGCTCCGGCCGGCGAGCCTGGACGTCAGGAGCGGTGTGAGCATGGAAGCCCTGGCGGGCTACGTCGGCCGGTGCAGCCCCAGGGAGGTCGTGCTCTCGCACACCTCGGTGACCGATCTGGGCTTCCTGAGGGGCCAGTCCGCCCTGGAGTCCCTCGACATCACGGACTGCCCGGACCTGACGGACCTTTCCGCGATCGGCGGCCTGCCGATTCGCCGACTGAGCATCATGGGCGCGGGACCGGCCCTCGACCTGCGGACGGTCGCACAGCTCGGGCAATTGGAATCCTTCACCCTCCGCGGTCCTGCGGGGGCGAGCTGGTCCGCACAGGTCCTGCCCACAGGCGCCCCACTGGAGATGCTGGTGGTGACCGGCAGGGTGAGTCCCGCGAACGGCCTTGATGGGCTCGGAGCCCTCTCCGGGCTCAGGACGCTGGTGCTCAACGCCCCGTCCAGTCCGGTCTCGGACGCCGACTGGCGTCAGATCGGCGAACTGGACTCCCTGGTCCACCTCAATGTGTCCGCCTCGTCGTTCGAGACCCTCCCGGCGGGCGTGACACTGCCGGGCCTCCACAGTCTGACCCTCGTCGGCGGCGGCGGGGAGAGGGTCCTGCAGGCGGCGATCCGGCGACTGGCCGCAGCTTTTCCCCAGCTGAAGGAGTGTCGATTCCTCGGGGACTTCACGGCAGAGGGCGACATCGACATCGCGCCGCTGGCCGAACTGCCCGAACTGCGCGACATCCTCATCCAGACGGGCCGCGACCGCATCCGCCGCGCCGAACTGCTGCCGCCGTCCGTACGACTGAGCTACGAGTGACCGGACGGCGCCAGGGGCGCCGTCCGGGTCGTCAGCTCCCGAAGGCCGCCAGGATCCGGTCCGCCGCCGAGGTGGGCGTCAGCGAGCCCGCCCGCACCGCGGACTCCAGCTCCGGCGCGAGCTCCCGTACCGCCGGGTCCGCGCGCAGCCGTTCCAGCAGCTCGTCGCGGACCATCGACCAGGTCCACTCCACCTGCTGCGCCGCCCGCTTCGCCGCCAGCCGGCCCCCCGCGTCCAGCAGGGTGCGGTGCTGTTCGAGGCGGTTCCACACCTCGTCCAGCCCGGCCGACTCCCGCGCACTGCACGTCAGGACCGGCGGCGTCCAGGCCGCGTCCACCGGGTGCATCAGCCGCAGCGCGCCCGACAGTTCCCGGGCGGCGGCCTTCGCGTCGCGCTCGTGCGGGCCGTCCGCCTTGTTCACCGCCAGGACGTCGGCCAGCTCCAGGACGCCCTTCTTGATGCCCTGCAACTGGTCCCCCGTACGGGCCAGGGAGAGCAGGAGGAAGGAGTCGACCATCCCCGCCACCGTCGTCTCCGACTGGCCCACGCCGACCGTCTCGACGAGGACCACGTCGTAGCCCGCCGCCTCCATCACGATCATCGACTCGCGGGTGGCCTTCGCGACCCCGCCCAGCGTCCCCGCGGACGGGGACGGGCGGACGAACGCCGCCGGGTCCACCGACAGGCGTTCCATCCGCGTCTTGTCGCCCAGGATGGAGCCGCCCGTGCGCGTGGACGAGGGGTCCACCGCGAGCACCGCCACCCGGTGCCCCAGACCCGTCAGCATCGTGCCGAACGCGTCGATGAAGGTGGACTTGCCCACCCCCGGCACACCGCTGATGCCGATCCGCCGGGCCCGGCCCGAGTGCGGCAGCAGCTCCGTCAACAACCCCTGCGCCAACGCCCGATGAGCGGGCAGGGTGGACTCGACCAGGGTGATCGCGCGCGCAATGAACGCGCGCTTCCCGTCGAGCACCCCCTTCGCGTAGGCCTCGATGTCGATCTTCGGCACCGACCGCCGCCTACAGCTCGTGGCCCAGATCCGCGGCCAGCCGCGTCACCAGGTCGTGGGCGGCGTCCGGGATGACCGTGCCGGGCGGGAACACCGCCGTCGCACCCATCTCCAGCAGCGTCGGGACATCGGCCGGCGGGATCACCCCGCCCACCACGATCATGATGTCCTCGCGGCCCTCCTGCGCCAACTGCTCCCGCAGCGCCGGTACGAGGGTCAGATGGCCGGCCGCCAGTGACGAGACGCCCACCACGTGGACGTCCGCCTCGACGGCCTGACGGGCCACCTCCGCCGGGGTCTGGAACAGCGGGCCGACGTCCACGTCGAAGCCCAGGTCGGCGAAGGCGGTCGCGATCACCTTCTGGCCGCGGTCGTGCCCGTCCTGGCCCATCTTGGCGACCAGGATGCGCGGACGGCGGCCCTCCGCCTCCTCGAACCGGTCGACCAGGGCGCGGGTGCGCTCCACGGACGGGGACTCGCCTGCTTCGGTGCGGTACACACCCGAGATCGTACGGATCTGGCTCGCGTGCCGCCCGTACACCTTTTCCAGTGCGTCCGAGATCTCACCCACCGTGGCCTTGGCGCGCGCCGCGTCCACCGCCAGGGCCAGCAGGTTGCCGTCGCCGCGCTCGGCGGCGTTCGTCAGCGCCCGCAGGGTGTCCTGCGTGAGCGACTCGTCGCGCTCCTCGCGCAGCCGCCGCAGCTTGGCGATCTGCTGGCTGCGCACCGAGGAGTTGTCGACCTTGAGGACGTCGATCTGCTCGTCGGTCTCCACCCGGTACTTGTTCACGCCGATCACCGGCTGCCGGCCGGAGTCGATCCGCGCCTGCGTCCGCGCCGCGGCCTCCTCCACGCGCAGCTTCGGGATGCCCGCGTCGATGGCCTGGGCCATGCCGCCGGCCGCCTCGACCTCCTCGATGTGCTGCCAGGCGCGCCGCGCCAGGTCGTACGTCAGCTTCTCGACGTACGCGCTGCCGCCCCACGGGTCGATCGACCGGCAGGTCCCCGACTCCTGCTGGAGCAGCAGCTGGGTGTTGCGGGCGATGCGCGCCGAGAAGTCCGTCGGCAGCGCGAGCGCCTCGTCGAGGGCGTTGGTGTGCAGCGACTGGGTGTGGCCCTGGGTCGCCGCCATCGCCTCGACGCAGGTGCGCGTCACGTTGTTGAAGACGTCCTGCGCGGTCAGCGACCAGCCCGAGGTCTGCGAATGCGTGCGCAGCGACAGCGACTTGGCGTTCTTCGGGTCGAACTGCTTGACCAGGCGCGCCCACAGCAGACGGGCGGCGCGCAGCTTCGCGACCTCCATGAAGAAGTTCATGCCGATCGCCCAGAAGAACGACAGGCGCGGCGCGAACGCGTCCACGTCCAGCCCGACCGCCTGCCCGGCGCGCAGGTACTCCACGCCGTCCGCGAGGGTGTACGCCAGCTCCAGGTCGGCCGTGGCCCCCGCTTCCTGGATGTGGTAGCCGGAGATGGAGATCGAGTTGTACCGCGGCATCTTCTGCGAGGTGAAGGCGAAGATGTCGGAGATGATCCGCATCGAGGGCTTGGGCGGATAGATGTAGGTGTTGCGGACCATGAACTCCTTGAGGATGTCGTTCTGGATGGTCCCGGCGAGCTTGTCGGGGGAGACGCCCTGCTCCTCCGCCGCCACGATGTAGAGCGCGAGGACGGGCAGCACCGCGCCGTTCATCGTCATCGACACCGACATCTTGTCCAGCGGGATCCCGTCGAACAGCTGCCGCATGTCGTAGATCGAGTCGATCGCCACGCCCGCCATGCCGACGTCGCCGGTCACGCGCGGGTGGTCGCTGTCGTAGCCGCGGTGCGTCGGCAGGTCGAAGGCCACCGACAGGCCCTTCTGGCCGGACGCCAGGTTGCGCCGGTAGAAGGCGTTCGACTCCTCGGCCGTGGAGAAGCCGGCGTACTGCCGGATCGTCCAGGGCTGGTTCACGTACATCGTCGGGTACGGGCCGCGCAGGTACGGCGCCACCCCCGGGTAGGTCCGGAGGAAGTCCAGGCCCTCCAGGTCCCTCCCGGTGTAGAGCGGCTTGACGCCGATGCCCTCGGGGGTCTCCCACAGCAGGTCGGCGGCCGCGGTGCCGGTGGACTCCTTCACCGAGGAGCGCCACTGGTCCTCGGTGACTCCGGCGGCGGTGGGGCCGAGCGCCAGCTCGGAGAAATCGGGGATGCTCATGCGGGCACTCCCATCCGGTCGAGTACGGAGGACAGCACGGCGACGGCGTCACAGCCGGCGAAGACGTACTCGTCCACGGAAGCCTCTGCGGTGCCCGGCCTGCCGGCGAGGAAGACGGTCGTGGCGCCCGCCGCGCGCAGGGCCTCGGCCACCGCCGCGGCCTGCTCCTCGTACAGCGCGTCGCTGGAGCAGAGCACGGCGACGCCGTCAGCGCCGCTCGCCGCGTAGGCCCCGGCGGCCGTCGCCGGGTCCACGCAGACGGGGTCGTGGACGGGTTCGATGCCGCCCGCCTGGAACAGGTTCGAGGCGAAGGTGGCCCGCGCGGTGTGCGCGGCCGCCGGGCCCAGCGCGGCGAGGAAGATCCTCGGCCGGGCCCCGGTCGCCGCCAGATGCGCGTCACTGCGGGCGCGCAGGGCCTCGTACGCCTCGTCGCGCCGGACGCGGGGCAGTCCACCGGTGGGTCCGGCCGGCGCGGGCTCGCGTACGACCGGCTTCTCCGCCAGCAGCGGGAACTCGCTGACGCCGGTGATCGGTTCGCGGCGCCTGGCCAGCTTCTCGGAGCGCTCGGCCCACGTGGCGGCGAGGCGCTCGGCGACCAGCCCGGAGCGCAGGGCGGCGGCCTGGCCGCCGGCCTTCTCCAGGGTCTGGAAGAACCCCCAGGCGGCGTGGGCGAGTTCGTCGGTGAGCCGCTCGACGTAGTACGAGCCGCCAGCCGGGTCGATCACCCGGGCCAGGTGCGACTCCTCCAGCAGGATGGTGGAGGTGTTGCGGGCGATCCGGCGCGCGAAGGCGTCTGGGAGGCCCAGCTCGTGATCGAAGGGGAGCACGGTCACCGAATCGGCGCCGCCCACGCCCGCCGCCATGCAGGCCACGGTGGTGCGCAGCATGTTCACCCAGGGATCGCGGCGGGTCATCATCACCGGCGAGGTCACCGCGTGCTGCAGCTGGGCACCCGCCTCCGGGGCCCCCGAGGCCTCGGCGATACGGGCCCACAGCCGGCGCGCGGCGCGCAGCTTGGCGATGGTGAGGAACTGGTCCGCGGTGGCGGCGTAGCGGAACTCCAGCTGCCCGAGCGCGGCTTCGGTGCTCAAGCCGCCCTCGGTGAGGGCGCGCAGGTAGGCGACACCGGTGGCCAGGGACAGGCCCAGCTCCTCGGCGGCGCTGCCGCCGGCCTCGTGGTAGGGCAGGGCGTCCACGGTCAGGGCGCGCACTCCCGGCCAGCCGGCGGCGGCCTCGCGGGCCAGCTCCACGGCGCCGGCCTGGTCCAGTGCCTCACCGGTCCGGGCCTCGTGGCCCAGGGGGTCGGCGCCCAGCGAGGCCCGCGCGGCCTCGGGGGCCACCGCGCTCTCGGTGAACAGGCGCAGCAACGCGCGGGCGGCTTCGGCGTATTGGGCTCCGGCGTCCAGGACGATCGGGGCGAGGTCCAGGTAGACCCCGTCCAGTGCCCGGGCCAGGCCTTCGACGGGGAGGCCGCCCTGGCCGACGGTGAGCCACAGGGAGGTGACCCCGTTCTCCAGGTCGGCGAGGGCCGCTTCGTTCACGCGCTGTGGATCGGTGCCCGCGAGGCGCTGGCGCACGTCCCAGCCGTTCGCGGAGGTGCCTTCCGGCCTGCCTCCGCGGACGAAGGGGGCGAAGCCGGGGAAACCGGTGTCGGGAGCCGCCCCGTCGGGCGGCGCGGTGTAGAGCGGGCGCGTGGTGAGCCCGTCCTCGAGTGGGGTGGACAACGCGTCTTCTGCGGCCTCGCCGGAAGCTTCCTTGCCGGACTTGCGCAGTACGCCTTCTACAAGGCGCTGCCACTGCTCATGCGTCGCGTCAGGGAACTCGGCGGCCAGGGAGAGCCCGTCGTCAGGCAGGACCGTCATGGCTCGAATGCTAGGGGCGGGCGCTTAAGGCGCACTAGACCGTCCGGTGTGATCTCGCCCTCTCATGGCATACGGCAAGGATCTTGGAACCCCGGGCTGAGCAGCACCGTTTGCCGCCGCTACCGGCAGTACGGGGGGACCCGCGCGCGATACCACGATCCGTCCGGGACCGTCGCGGACGAGCCCGCGCTCCATGGCGGCGCCCCGGACATCCTCCGGGCCTGCCCCGGATCTCCCCGGAATCTCCCTCGCGCGGGATGCCCGCCGGCCCGGCCCCGCCATGACCGCGGATTGAAGACATCCCACAGAAGGACCGCCGCACGGGCCCGTCCCCACCCCACCCCCGTCCCCACCCCACCCCCGTCCCCACCCCGGCGCGGATCGCTCCGGCGCGGATCGCTCCGGAGGAGCCGCCCGGCCGTGCTCAGACCGTCAGGACGATCTTGCCGCGCGTGCGGCCCGAGGCGCTCAGCTCCCAGGCCCTGGCCGCCTCGGCCAGGGGCAGCGCGTGGGCCACGTGGGCGGTGAGCTTGCCCGCGTCGGCCAGCTCCGCGAGGAAGGTCAGGCCGGCGGTGTCCGGGCGCACCCAGAGCTGGTGGGCGCCCTTGGCGGCCGCCTCGTAGTCGGCGATGGAGACGACCCGGCCGCGCTCCTTGACCAGCGACTGGAGGATCTCGACGGCGCCCTCCCCGTAGAAGTCCAGCCCCGCGTCGACGCCTTCGGGGGCCAGCTCGCGGACCCGCTCCGCGAGCCCCTCCCCGTACAGCACCGGCTCGGCGCCGAGGGAGCGCAGGTAGTCGTGGTTGTGGGCGCCCGCCGTGCCGATGACCCGCAGGCCGAGCGCCACCGCGATCTGTACGCCGAAGGAGCCGGTGCCGCCGGCCGCGGAGTGGATGAGGACGGTCTCGCCCGCCTTGAGGCCCACGCGGGTGAGCGACTGGTAGGCGGTGAGGCCGGCCAGCGGGATGCCCGCGGCCTGCTCGAAGGTCAGCTCGCGGGGCTTGCGGGCGAGGGTGCGCACCGGTGCGCTCACCAGCTCGGCGTAGGTGCCGAGCTCCACCCACTCCTTGCGGACGTAGCCGTAGACCTCGTCCCCGATCTCGTAGTTGAAGGTGTCCGGGCCGACCGCCTCGACGACTCCGGCGACGTCCCAGCCCGGTATGACCGGGTGGCGGACTTCGAGGATCGGGTCGAGGTATCCGGCGGCGAGCTTCCAGTCCACCGGGTTGACGCCGGCCGCCCTGACGCGGACGAGCACCTCGCCGGGCCCGACCTTGGGCTGCGGTACGTCAACGAGCGTGAGGGTTTCGGGAGTTCCGTATGCGTTGTACGTGATGGCCTTCATGATCGTGCCCAACAAGGGCCCACGGGCCGGTATTCCGACCGCTCAGGCGGGCAGGGTGTTGCGGTGCGAGCGCCGGCGGGCCGCGCTGAAGAGCGCCTGGATCTGCGCACCCGACTGCTCGACGTCGTCGAGGGGCGAGGGGAAGGGCAGCCGTACGTCGTGGTGGCCGCGCCGCTCCTCCAGCCGCAGGGTGATCCCGTACCGGTCCATGGCGAGCGGCAGCGCGCGGACGACCGCGGCGGTGGGCAGCGGCTCGACCAGGCGCAACAGCAGGGTGACGAGGTCGTGGTGGTCGTCGAGGAGGTGGGTGAGCATGCCCGCCTCGTAGGGGGCGAGCGGGTCGGGGCAGGCCGCGTCCAGCTCTTCGAGGCCGACGTACGATCGGCCGTCCGGGGTTTCGAGGACGGCCCGGTCGAATTCCATGCAGGTCGAGCCGGTGCCGGAGCCGGTGTCGTAGCCGGTGGCCGCGTCGGAGTAGGGGGTGAGCAGGCGGCCCAGCACGGTGACGCGGGCGCGCACCCGGTCCCGTACGGGGGTGGGGGCGACGTCGGTGAACTCCAGCCGGATCGAGGGCCGGTACTCGGCTTCGCCACCGGGCTCGGCGGGGTGCAGGTGCAGGCGGCCCATCGGGTCGGTGCCGTCGAGGTGGCGGACCTCCGTGCGCAGCCCGTCGGTGACCACGGTCATCGAGTGGGCGGCGGTCAGGATCGACCGGACTCGCTCGGCGTCGGCGGGCCGGGCGGCCGGGGTGGCGGGGGCACCGAACATGCGCATGCGGATCTCTCCATCGTCCGGAAACTTAGGTATGCCTAACCTAACCTATCTCGCCCGCCGGGAGTACCCGGCGTGGTTCGTGTCGCTGTTGGGCTGAACGGGTGAAACGGGAGAGGATAGGGGGATGCACATGAAGCGCGCGGCCGAGGCGGCCCGGTGAGCAGGTACGACGTCACCGACGAACAGTGGGAGGGGCTCGCGCAGGTGGTCCCCCTGCGCAGCCGCAACGAATGGCCCTCCCGGGTGGACCACCGCACGATCCCCACGACGCCCGGGGCGTCGGCGGCGGAGCAGCGGCGCTTCGTGGTGATCAGGGTTCAGATCTTCGCGGACGCGCGGGAGGTGGCGGAGTACCTGATCGCGCAGATCCCGGTGCTGCTCGACCTCACGGGCGCGGACAGTGAAGTGGCCAAGCGGATCCTCGACTTCAGTAGCGGCGTGGTCTTCGGACTCGGCAGCGGGATGCACCGGGTGGACCGGAACGTCTTCCTGCTGGCGCCGGTGGGGACCGAGGTCGAGGGGATCGCGGCAGCGGCCGTCCCCCGATCGTAGGAAGGTCCCGCGAGGGAACGGTTCGCCGGGTCCACGGGGGGTCCGGCGGCCCGTACCGTCCCGCGCATGGACGCCACCCTGGACGCGCCGGTGGGGCGCACCGCCGCCACCGCCGCCGTCGCGTTAGCCGAAACCCGCACCGCCCCCGCCCCGGCCGGCCCGGCCCGCGAGCCCCTTGTGGCCTCCGCCGCGCCCGTGCGGGCCGATGCCGCGGCGGTGACCGTGGTCCCGCCCCGGCCGACCGCTCCGCCGGCCGCCACTACGCCGGCCGCCACTACGCCGGCCGCCACTACGCCGGCCGCCATTACGCTGGCCGCTCCGGCGCCGGCCGGTGAGGCGCTTGTGGCCTGCGCCGCACCTGTGTCGGTCGATGCCGCGGCGGTGACCGGGGGCCCGACCCGGCCCGCCACTTCACCGGCCGCTCCGCCGGCCGCACCCGCGGCGGCCGCTCCGGCGCCGGCCGTGCCCGCGCAGGCCGGGCCGGGCGGGTCCGGGCGTCCTGCCGAGCCCGCGCAGCCGCAGCCGCACCGGCGGCCCGTGGTCACCGAGTTGCGGCTCTCCGCCTTCGCCGCGCACCGGTCGGCCGCCTTCCCGCTCGGGCCCGTCACCCTCTTCGCCGGGCCGAGCGGCAGCGGCAAGTCACAGGCCCTGGCCGCCTACGAGGCCCTGGCCGGGCTGGGTTCCGGCGCCACGCTGGAGGAGGCCTTCCCGGACCCGGGCGCCCGCATCCCCGACCGGGCCGTTCCCGACGCGCAGCGGCGACGCGGATTCCGCCTCGGCTGCACGGTCGACGGCCCCACCGGTCCCGTCCGGCTCGACCTGGCCGTCCAGGCCGAACCCACGCTGCGGATCGTCGGCGAACGGCTCTCCCAGGACGGGCAGATCCTGCTGGCCACCGCCCTGCGCGATCCCGGCCGTCGCTCGGTGCAGGCCGCCTGGCTGACCGGCGGAGCCGTCGGCGTCACCAGGGCGCCGCTGCCCGACGACCGGCTCGGGACGGCGCTGCTCCCGCTCCGCGTCGCCGGATCCACGGCCGGCCAGCGGCAGGTCCTGGCCGCCGCCGAGCAGGTGGTGGTGGCCCTGCGCTCGGTGTTCCCCTGCGACCCCCGCCCGGACCGGATGCGCGCGCCCGTCCCGCCGGGGGAGGGCCGGCTGCTGGGCGACTGCGCCAACCTGGCCGACGTACTGCGCCGGACCCGCGACGAGTGCGGCACCCGCCACGCGCTGCTGGCGCAGGCGGCCCGTACCGGCTGCGCGGGGGCCGTCGCGGGGCTGGCCGTACGGGCTCCCGCCGGCGGCCCCGTCACGGCGGTACTGGACCGCGGCCCCGCCCGGCCCGCCACGGAACTGGCCCGGCTCGGCGCGGGCGAACTCCGCTTCCTCGCGCTGGCGCTGGTCCTGCTGACCGGGCCCGGGGTACTGGCCATGGACCCGGCGGCCGAACTGCTCTCCGCGCGACAGGCGCTGACGGTGCTGGCCGACGGCTTCGACCGCGACCTGGACCGGCGGCAGAGCGCCGAGCTGCTGCGCCTGGCCCTGCTCTCCTGCGGCCGCGGCCACGTGCGGCTGGTGGCGGCGGTGGGGGAGGAGACCGCGGCCGCCGCCCGCGGCCTCCCGGGCGTCGCGGTGGTAGACCTGACGGCATGAACGAGACGCAGGAGCCGCCCGAGCAGCGGCCCGACGAACGGCTGGACCGACTGCAGCGCCGGCTGGCGGAGTTCGCGGCGGCGCGCGGCTGGGAGCCGTACCACACGCCCAAGAACCTGGCGGTGGCGCTGAGCGTGGAGGCGGCCGAACTGGTCGAGATCTTCCAGTGGCTGACACCGGAACAGTCGGCGAAGGTCATGGAGAAGCCGGAATCCGCCCACCGCGTGGCCGATGAGGTGGCCGACGTACTCGCGTATCTGCTGCAGTTCTGTGAGGTCCTCGGGGTGGATGTGCTGGATGCGCTCGCCGCGAAGATCGAGAGGAACGAGCTCCGCTTCCCGGTGACGGGCAGTTCGACACCGAATCGTCACTCTTCGGAGTGATGGACTCATCCACAATCACGTTTCTGTCCACATTTTCCGAATACCCCTGGCTTTAATGGCCTGTTGCCCTCACTCTGGGTAGTGGTGAGGATGGCGGAATGTCGTGCGGACGGGGGACGGCATATGGATGCGGTACGGCTCATCGCGGCCGGCCGGCACGCGCTGGCACAGAGCGGGGCTGCGTGGGACATCGTGGGCGAGGCCTGGCAGGCCCAGGCGCTCACACAGGGGATCGGAGGCTATCTGGCGGTCAATGGGCCGCCGGAGCTGAGATCGGAGGCACGGGGACTGGGAGAAGCGGGAGGCAGAGGGTGCGGGGTGATCGACCGGGCGGCCCTGCGCGGCGAGGGCAGCGCGCCCGAGTATCCGGCGCGGGCGGCGCAGTTGAGCGAGGTGTCGGATCTGCGGCAGGTGCTGCTCGGACTCCAGGCGCTGCTGGGCGAGGTGGGAATAGCCCTGGTCGGGGTGGCCTGCGGGACGGACGAGGAGGCCCTGTACTGGCAGTGCATAGAGTCGATCGACGCCGCTGACGAGTCGAGCGACCGGGTACGGGCGATCCTGCGCCGCATGGCGGTCCGTGAGCGGGGGTCCGCCTCGGGCGTGGCCTGAGGTGCCGGCCACGTTGCCGGGCCGGCGCGGACGGGGGTCCCGTCGCGCGCGACGGGACCCGCACGGTCAGAGGGACCGGTAGGACGGGCGCTCGCTGTCCGGGATGCCGGGCGTGCCGGGGACGCCGGGTGTCCCGGGCGTGCCGGGCGTGCCGGAGGTGCGGTCCGTGGAGGACTGGAGGTCGGCGTCGAGCTGCGACAGGTCGGCGTTCAGCGCCGCCATCAGCTCTTCCATCTGCTGGAGCAGGCCCTTCGGCGCGCCGCCACCCTGTGCGGGTACCGCGGACTCCTGGAGTGCGTGGTCGTGTGCTGCCTGTCCGGTCGGTCCGGTCTGTTGGGGGGTTTCCGGCACGGCCTCGTGGGACATGGCGGCCTCCTCGGCCCTGGCCCTTCCAAGGCGGAAGGGGGCGGTGGACGCACCGGCAAAGGCCGCCGGCGCGCGGGCCGGGCGGTCCGGCTCCGTCCGAGCCAACGATCCCCGTCGGGGCTGGTCACTGGCGGCCCGACGGCGGACACGTCCGGTTGACGAAGATTCACCCTGCCGGGGCGGGAAGGGCAGGATGGGAGGCATGGATCTCCGCATTTTCACCGAGCCGCAGCAGGGTGCGAGCTACGACACCCTCCTGAGCGTCGCCAAGGCCACCGAGGACCTGGGCTTCGACGCGTTCTTCCGCTCCGACCACTACCTCCGGATGGGATCGGCCGACGGCCTGCCCGGACCCACCGACGCCTGGATCACCCTCGCGGGCCTGGCCCGCGAGACCAAGCGGATCCGCCTCGGCACCCTGATGACCGCCGGCACCTTCCGGCTGCCCGGCGTCCTCGCGATCCAGGTGGCCCAGGTCGACCAGATGTCCGGCGGCCGTGTCGAACTGGGCCTGGGAGCAGGCTGGTTCGAGGAGGAGCACAAGGCGTACGGGATCCCCTTCCCGGCGGACCGGATGTCCCGGCTGGAGGAGCAGCTGGCCGTGGTCACCGGCCTGTGGGCCACCGAGGCCGGCGCCACCTTCGACTACGCCGGCAATCACTACCGGGTGGAGAACTCGCCCGCGCTGCCCAAGCCCGCCCAGGCCAAGGTCCCCGTCCTCATCGGCGGCCACGGAGCCAAGCGCACCCCGCGGCTCGCCGCACGGTACGCGGACGAGTTCAACATGCCGTTCGCGTCGATCGCTGACAGCGAGCGGCAGTTCGGCCGGGTCCGCGAGGCGGCCGAGGAGGCCGGGCGCAAGCCCGACGACCTGATCTACTCCAACGCCCTCGTGGTGTGCGTGGGCAAGGACGACGCCGAGGTGGCCCGACGGGCCGCCGCCATCGGCCGGGAGGTGGACGAGCTCAAGGCCAACGGCCTGGCCGGCTCCCCGGCCGAGGTCGTGGAGAAGATCGGCGCCTACGAAGCGACCGGCTCCTCCCGCGTCTACCTCCAGTTGCTCGACCTCGACGACCTGGACCACCTGGAGCTGATCTCCGCCCAGGTGCTCTCCCAGCTCGGTTAGGTCCGAGACCGATGCCGCGCGCGTCCGGCCCGCTCGCCGAAGCCCTGGCCCGCAGGGTCGTCCTCCTGGACGGCGGGCTGAGCAACCAGCTCGCCGCCCAGGGCTGCGACCTCTCCAGCGCCCTGTGGACGGGCCGGGTGCTCGCCGAACGGCCCGACCAGGTGGAGGCCGCCCACACGGCGTACGCGCGGGCCGGCGCCGAGGTGCTGATCACCGCGAGCTACCAGATCGGCCCCGGCCACCCCCGGGCCGCCGCCCTGCTCCACCGCAGCGTGGAGCTCGCCGCCCGGGCGGCCGAGGCCGCCGGCCACGAGGTGTGGGTGGCCGCCTCGGTGGGCCCGTACGGAGCCGTGCTCGCGGACGGCTCCGAGTACCGCGGCCGGTACGGCCTGAGCGTGCGCGAGCTCGCCGCCTTCCACCGCCCCCGCATCGAGGCACTGCTCGACGCCGGCCCCGACGTCCTGGCCGTCGAGACCCTCCCCGACCCGGACGAGGCCGAGGCCCTGCTCACCGTCCTCGCGGAAACGGGCGCCCGGGCCTGGCTGAGCTACACCGTCGGCGGCGGCCGCACCCGCTCCGGCGGGCCCCTCCCCGAGGCCTTCGCCCTCGCCGCGCAGGCCCCGGAGATCATCGCCCTCGGCGTCAACTGCTGCGATCCGGCAGACGTCCTGCCCGCCCTCGAAGCGGCGGCCGCCACCACCCGCAAGCCGCTCCTCGCCTACCCCAACGACGGCTCCGTCTGGGACGCCGCCACCCGCACCTGGAACGCCCCCGAAACCCCCGCCCCCTGGCCCACCACCGCCTGGCAGCGCACCGGCGCCCGCCTCATCGGCGGCTGCTGCCGCATCGGCCCGCACCGCATCGCGGACCTCGCCGCGCGCCTGTCCCGGGATCCGGCCGCCGGAAAATAGGGCGCAGGCACGGCAGGTGAGCAGCAACAATCGGCCGTGTGTTCCTGACGATCTCCACCACCGGCTCCCTCGAACGACCCGCGACCGACCTGGGCTACCCGCTGCACAAGCATCCCGGGAAGACGCAGGCGTTCTCCACCTCCTACGGCACCGCCCACGTGTTCTACCCCGAGGCCACGGCCCAGCGGTGCACGGCGGCGCTGCTGCTGGAGGTGGATCCCGTCGCGCTCATGCGGCGCGGTCAGGGCAAGGGCCGGGGCGCAGCGCCCGACGCCGCGCTCGCGCAGTACGTCAACGACCGCCCGTACGCCGCGTCCTCGCTGCTCGCCGTCGCGCTCAGCGGGGTGTTCCGCACCGCCCTCAAGGGGCAGTGCGCCCTGCGCCCGGAGCTGGCGGAGCGGGCCCGGCCGCTGCGCGTCGAGATCCCGGTGCTGCCCGCGCGCGGCGGGGCGGAGCTGGTGCACCGGCTGTTCGACCCGCTCGGATGGGACCTCGTACAGGCCGAGGCCGTACCGCTCGACGAGCAGTTCCCCGAGTGGGGGGACTCCCGCTACGTGCGGCTCGTCCTGGAGGGCGAGCTCAGGCTCGCCGACGCCCTGCGCCAGCTGTACGTCCTGCTGCCCGTCCTCGATGACGCCAAGCACTACTGGATCGCCCCCGACGAGGTCGACAAGCTGCTCCGCGCCGGAGACGGCTGGCTCGCCGCCCACCCCGAGAACGGGCTGATCAGCTCCCGCTACCTGGCCCGCCACAAGAGGCTGACCCAGGACGCCATCGAGCGCCTGGAGCTGGTCCGCCTCGCCGAGGCCGACGGCAGCGAGGTGGAGGAGCTCGACAACGCCGTGGACGAGAGCCGTGACACGGAGGAGCGGCCCGTACCGCTCGCGGTGCAGCGGCGCGACGCGATCCTCGCCGCGCTGCGGGGCGCGGGCGCCGCCCGCGTCCTCGACCTCGGCTGTGGACAGGGCCAGCTGGTGCAGGCCCTGCTCAAGGACGTGTCCTTCACCGAGATCGTCGGCATGGACGTGTCCGTGCGGGCCCTCGGCATCGCGGCCCGGCGGCTGCGCCTGGAGCGGCTGGGGGAGCGGCAGAGCTCGCGCGTCACGCTCCTGCAGGGCTCGCTCGCCTATACCGACAAGCGGCTGGCCGGCTACGACGCGGCCGTGCTCAGCGAGGTCGTCGAGCACCTGGACCTGGAGCGGCTGCCCGCGCTGGAGTACGCGGTGTTCGGCTCGGCCCGCCCCCGTACGGTCCTCGTCACCACCCCGAACGTCGAGTACAACGTCCGCTGGGAGACCCTGCCCGCCGGGCACGTCCGCCACGGCGACCACCGCTTCGAGTGGACCCGCGAGGAGTTCCGCGCCTGGGCCGGCCAGGTGGCGCAACGCTACGGCTACGCGGTCGAGTACGTCCCCGTCGGGGACGACGACCCCGAGGTCGGGCCGCCGACCCAGATGGCCGTCTTCACCCAGGCCGACATCACCCCCGACACCGATACCCTGAAGGAGGGTGAGGCAGCATGACCGGCACCGAGACCGAGACCCACCGTCCGCGTGTACTCCCCGTCACCGATCTGTCCCTCGTCGTCCTGATCGGGGCCACCGGATCGGGCAAGTCCACCTTCGCCCGCAAGCACTTCAAGCCCACCGAGGTCATCTCCTCCGACTACTGCCGGGGCCTGGTCTCGGACGACGAGAACGATCAGAGCGCCAGCAGGGACGCCTTCGACGTCCTGCACTTCATCGCGGGCAAGCGGCTCGCCGCCGGCCGCCTCACCGTCGTCGACGCCACCAGCGTCCAGGCCGACGCCCGCCGTCAGCTGGTCCAGCTCGCGCGCGAGCACGACGTACTGCCCATCGCCATCGTCCTGGACATGCCCGAAGAGGTCTGCGCCGAGCGCAACGCGGCCCGCCCCGACCGGGCCGGGCTGCCCCGCGCCGTCATCCAGCGACACCGCCGCGACCTGCGGCGCTCGCTGCGGGGCCTGGAGCGCGAAGGCTTCCGCAAGGTGCACGTGCTGCGCTCCGTCGAGGAGGCGGAGACCGCTGAGGTGGTCCTGGAGAAGCGGTTCAACGACCTCACCCACCTCACCGGCCCCTTCGACATCGTCGGCGACATCCACGGCTGTTCCTCCGAGCTGGAGACGCTGCTCGGCAAGCTCGGGTACGAGGACGGCGTCCACCCCGACGGGCGCACCGCCGTCTTCGTGGGCGACCTCGTCGACCGCGGTCCCGACAGTCCGGGCGTCCTGCGCCGCGTCATGGGCATGGTGAAGTCCGGCAACGCCCTGTGCGTACCCGGCAACCACGAGAACAAGCTCGGCCGTTACCTGAAGGGTTCGAAGGTCCAGCGCACCCACGGCCTCGCCGAGACCATCGAGCAGCTGGAGCGGGAGCCGGAGGAGTTCGTCGAGGAGGTACGGGAGTTCATCCGCGGCCTCGTCAGCCACTACGTCCTGGACGGCGGCAAGCTGGTGGTCTGCCACGCCGGCCTGCCCGAGAAGTACCACGGCCGCACCTCCGGCCGGGTCCGCTCGCACGCCCTCTACGGGGACACCACCGGCGAGACGGACGAGTTCGGCCTGCCCGTGCGCTACCCGTGGGCCGAGGACTACCGCGGCAAGGCCGCCGTGGTCTACGGCCACACCCCGGTCCCGAACACGGCCTGGATCAACAACACCATCTGCCTCGACACCGGCGCCGTCTTCGGCGGGAGGATGACCGCCCTGCGCTGGCCGGAGCGCGAACTGGTCGACGTACCGGCCGAGAAGGTCTGGTACGAGCCGGTCAAGCCGCTCGTCGCCGACGCCCCGGGGGGTCACGACGGTCGCCCGCTGGACCTGGCCGACGTGCACGGGCGCCGGATCGTGGAGACCCGGCACCTGGGCAACGTCACCGTGCGCGAGGAGAACGCCGCGGCGGCCCTGGAGGTCATGAGCCGCTTCGCGGTGGACCCGCGGCTGGTCCCGTACCTCCCGCCGACCATGGCGCCCACCGCGACCTCGCGCGAGGAAGGCTACCTGGAGCACCCCGTCGAGGCCTTCGCGCAGTACCGCAAGGACGGCATCGCCCAAGTCGTGTGCGAGGAGAAGCACATGGGCTCCCGCGCCACCGTCCTGGTCTGCAAGGACGCCGGCGCGGCCCACGAGCGGTTCGGGGTGGAGGGGCCCACCGGCTCCGTCTACACCCGCACCGGGCGGCCCTTCTTCAAGGATCCGGAGGTCACCGAGGAGGTACTCACGCGGCTCCGCTCTGCCGTCACCGACGCCGGCCTCTGGGAGGAGCTGGGCACGGACTGGCTGCTGGTCGACGGGGAACTGCTGCCCTGGTCCCTGAAGTCCACCGGCCTGCTGCGCAACCAGTACGCCGCCGTGGGCGCGGCCTCCGGCGCCGTCTTCCCGGGCGCGATCGCCGCCCTGGAGGCCGCCGCCGCACGGGGCATCGACACCGGCGAGCTGCTGGAGCGCCAGCGCGGCCGGGCCGCCGACGCGGCCGCCTTCACCGACGCCTACCGCCGCTACTGCTGGACCACCGACGGGCTGGACGGCGTACGGTTCGCGCCCTTCCAGCTGCTGGCGGCGGCCGGCCGGTCGCTGGCCGCCGTACCCCACGACGAGCAGCTGTTCTGGCTGGACCGCCTCGTCGCCGCCGACGGGGCGGCCGGCACCGGGCTGCTGCGCCGCACCGGCCGGATCCTGGTGGACACCGCCGACGAGGACTCCGTACGGGCGGGCACCGACTGGTGGCTGGAGCTGACGGCCGCCGGCGGCGAGGGCATGGTCGTCAAGCCGCTCCAGGCGTACGCCCGGGACGGCAGGGGCCGGCTGGTCCAGCCCGGGGTCAAGGTGCGCGGGCGCGAGTACCTGAGGATCATCTACGGTCCGGAGTACACCCGTCCGGACCACCTGGAGCGGCTGCGCGAGCGGCACCTCGGCCACAAGCGCTCGCTCGCCCTGCGCGAGTACGCGCTCGGGCTGGAGGCGCTGGACCGGCTGGCGGCCGAGGAGCCGCTGTGGCGGGTCCACGAGGCCGTCTTCGCGGTGCTCGCGCTGGAGTCGGAGCCGGTCGACCCCCGGCTCTGAGCCGGGGCCGGTCGTGCCGTCGTCAAGTCGCGCACGCGGTTCCCCCGTTCATTAGGTCGTATGGGGGAACTTTCGCGGAGAACTCCGGGAAACCCACGGGCGGGATCGTTCATCCAGGGCAGCGGAATGTCCGCGACCCTGGAAGGACGGAACGTCACCTATGAAGATGACCGCGCGCGGAAGCATTGCGGCGCTCATGACCTGTATGGCGGCGGTCGGCGCGGCCACCCCGGCCGTGGCCGACTCGGTGCCGGTCGGTGTCCCGCTGGACGCCCTCGAGACCACGCTGGGCCTGGACGCGCCGCGCGTGGCCACCGGGGTGCCGGTGCCGCTCGTGGGAGCGCCCGAGGCGCCCCGCTTCCACAAGGGGGACATGCTCCCGACCCCACTGCTCCCGGTGGTCCCGATCGGCACCACGCTCGGCAAGACGCTCGTCACCTCGCCGGTGCCGAACCTGCTGGGCATGCCGGAGACGGACGGCGAGGGCACCGTGGACGCCCCGGCCACCACCATGCGCGCCCGGACCCCGGGTGCGATCGTCGGCCTGCCGCTGACGATGCCGGACGGTTCCAACTTCGGACTGCCGAACCTGACCAGGCCCAGGCTGGGCCTGACCGCCCCGGAGCTCGTCGGGGCCCCGACGGCGCTTCTCGGCCTCGGTACTCCGCGCTGAGCGGAGGCCACCTCAAAGAGCCGCCCGGTCTGGGAACGTGTATGGCATGGGATTCCATGTCGACTCCGAGACCGGGCGGCTTCGCCGCGTCATCCTCCACCGGCCCGACCTGGAGCTGAAGCGGCTCACGCCGAGCAACAAGGACGCGCTCCTCTTCGACGACGTGTTGTGGGTGCGCCGGGCCCGCCAGGAGCACGACGGCTTCGCGGACGTGCTGCGGGACCGGGGCGTGGACGTCCACCTCTTCGGGGACCTGCTGCGCGAGGCCCTCGACATCCCGGAGGCGCGACACCTCGTACTGGACCGGGTGTTCGACGAGAAGGAGTACGGGCCGCTCGCCACCGATCACCTGCGGTCGGCCTTCGACGGGATGACCTCGGCCGAGCTGGCGGAGGCGCTGGTCGGCGGGATGACCAAGCGGGAGTTCCTGGAGCGGCACGCCGAGCCCGTGTCCGTGCGCTTCCACGCCCTGGAGCTGGACGGCTTCCTGCTGGGGCCGCTGCCCAACCACCTCTTCACCCGGGACACCTCCGCCTGGATCTACGACGGGGTGTCGATCAACGCGATGCGCTGGCCGGCCCGGCAGCGCGAGACCGTCCACTTCGAGGCGATCTACAAGCACCACCCGCTCTTCACCAGCTCCGGCGCCTTCCACTACTGGTCGCAGGGACAGGTGGACTACCCCTCCACCATCGAGGGCGGGGACGTGCTCGTCATCGGCAACGGCGCCGTGCTGATCGGGATGAGCGAGCGGACCACGCCGCAGGCGGTGGAGATGCTGGCGCGGGGCCTGTTCGCCGCGGGTTCGGCGAACTCCATCGTGGCGCTCGACATGCCGAAGCGGCGCGCCTTCATGCATTTGGACACGGTGATGACCATGGTCGACGGAGATACGTTCACTCAGTACGCGGGGCTCGGGATGCTGCCCTCCTACACGATCGAGCCCGGCGACGGACCGCAGGAGCTGAAGGTGACCGACCACCCGGCGGAGCACATGCACCGCGCCGTCGCGGCGGCGCTCGGTCTGGACTCGATCCGGGTCCTGACCGCGACGCAGGACGTGCACTCAGCGGAGCGCGAGCAGTGGGACGACGGATGCAACGTGCTGGCCGTGGAGCCGGGGGTGGTGGTCGCGTACGAGCGGAACGTGACGACCAACACGCACCTGCGCAAGCAGGGCATCGAGGTGATCGAGATCCCGGGCAGCGAGCTGGGGCGGGGACGGGGCGGACCGCGCTGCATGAGCTGCCCGGTCGAGCGCGATCCGGTCTGAGACGGGGCGGCCCAGGGGGAGGCCCCGTATATCAATACGGTGGATCGTATAGACTTCCAACATCCCCTGTCACCGTGACGCTGGAGCGACCCCATGGCCCCCGACCTCAAAGGCCGCAGTTTTCTCAAGGAGCTCGACTTCACGGCCGCCGAGTTCCGCGGCCTGATCGAGCTCGCAGCCGATTTGAAGGCGGCCAAGAAGGCCGGGGTCGAGCAGCACCTGCTGAAGGGCAGGAACATCGCGCTGATCTTCGAGAAGACCTCGACGCGGACCCGCTGCGCCTTCGAGGTCGCCGCCGCGGACCAGGGCGCCCACACCACCTACCTCGACCCCGCAGGCTCGCAGATGGGCCACAAGGAGTCGATCAAGGACACCGCCCGGGTGCTCGGCCGGATGTTCGACGGGATCGAGTACCGGGGTGACAGCCAGGAGGCTGTCGAGGAGCTCGCCGCCCACTCCGGCGTCCCCGTCTTCAACGGTCTGACCGACGACTGGCACCCCACCCAGATGCTGGCCGACGTCCTCACCATGACCGAGCACAGTGCGAAGCCGCTGAACCGGATCACCTTCGCCTATCTCGGGGACGCCCGCTTCAACATGGGCAACTCGTACCTCGTCACCGGCGCCCTGCTCGGGATGGACGTACGGATCGTCGCGCCCAAGGCCTACTGGCCGGCCGAGCCGGTGGTGGCCGAGGCCCGCGCGCTCGCGGCGGAGAGCGGTGCGCGGATCACCCTGACCGAGGAGGTCGCCGAGGGAGTGGACGGGGCGGACTTCGTCGTGACCGACATCTGGGTGTCCATGGGTGAGCCCAAGGAGGTCTGGGACGAGCGGATCGCGGCCCTGTCCCCGTACGCCGTGACCATGGACGTGCTGCGGGCCACCGGGAATCCGGACGTGCGGTTCATGCACTGCCTGCCGGCCTTCCACGACCTCGGCACCAAGGTGGCCCGGGAGATCCACGAGCGGCACGGGCTCGAATCCCTGGAGGTGACGGACGAGGTGTTCGAGTCGGAGCACTCCATCGTCTTCGACGAGGCCGAGAACCGGCTGCACACCATCAAGGCCGTACTCGTCGCCACGCTCGGCAGGCCCGCCCGCGGCGACGCATAGGCATACGCCGACCGGACGGGCGTCGGCCACGGCGGCCGGCGCCGGCGTCGGGGACGCGGGACCGCCCGACCGCACGTGTCGCGCTTCTGTGACGGCAGTCACGATCTGGTGATACCGTCGGTCCTGTGAGCCCCTTCACCGGTTCCACTCCAGCGACCGAACGGTGGCACCACCTCCGGGTCACCCGGCAGGACGGCGTCGCCACCGTCACCTTCGACCGCCCCGAGAAGCTGAACGCGCTCACCTTCGGCGCCTACGCCGACCTGCGCGATCTGCTCGCCGAACTGTCCCGTGAGCGTTCCGTACGCGCCCTCGTGCTGGGCGGCGAGGGGCGCGGCTTCTGCTCCGGCGGGGACGTGGACGAGATCATCGGCGCCACCCTCGCCATGGACACCGCCCAGCTCCTCGACTTCAACCGGATGACCGGCCAGGTGGTGCGGGCGATCCGCGAATGCCCCTTCCCGGTGATCGCCGCCGTGCACGGGGTGGCCGCCGGCGCCGGAGCCGTCCTCGCGCTCGCCGCCGACTTCCGGATCGCCGACCCCAGCGCCCGCTTCGCCTTCCTCTTCACCCGCGTCGGCCTCTCCGGCGGCGACATGGGCGCCGCCTACCTGCTGCCCCGGATCGTCGGCCTCGGCCACGCCACCCGGCTGCTGATGCTCGGAGAGCCCGTACGCGCCCCCGAGGCCGAGCGGATCGGCCTGCTCAGCGAGCTCACCGAGGAGGGCAAGGCCCACGTACGGGCCGCCGAACTCGCCGCGCACCTGGCCGCCGGTCCCGCCCTCGCCTACGCGCAGACCAAGGCGCTGCTCAGCGCCGAGCTCGACATGCCGCTGGCCGCGTCGGTGGAGCTGGACGCCGCCACACAGGCGTTGCTGATGAACGGCCAGGACTACGCGGAGTTCCACGCGGCCTTCAGCGGAAAGCGGCCGCCGGAGTGGAAGGGCAGGTAGCGGATGTCTCCGGGCGCCATGCGGGTCGCCGTCGTCGGAGGAGGACCGGGAGGGCTGTACGCCGCCGCGCTGCTGGCCCGCCAGGGCCACACGGTGGAGGTCTGGGAGCGGGGCGCCCCCGACGACACCTTCGGCTTCGGCGTCGTCCTCTCCGACGAGACCCTCGGCGGCATCGAGCAGGCCGACACCGTCGTCTACGCCGCCCTCAGCGCGGAGTTCGTGCGCTGGGACGACGTGGACATCGTGCACCGGGGCCGGATGCTGACCTCCGGCGGCCACGGCTTCGCCGCCATCGGCCGCCGCCGGCTGCTGGAGATCCTGCACGAGCGCTGCGCTGGGCTCGGCGTCCGGCTCCGCTTCCGCACCGGGGCGGTGGACGCGGCGGCGCTCGCGGCCTCCTACGACCTGGTGGTCGCCGCCGACGGGGTGCACAGCGCGACCCGGGAGGCCGGCGCCGCGCACTACGGGCCGACGCTGACCAGCGGACGGTGCCGCTACATCTGGCTCGCCGCCGACTTCGCCTTCGACGCCTTCCGCTTCGAGATCGCGGAGACCGAGCACGGCGTCATGCAACTGCACGCCTATCCCTATTCGACGGACGCCTCCACCGTGATCGTCGAGATGCGGGACGAGGTGTGGCGGGCGGCCGGCTTCGACCTGTGCGACGAGAGCGAGTCGGCGGCCCGCTGCGCCAAGATCTTCAGCGAGGCCCTGCGGGGGCGGCCGCTGCACGGGAACCGCTCGGCGTGGACGCGCTTCCGCACCGTCGTCAACGAGCGCTGGTCCCACGGGAACGTGGCCCTGCTCGGCGACGCGGCACACACCGCGCACTTCTCCATCGGATCCGGCACCAAGCTGGCGGTGGAGGACGCGCTCGCGCTCGCCGAAGCGGTGGCCGCCGCCGACGGTGACGTACCGGCCGCCCTCACCGCGTACGAGGCGGCGCGCCGCCCGGCGGTCGCCAGCACCCAGCGCGCCGCGGCCGCGAGCCGGCGCTGGTTCGAGGAGCTCGCCGGATACGTCGACCAGCCCGCCCGGCAGTTCGCCTTCAACCTCCTCACCCGCAGCCGCAGGGTCACGCACGAGAACCTGCGGGTGCGCGACGAGCGGTTCACGCGGGCGGTGGAACGGGACTTCGGCTGCCCCGACGAGCGGACGCCGCCGATGTTCACCCCGCTCACCCTGCGCGGGCTGACCCTGCGCAACCGGGTCGTCGTCTCACCGATGGACATGTACTCGGCCGAGGACGGAGTGCCGGGGGACTTCCACCTCGTGCACCTGGGCGCGCGGGCCCTCGGCGGGGCCGGCCTGGTGATGACGGAGATGGTCTGCGTCTGCGCCGAGGGCCGCATCACCCCCGGCTGCGCCGGGCTCTACACCCAGGAACAGGCGGCGGCCTGGCGGCGGATCGCCGACTTCGTCCACACCTCCGCGCCCGGCACCGCGCTCGGCGTCCAGCTCGGGCACGCGGGCCGCAAGGGCTCGACGCGGGTGATGTGGGAGGGCATGGACGACCCCCTCCCGGAGGGCAACTGGCCGCTGGTGGCCGCCTCCGCGCTGCCCTACCGGCCGGGCGTCTCGGCGCTCCCGCGCGCCCTCGCGCAAGAGGACCTGGCCGCGCTCCGCTCCGAGTTCGCGGCCGCCGCCGTCCGCGCCGCCGACTGCGGATTCGACCTCCTCGAACTGCACTGCGCCCACGGCTATCTGCTCTCCGGGTTCCTGTCACCCCTGACCAACCACCGGGACGACGCGTACGGCGGCTCCCTGGAGAACCGCCTGCGCTTCCCGCTGGAAGTCTTCGACGCGGTCCGCGCGGTCTGGCCCGAGGACCGCCCGATGACGGTCCGCCTCTCGGCCACCGACTGGGCGCCCGGCGGCACTTCGCCCGAGGAGGCGGTGGAGATCGCGGCCGCCTTCGCCGCCCACGGCGCGGACGCCATCGACGTCTCCACCGGCCAAGTGGTCGCGGACGAGACCCCCGAGTACGGGCGCTCGTACCAGACCCCGTACGCCGACCGCATCCGCAACGCGCTCGGTGTCCCCGTCATCGCGGTCGGCGCCATCTCCTCCTGGGACGACGTGAACTCCCTGCTGCTGGCCGGCCGCGCCGACCTCTGCGCCCTCGGCCGCCCCCACCTCTACGACCCCCAGTGGACCCTGCACGCGGCCGCCGACCAGTCCTACGAGGGCCCGGCCGCCCCCTGGCCCGCCCCCTACCGCGCGGGCAGCCGCAAACCCCCGACGGGCCGCGGCTGAGCCCCGGTTCAGAGGCCGAACGTGAGGCACTCGTGGCACAGGCAGGGCTTCGGATGCGGCACGCCCGGCCAGGCCTCGAACCGGTGCTCCCAGGCGCGGCGCTCCAGCTCGGCCGCCATGGCGGCCGCGTGCGCGCGGTCCTCGAAGGGCGAGGCCGAGACGAGTGGGACAAGGGCCGGGCTGTGCACCAGGCGCGGCCGGAAACCGTGGAGGTCGCGGGTGGCCACGTACGCCTCGGCGTAGCGGGACGTCCCGCGGGGGCGGCCCGCGACCGTGCAGCGCGTGCGCTCGCCGGTCCAGGCACACATGTACACCTTGGAGCCGCCCGCGAAGCGCTTCGTGCCCGGGCGCTGGCCCTGGCCGCCTTCGCCGTATCGGCGCCACAGCACGACGTTCGCGGCGATCGCCCAGACGGGTTCAGCGGTTCCAGCGGTTCCCGCGGTTCCGGTGCCCCGGTCATGCGGGGACGATCTCGATACGGTCTTCCAGCGGGGTGTAGCCCAGGCGCAGGTAGACGCCGTTGCTGGTCGGGTTCGCCAGGTCCGTGAAGAGGAGGACCTCCGAGGCGCCGGCCGCGTACGCCGCTTCGCTCGCCGCGTGCGTGACCCCGGCGGCGTAGCCGCGGCCGCGGACCGCGGGCGGGGTGTAGACCGGGCCGACGCGGGAGACCGAGCCGATCGGGCGGCTGAAGGCGGCCAGCGAGAGCGGGGTCCCGGCCCGTTCCCAGAGCAGCACGCCGCCGTACGAGATCCGGTCGCGCAGGGCGTCCTCGGAGGCGGCGCCCGGCTCGCCCGCCTCCCGGTTGAAGGCCTCGGTCCACTCCAGCAGCAGCGGCAGGTCCGCCTCGGTGGCCGGCCGGGACCGGCCCGCCGGAGCGGGATCCGGGGCGATCAGCCCGGCCAGCCGGTACAGGCGGACCTCCTCCGCGACCCGGGTGGGCCGCCCCCAGGCCCCGGCCAGTACCTCCGCGTCCGGGCGGCGGGCGATGAACCCCGGGATCGCGGCGAGCAGCGGCTCGGTGGCCAGGGCGGCCGCCAGCGCCCCTACCGCCTCCTCGGGCAGCGCGCCGACGTGCAGCGGGTACGGCGGGGTGCACATCAGGGCCCCGGAAACGGTTCCGTCGGCCCCGGTCCACCAGCCGAAGAGGGGGTCGGCCGGCCCGTAGGCGTGGGGCCCGCGCCGCTCCAGCGCGTCGGCGACGGTCAGCAGGAGGGTGTTCGGTACGGGCTGCGCGGCCACGGCCGGGCCCGCCGTGGCCAGGAATGCCGCCAGGTCGGAAGTGAAGGTCCAGGTCATGGCACATCCTGGCGCGGGCCACGGCCGGTGCGCACCCGGATTTCAGCTGGGGCGACGCCCGGGCGTCACGGTTCCACGAAGGCCGCCCCGGGATCCCGCAGCCGCGCGTGGAGCTCGGCGAAGACGGCCGCGGCCCGGTCGCCCGGCCAGTCCGCCGGGAGCAGTTCGCGCGGCAGGCCCGGGTCGGCGTACGGCAGGCGGCGCCAGCTGTCCAGCGCGAGGAGGTAGCCCCGGTAGGCCTCCTCGGGTGTCGGCTCCTGGCCCGAATGGAGGGCGCGCAGGGCCGGTTCGTGCAGGTCGAGGAATTCCTCGTGCTGTTTGGCCAGGGACGCCAGGTCCCACCAGCGGGCCACCGCCTCGGCGGTCGGGGCGAAGCCCAGGTGGGCGCCGCGGAACAGCTCCACGTACGGGGTCAGGTGCAGCCGCTCCAGCGTGTGCGCCGTCTCCTCGGACAGCCGGGCCGGGGCGATCCACACGCCCGGAGCCACCGCGCCGAAACCCAGCCCGGCCAGCCGGGAGCGCAGCAGGTGCCGCTTGTGCCGCTCCTGCTCCGGGACGGAGAACACCGCCACCAGCCACTCGTCCGTCAGCGGCGGGCTGCCGTAGATGCGCCGGTCGCCGTCGTCCAGCAGCTGCCGCGCCTCGTCGGAGAGCTCGTACCCCGCCGAGCCGTCCGCCGCGCGCGCGGGCAGCAGGAAGCCGCGCCGCTTCAGCCGGGACACCGACGAGCGGACCGACGGGGCGTCCACGCCGACCGCGCCCAGCAGGCGGATCAGCGCGGATACCGGGACCGGTCCCTCGAAGGCCCGCCCGTAGGCGCCGTAGAACGTGACGATCAGGGATCGCGGGGTGTGCTGCTCGGCCACGGGTTCACTGTAGGACCTGTCCGGCCGGTCAGGCCGGGTTCGCGTGCCCTGGTGCGCGCGCTCGCCGCGTTGTCGTCGGTCATCGACGCTCCGCGTCGATTCCCTCCTCCGCCTTGCGATCGCACGCACCAGGCCCCGCTCACTGATCCGGCCTGACCGGCCGGACAGGTCCTCCATCGCGCAGCCGGAAGCGTTGTAGCTTCCCCGTCGCCGTACGGGGGAGCGCGGGGACGAAGACGAAGGAGCGCGGGCACTTGTGCGGGGCCAGCTCCGCCCGCATGAAGGTGCGCAGGACCTCCTCCGTCAGCACCGCACCTTCACGCGTGACGGTGTACGCCACCACGACCTGCCCGCGTCGCTCGTCCGGGCGGCCCACCACCGCCGCCTCCATCACGTCCGGGTGGCGCAGCAGGGCCTCCTCCACCTCCGGGCCCGCGATGTTGTAGCCTGCCGAGATGATCATGTCGTCGGCTCGGGCGACGTAGCGGAAGTAGCCCTCCGCGTCGCGCACGTAGGTGTCACCGGTCAGGTTCCAGCCGCCCTGCACGTAGTCCGCCTGGCGGGGATCGGCCAGGTAGCGGCAGCCCACCGGGCCGCGCACGGCCAGCAGCCCCGGCTCGTCGTCCGGGACGGGGCGGCCGGACCGGTCCACCACCCGGGCCTGCCAGCCCGGGACCACCCGTCCGGTCGTACCGGGCCGGATGTCCTCGTCGGCGGCGGAGATGAAGATGTGCAGCAGCTCGGTCGCCCCGATGCCGTTGATGATCCGCAGCCCGGTGCGCTCGTACCAGGCCTGCCAGGTGGCGGCGGGCAGGTTCTCCCCGGCCGAGACGCAGCGGCGCAGCGCGGACAGGTCGTACGCGCCCACGTCGTACGGGCCCAGGGCGTCCAGCATCGTCCGGTACGCGGTGGGCGCGGTGAACAGCACCGTCACCCGGTGCTCCGCGAGCGCCGGCAGCAGCCGGCGCGGCCCCGCGTCCTCCAGCAGCAGCGCGGACGCGCCGGCCCGCAGCGGGAAGACGACCAGCCCGCCGAGCCCGAAGGTGAACCCGAGCGGCGGGCTGCCCGCGAAGACGTCGTCCGGGCGGGGGCGCAGAACGCCGCGGGAGAAGGTGTCGGCGACGGCGAGCAGGTCGCGGTGGAAGTGCATGCAGCCCTTGGGCCGCCCGGTGGTCCCGGAGGTGAAGGCGATCAGGGCGACGTCGTCCGCGGAGGTCGGGGCGGCCGGGAAGGGCTCCTGGTGTCTTTCGGCCAGCCGGAGCAGATCGTCCCGGGCCCCGCCCCCGTACGCGGTGATCCGCAGCCCCGGCACCTCGGCCTTGACCAGGTCGTCCAGTACGTCCACGTGGCACAGGGCATGCCGCACCCGGGCCATCGCGCACACGGTGGCCAGCTCCTGCGCGCGCTGCTGCGGCAGCACGGTGACCGCCACCGCGCCCGCCTTCATCACCGCGAGCCAGCAGGCGGCGAGCCAGGGGCCGGTGGGCCCGCGCAGGAGCACCCGGTTGCCGGGGACGACGCCGAGGTCGACGGTGAGCGCGTGGGCGAGGCGGTCCACGCGCTCGCGCAGCCCGCCGTACGTCCACACCTCGCCCGCTCCGTCGCGGAAGGCCGGGCGGTCGGCGCCCTCGGGACCGAACCGGGCGATGGTGGCGTCGAGCAGCTCGACCCCGCAGTTCAAGCGGTCCGGATAGGCCAGTTCGGGCAGATCGAAGACGAGCTCCGGCCACGTGTCCACGGGTGGCAGATGGTCGCGGGCGAAGGTGTCGGTGTGAGCGGAAGGCTTGAGGTCCAAGGCGGGTGCGCCCCCCTTGCAGCGGTCCGGAGTGGGGTGGAGCCGGCCGTGCGGTCGTTTCTCCCGGCCGAGGCCGGGAGGCACTCCCAGGAGCGTATCGTGATGGTGACGGCAGTCAACAGGACGCGATAGATGCGGGGACATTCGGATGACCGGATTCGCGCTCGGGGTGGACCAGGAGGAGTGGTGCGGGCAGTTGCGCGCACTGGCGGCCGATCGGCTGAGGCCGCTCGCCGAGAAGGGGGAACCGGGACGGGTCAACCGGCCGCTGCTCGCGGCGCTGGGGGAGCTGGGCCTGCTGGAGCGGGTCTTCGCCTCGGGCGCGCTGGAGCTGTGCCTGCTGCGGGAATCCCTCGCCTACGGCTGTACGGAGGCCGAGACGGCTCTCGCCCTCCAGGGGCTGGGGGCGTACCCGATCCTGCGGGCGGGGAGCGAGGCGCAGCGGGAGCGCTGGCTGCCGCAGGTGCGGGCCGGGCGGGCGGTGGCGGCCTTCGCGCTGAGCGAGCCGGGGGCGGGATCGGACGCGGCGGCGCTGGCGCTGGCGGCCGAGCCCGCCGGAGGCGTCGGGGGAGGGTGGAGGCTCAGCGGGGAGAAGCGCTGGATCTCCAACGCGCCGGAAGCGGATTTCTACACGGTGTTCGCCCGAACGGGTGAGGGGCCTGGGGCCAAGGGGGTCTCGGCCTTCCTGGTCCCGGCGGACCGTCCCGGACTCTCCGGCGCACCGCTGGACATGCTGTCCCCGCACCCCATCGGCTCCCTGTCCTTCGACGGGGTCCCGGTCGCGCCGCGGGACCTGCTCGGCGAGCCCGGGCGCGGCTTTCGCGTCGCGATGGAAACCCTGAACCTCTTCCGGCCGAGCGTCGGCGCGTTCGCGGTGGGCATGGCCCGGGCCGCGCTGGACGCGACGCTCACGTACACGGCGGGCCGGGCCGCCTTCGGCGGGACCCTGAGCGATCTGCAGGCGGTGGCGCACCGGGTGGCCGAGATGGCCACCCGTACGGAGGCGGCCCGGCTGCTGGTGTACGCGGCGGCCGGGGCCTACGACGCGGGATCGGCGGACGTCCCGCGCCGGGCGGCGATGGCGAAACTGCTGGCTACGGAGACGGCCCAGTACGTGGTGGACCACGCGGTCCAGCTGCACGGCGCGGTCGCCCTCCAGCGGGGCCACCTGCTGGAACACCTCTACCGGGAGGTGCGGGCGCCCCGGATCTACGAGGGGGCGAGCGAGGTGCAGCGCACGATCATCGCGAAGGAGCTGTACGGGGCGCTGCCGGGGGCCCTGTACGGGGAGGTGGCCGCGCGATGAGCCTCGACCGGATCAACCCGGCGGAGCTGTCGCCCGCGAGGGGTTTCTCGCACGCGGTCGCGGCGACCGGCTCCCGGCTGGTGTTCCTGGCGGGCCAGACCGCGCTGGACGGCTCGGGCAAGGTGGTGGGGGAGAGCCTGCCGGAGCAGTTCGAGGCGGCCCTGGCCAACCTCCTGGCGGCCCTCGCCGCGGCGGGCGGCGCCCCGGCGGACCTGGCCCGGGTGACGGTGTACGCGGTGGACGTGGCGGCGTACCGGGTGCATGCGGCGGAACTGGGCGGGATCTGGCGGCGGTTGGCGGGGCGCGACTATCCGGCGATGGCCGTCATCGGCGTGGTCCGCCTCTGGGACACCCAGGCCCTGGTGGAACTCGACGGCGTAGCGGTCCTCCCGTAGCCGGTCCTCAAGCGGCCCGCCACCACCGGACCTCCGCCCCAGCCCACGCCTCAATCGCCGCCGAGGCTCAAAGACCGGAGCTCCGCCCCAGCCCCCGCGCCTCAAACGCCGGCGAGGCTGAAAGGCATGCCGGCGGGGCTCCAAGACCGGGGCTCCGGCCCAGACCCCGCGCCTCAATCGTCGGCGAGGCCGAAATTGCCCTGCGGGCAATCCAGCCGCACCTGGCGGACGGCAGCAGCCAAATCCAGCCCCGCCGGCGTTTGAGGCGCGGGGTCTGGGGCGGAGCCCCAGCAGCGGCGCCGCACTTCAAGCCAATGGGCCCAGGCGTTGGCGGCCGCCGACGAGGGCTGTCCAGCGCACGTCGGCAGCTGGGATTCAAGTCGACGTTTCAACTGATGGCTTGGTACGGCCGGTGGCTGGAACGGAACTCAGAGCACGGCTGACGCGCCAGCGTCTCGTGGGCGCCCGCAGGCCTATCGATTGCCGAGCTCGTACGCGAGTAGCCCCGGCCAGCAGGGGGTTCGCTGACCGGGCCAGTAGATGGCCTACACGGGCGGACGGCCGGGGGTCGGTGTGGGCGGCGGAGAAGGCAGCGGCGGGCCGGGGTCGGGCGGCAGTTGCGGTTCTCCGGGGGTGCCGTGCTTACCCATCTTCAGGGTCCTTCCGTTGAGCTTGTAGATGCCGAGCGGGGGGAAGAGGTCGACGCGGGCCGGGTAGCCGGCCTCGGCGCAGGGGATGCACAGCAGGTCCCGTCCGTGGCTGTGCTGCGCTGCCCGGGCGGTCTCGACGGGCTGCTGCCAGCAGGCCTCGCAGGTGGTGACGTCGGTCGAGGTCGCCTTGAACTCGGTGGTGATCACTTCCACAGCTCCGGTTCGACGGTGAAGCCGGCGGCCTCGATGGCGGCCGTCGTGCGGGCCTGCCAGCCGGGGGCGGGCGGCTCGGTGCCGGTGACAGCCGGGTAGTGGTGGACGAACCGGCCGAGGCCGTCGCCGAGGCGCTGGTAGATCTCGGTGTTCTCGATGAGGGCGTGCCAGGCCGCGTCGACGAGGGCCGACGGTACGAGGTCGCTAGCCCCCTGGGCGATCGTGGCGACGAGCTTGAGGGCCTCCGTGACGAGCTCCTCCGCGGTCACCCACCCGATGTCGGGGTGCCGCTGAGCGAGCGTGGCGGTGACGATCACGAAGTCGTCGGCGGGGAGGAGCTCGCGGTCGCCGCGAGAGCCGGGGGCGGCGGTGAGGGTGCCGCCGACGGCCGGGGTCGGGGTGTCTCCCTTTCCGGAGCTGCACGGCGGCGGGGGCGGGTACGGGCTGGACATGGCTTCTCCCTTAAGTCGGAGTGCAGGATCAGCGAGTGCCGACGACGGCGAGTGGTCATGTGATCCCGTGGCGGCCGCCCTTGCGGCAGCCCTCGGCGTGGACCAAGGCGCCGCCCTCGGGCCCGCCGAGCGGCAGCGGCCGAGCACCGCATTCGCACGGCTTAGGCGGCGGCGCGTCCGCCAGCTGGTAGGGGGTCGGCTCAGTCACCGTGCCGCCACGATGTTCGCGACGGCTGTGGTGGTCTCCCGGCCTCCGCAGGCGGGCCGGATGTAGGCGATCTCCGCCCAGCGGTAGCCGCCGCCGTCGGCGACGTTCTCGTGCACGACCGCCATGAGAATGCCCTCGGTGCCGGACGCGATGTCACGGACCGGCTTGTTGAGGAGGGCATGAGGCAGGTGTTCGTCTGCGTCGTGCGGGGTGGCCATGCCGGGTCTCCCTACCGTCGTCAGCGGGTTTCGAGCGGGTCACCTGCGGCTCGCACCGCCTCCACAACCGCTACGCTGAGCAGCCTGGCGACCACGGCTATGAGCGTAGATTCCGCGTTGATCCGCTCGAAGTGACCGCCAGTACGGGTTACTTGGCAGCGCGCCTAGGCAGAGGAGCGTCATGGGCACCAACCCGACTTCCACCCTGACCGGCAGTCAGGGAAGCCAGCGGCGAGGCCGTGGCGGCATAGTTTCCGGCTACGTGTTCCGCGTCATCCGGGAGCAGCTCGGCCACACACAGGAGACCCTCGCCGAGGCGTTCGCCGTCTCGACGGACACCGTCGCCGGATGGGAAACCGGCCGGCGCCCCCTGACGGCCCTTGCGGTCGGCCAGATGCTGGTGCACCGGCACAGGCTGATGCGGATGGGTGCCAGTCCCGCCTTCCTCCTTGCCCTGGAGAAGGCCCTGGAGGCTGACGTTTTGCTGGCCAGCGCTCTGGACGACGAGGGGACACCCCCTGAGAGCCCCCTGGGGGCGTGGGTCATGCAGCGTGATCTTGTGGAGGTGCTCGCCTGGCCGTTGAATGGAGTGACGCCGGAGCCCATGCGTCCTCTCCAAGCCCCCTCACGGCCTCGTCGCGGTCCCGTCGCCAGCCGTCCGGAGTTGTCCCGGGAGGAGCGCCGCCGGTTCTTCGGCCACATGCGGCGCATGGCCGAGGAGGCCCAGGCTGACGGGCAGTTCCTTCTGCGCAGGCAGGCTCTGTACCTCGCTGGCTACGACGACGCATCGGACACATCCGACTGGCTGGCCCAGCAACGCAAGGCCGAGCGGCCGTCCGACTGGCTTACCCAGTGGCTCACGTCCCGCTCCGTCGCTGCCGTGGCCGCACGGCAGGGGGACCGAGACCGGATGCAGCACTTCATTTCCACGACCTTGGACGATGACGAGGCTGGCGAGGCGGCCAACCTGAGCTACTGGGCCTACTGGATCGGGGAGTCGGTACACCCTGAGCTGTCCGACGACTTCATTGCCGCCCCCGGCGTGATGACCTGGCACGGCCAGAGGCTGCTCCAGCACCTGGTCGCCGGGCTCGCTCCCCAGCACGGCTTCTTCGACCTCAACGTGCACACGCTGTGGGCGCTGCTCGCGGCCCGCCCAGGACTCCTCCGCACCAGTTCGGAGGCTGGGCGCTCGCTGCGGGCACAGCTGCCCGTGCTGTTGGATGGCACCACGGCCTCGACGCGTGCGCGTCGGGAGCTGGAGGGCATCCGGTACGCGATCCGCCTCGCCGAGGCGTAAGAAGGAGACACAGTGGCTGACGACCTGTCCGCGGTGGCGCGCTTCCTCTACGAAGCGGGCACGCTCAAGAACACGCGCCGCACGGGCTGGTGGATGGCCGGCATCAACAGCCCAGAGAGCGTCGCCGAGCACTCCTGGCGCACCTCTCTCATCGCGTCAATCATCGCGAAGCTGGAGGGCGCCGACCCCGCGCGCGCTGCCTTCCTCGCCGTCTGGCACGACACCCAGGAGACCCGCACCGGGGACGTTAACCACCTCGGGAAGAAGTACGCGACCAGCGCAGACCCGCAGGCTGTGACGGCTGACCAGACCGCGGGCATGCCTGAGCTGCTTGCGTCAACAATCCAGGAACTGGTGGCCGAGTACGAGGGCAAGGAATCGCCCGAGGCGATCTGCGCCCGCGATGCCGACAAGCTGGAGTGCATGCTCCAGGGCATCGAGTACAAGGCCCAGGGGTACGAGGCTGCGCAGCGGTGGATCGACAATAGCCAGGCCAGGCTCGTGACCGAAACGGGTAAGCGGCTCGCCGAGGACTTGCTCGGACAATGCACGCTCGACTGGCTGCGGTCGGCCATCGGCGAGAAGGGCTGACCTCGGACGCACGAAAGCGCCCCTCCCGCCCGTAGGCGAGAGGGGGCGACTTGCGTTTCCTACCGGGCGGCGAGCTGGTACATGGTGGCGCCGAGGGCGGCCAGGCTGATCAGAGCGGCGAGGGAGGGCAGTGGCCACCGGCCCTTCTCCAGCGCGTCGAGGCGCTTGCCGTGGTCGTCGATGGTCTTGTCGGTCTGGTCGCCACGCTGGACCAGGAGCGCCAACGATCCACCGACCCTGACGAACCCGGCCTCCATCGTGCCGCGCATGCACTCCAGTTCCACGGCGACCTGGCCGGATTCGGTGGGGGTCACCCCTGGCCGTCCGTGCTGGTGCGCAGCCAGCCGGGGAGCAGCGCCTGGACGCTGGGCAGGGCCATGACGCGGGCGAAGCCACCCGAGACGGCGAGGGAGCCGGCCACCTAAGGGAGCGCCTCCGGTATGCCGGAGGCGGCCACGATGGCGCCCGATTGAGGCGGGCGGCCGGGCTAGCTCCGGGGGCGGAGGCGGCGGCGGTATTCCTGCGTCGGGACGCCGCCCACGCCCCAGTCCTCCAGGTCGACCTCGTCGATGAGGACGAAGGTGGTGGCCGGGTCCTTGTCGAGGACCTTGACCAGCAGGTCGGTCACGCCGGCAATGATCTCGGCCTTCTGCGCGGCGGTGGCGCCTTCACGGGTGATCTTGACGTTGACGTACGGCATGGTGAGGGATGTCCTTCCGGTGGAGAGGGGCGGGCGGGAGCGAACGCGGGCGCGGCGGCTCAGGCGCGGCCGGTGACGTGGCCGCCGTCCACCCGCAGGGCGTGGCCGGTGACGAACGTGGCGCCCGCGAGGTACAGCACCGCCTCGGAGATCTCCGAGACCTCGCCGACCCGGTTCAGCAGGGCGAGCCCGCCGAAGGAGTCCACGTCGGAGCCCGCGTGCAGCGGGGTGCGGATGATGCCGGGCGACACGAGGTTGACGCGGATGCCGTCGGCGGCGAGCTCGGCGGCCAGGCTGGTCGTCAGCGCGTGCACACCGGCCTTGCTGACCACCGGCGCGGAGGACGGGAAGCCCGCCAGCGCGTGGTCCACCAGAACGGTGCCGATATTGACGATGCTGCCGCCCCGGCCCTGCGCGCGCAGCGCCCGTACCACGGCCTGGGTGGTGAGGTAGGTGCCCTTGAGGTTGCCCGTCAGGAAGCCGTCGAGCTCGTCCTCGGTGACCTCGGTGAAGGGCTTGGGGGCGAAGGTGCCGGCGTTGTTGACGAGGACGTCGATGCCGCCGAAGCGGTCGAGCGCGGTACGGACGAGGGCCTCACCGGTCGCCGGCTCGGCGATGGCGCCCGCGACCCACGCGGTTCGCTCCGGGTGGCCGAGGCCGGCCGCGGCCTTGGCGAGGCGCTCGGCGTCCCGGCCGTTGAGAACGACATTGGCGCCGCTCGCCAGGAAGGCGCGGGCGATGTCCAGGCCGATGCCGCTGGAGGAGCCGGTGACAAGAGCAGTAGCCGTAGCGGCGGTGGTGGCGGTGTCGGTCATGGTGCGTGGCCTTTCGTGGTGGCTTGGTTCGTCCGGCTGACACCAGAAACCTACGAACACTCAACCCATAACACCACGACGGAAATTGGAGCATGTCATAATCCGGCGTTATGGATGTGGATCTGCGTGACCTGGAGCTCCTGCACGCCACCGCCGAGGCCGGCTCGCTGACCGCGGCCGCCGAGCGGCTCTACGTGAGCCAGCCGGCTCTCAGCCAGCGGCTCACCCGGCTGGAGGCACGCCTGGGCATGGCCCTCTTCGACCGCAAGGGCCGCCGCCTGGTCCCCAACGCCGCCGGCCGCCGGCTGCTCGTCGCGGCCCGCCAGGTGCTCGGTGAACTGGAGTCGGCCTCACGGGACCTGCGGGAGATCCGCGACGGGCGCGACCGCCGGGTCCGCTTCACCGCGCAGTGCAGTACCACCTTCCCGTGGCTGCCGCCCGTGCTCCGCGCCTTCCGCGCGCGCGAGCCGGACATCGACGTGCGCATCGAGACCGTCCCCGACGACGCGCCGATCCCGGCGCTGCTCGCCGACGTGGTGGACGTCGCGCTGGTCACCAAGCCGGACCTGCAGATGGACCGGGTGTCGCTGACCCGGCTGTTCGAGGACGAGATGATGGCCGTCGTGCCCACCGGCCATCCGTGGGCTGCGCGTGCGCACCTGACCGCCCGTGACTTCGACGGCGCCGACCTGGTCCTCTACGACTTCTACGACCAGAAGCGCATCCCGTCGATGCCGCTGCCGATCCCCGTCGGGGCCCGCCCGGCCCGGATCACCACCATGCCGGTGGTGACCGATCTGGTGGTCGAGATGGTGGCGGGCGGCCAGGGCGTGACGGTGCTGCCCAACTGGGTGGCCGCCCCGTACGTGGCCTCGCACGACCTCGCCCTCGTACGCATCGGCGCGAAGCCGCTGACCCGCACCTGGTTCTGCGCCACCCGGACCGGACCCCTCCCGCCCCACCTGGAGGTCTTCGTCGAGGAGCTCACGGCCCGGCTCAAGGCCCCCCGCGTCGACTAGCGAGAGGCCCCGGACCGGGAAGGCAGGAGTGGTGATCGCCCGGCGCTGTCCGGCGGATCAGGCGGAGGGCGCCGTTTCCCGCTGCGGTGTCGTGAGCGTGCCGCCCTCGGTCAGCAGCATGACGGCGGTGAGGACGACGACGGCGGCCGCCGAGACGTGAACGCTCAGCGCTGTGGTGACGGTGCCGCCATGGGTGAGGACCGCGAGCGCGTCACCGAGCGGGATGACGGCGTTGATGAGCACCACCCAGCCGAGGATCCGCCGCTGCCCGAGGGCAAGGAGCAGGAACACGGTCGACGCCACGGCGATGTCGCGCACGCCCTTCACGACGAAGTAGCCGTCGGCATGGCCCTGAGGCCAGGGGGCGATACCGAATCCGGCGGGAGCGCCGCCGGGGTTCAGCAGGAAGTTGAGCCCGAAGAACAGCACCGCCGCGCCGGTCAGTACGGCAAGGGCGGTGGTGATGTGACGCCTGTTCATGGAATCCCCCCATGGGAAAGCGGAGCCCAGCGGGTCCGCGCCGCGTCCCTAGCGCTGCTAGTGATGGAAGTGATGCTAGCCCTAGCGCCAATCGAATGTCTAGCGATGCTAGAATCCGGGGTATGGGAGTACAGCAGCGCCGAGAGCGCGAACGAGCGGACCGGCACCGATTGATCGTCACGGCGGCGCGCGAGCTCGCCGAGGCGGAGGGCTGGGGCGCGGTCACCACACGCCGGCTCTCCGAACGCGTCGAGTACAGCCAGCCCGTCCTCTACTCCCACTTCAAAGGCAAGAGCGCGATCGTGGCGGCCGTCGCCCTCGATGGTTTCGACGAGCTCGCCGCCGCCCTGCGCGAGGCGCGCACCTCCCACCCCGCGCCGGGTGCGGCGCTGCGTGCCCTGGCCGACGCCTATCTGGATTTCGCCAGGACCCGGCCCGCGGTCTACGCCGCCATGTTCGTGCACGACATCGACGTCGAATTCGGTGGCGAGGCCTCGCCGGCTCCGCTGAGGGCGGCCTTCGGTGAACTCTTCGCCACGGTGGAACCGTTGGCCGCGGCCCGCGGCTGCGACACGGAGGCGCTGACCGAGGTGGTCTGGAGCGCCCTGCACGGCCTGGCCACACTCACCGAGGGCAGCCGACTGCGCCCGCAGGAACACCGGACCCGGGTGGACCTAGTGGTCGACATGGTGGCGGCGGCCGGCTAGTGCTGTGACCCGGTGAACCTTTCCGGCCACAGCACTAGGTCCTGTCCGGTGGCCGGGCCAAGGCGCGGAGCACCCCGGCGGGATGCCGCCGGGGCACCCGTCAGCCCTCCAGCAGGCGGCCCATCCACTCCTCGATCCCGGCGACCGTGCGCGGCAGCGCGCCCGACATCAGGCGTGCGCCGTCCGCCGTGATGACCAGGTCGTCCTCGATGCGGACGCCGATGCCCCGCAGCTCCGCCGGAAGGGTCTCGTCGTCGGGCTGGAGGTACAGGCCCGGCTCCACCGTCAGGACCTGACCCTCCTCCAGGACGCCGTCCAGATACGTCTGCGCCCGCGCCTTCCCGCAGTCGTGCACGTCCAGCCCCAGCATGTGGCCGCTGCTGCACAGCGTGTACCGCCGGTGCAGGTCGCCCTCGGCGTCCTTCAGGACGCCCCAGTCCGCCAGGCCCTCCGCGATCACCCGCATCCCGGCCCGGTGGAAGTCCCCGAAGCTCGCCCCCGGGCGCAGCGCCGCCATGCCCGCCTCCTGGGCGGCCAGGACCAGTTCGTAGACCTGCCGCTGGACGGGGGAGAAGCGGCCCGACAGCGGGAGGGTGCGGGTGATGTCCGCCGTGTAGAGGGTGTCGGTCTCCACGCCCGCGTCCAGGAGGAGCAGCTCGGCCCCGTTCAGCCGGCCGTCGTTGCGGATCCAGTGCAGGGTGCACGCGTGGGCGCCCGACGCCGCGATCGTCTCGTAGCCGGTGCCGTTGCCCTCGGCCCGTGCGCGCAGGCCGAAGACCCCCTCGATCCACCGCTCCCCGCGCGGATGCGCCAGGGCGCGCGGCAGGGCCCGTACGACGTCCTCGAAGCCCGCCGTCGTGTGGTCGACGGCCAGCTGGAGCTGCGCGACCTCCCACGCGTCCTTCACCAGACGCAACTCCGACAGCACGGAGGCCAGTTCCGTGTCGGTCGCCGCATTGCGGCCCACCGGTGACCCGAGTCCGTCCAGGTGGGCGCAGCGGATTCCGGTGAGGCGCTCCGCCTCCGCCAGGTCGGGCCGGCGGCCCACCCAGAACTCCCCGTACCGGCGGTCGCGGTAGAACTCCCCGTTCTCCTGCGACCGCGGGGAGCGCGGCCGCAGGTACAGCACCGCCTCGTGGGCGTGCGGGCCGGACGGCTCCAGGACCAGGACGTGGCCCACCTGGTCCTCGCCGGTGAGGCCCGTCAGCCAGGCGTACGCGCTGTGCGGACGGAACCGGTAGTCGCAGTCGTGGGAGCGGACCTTCAGCTCACCGGCCGGGATGATCAGCCGCTCGCCCGGGAAGTGGGCCGAGAGCCGCTCCCGGCGGGCCGGGGTGACGGCGTGGCCCGGGACGCGCGCGGAGTCGGACAGCGGGGACGCGGCCCAGTGGTCCGCCATGAACCGGGACAACTCCGGGGACACCGGACGGTCATGACTGCCCGTGTGGAGGCGGGCGGAGGCGTCGGTCACGAGGGCTCCTTCAAGAAAGACGCGAACTGATGGGCGCACAGGTCTTGTCAGTGCAATTTCACATTACTATGTTACAGCTCACACCGCGGCACGTTAGCCCCCGTCAAACGCCGCGTGACGCAGGGCAGTTCGCCGCACTTCACCCGCACTTCCACCCGCACTTCACGGGCACCTCACCAGTCGCACCACCCCCCACGTCACCTCTCCAACCAGGAGTTCTCGGTGTTCAAGCACAGAGTCGTGCGCTCTTCACTCCTCGCCTCCGCCGTAGCCGTGACGCTCCTCGCCACCGCGGGGCAGGCCACCACGCAGGCCGCCGAGCCCGCCGCCGCGGCCGCATTCACCGGCGCCCAGGCGGCCCAGCCGGCTCAGGCCGCCCCGGCCGCCGCCGCCCACGGGCCCACGGGGAACCCCTTCGACGAGGTCGACCGCTTCGCCAACGCGCGGGACAACACCCCGGCGCCCGCCCCGGCCCCCGGCGGACAGCCCCTCACCGGACAGCCCCTCACCGGACAGGTCCCCGGCGCGGCGCCCTCCGCCGCCCCGCCCGCCGAAGACCTCGAGAAGCGCGGCGAGGCGGCCAAGGCGACGCCGACCGCGAAGAGCGTCGCCGCAGGCGTGCCCTGCACCCTCGACGGGATCACGAACCTCAGCCCGGAGCAGTTCGCCGACTTCCTCGGCGACCAGGCCGTCCTCGCCGACGGCTGCCTGCGCGGCCTCATCTGGACCTGGGACGCCCGCCTGACCCCGGTGATGTCGGACGCGCACGTGCAGGCCGTCTCCCGCCGGATATCCAGCCTGGCCGCCGCCCACGACGGCCGTAACTCCTCGCACCTGGAGGAGATGTTCACGTACCTGCACGCGGTCGCCTACCACGACTTCTCGCGCGACGAGATCGACACCACCGACGCCCCGACCGTGAACGCCGTACGCCAGGCCATCGCGGACTTCGGCAACGCGGCCCGCACCTTCGACGTGACCCCGTCCAACGCCCGCACCCTGCGCGAGGCCCTCTACGCCGCCGGCCCCGGCCTGCGCCAGCACCAGCTCGGCCTCATCAAGAAGGTCCTGGCCACCATGGACGCGGCCCACCCGGCCACCCACCACGACGCCGCCTGGGCCGGCGCCGCCCTCGCCGCGCTCTCCACCAACTACCTGGGCGTCTACCCGGGCAACGAGGACACGGCCTTCCACGCCGCGGTCGCGGCCGACCCCTCGTACCGCGCCGCCTTCAAGGCCTTCGCGACCCACACCCACCTCAAGGGCACGAACAACGCCTGGCTGGTGCGCGACGCGCTCGGCGAGTACGGACGCTTCGGCCAGATCGACGGCCTCAAGGGGCAGATCGTCACCGACCTCGGCGCCCTGCTGGAGACCACCCGGTCCACCTTCGGCCACGGCAGCCAGCCCTGGGCCAAGGTCGTCTCCTGGCTCAACTTCTACGAGGCCTGCAAGCCGTACGGGGTGTGCAAGGAGGACATCGAGAAGCAGATCTTCCCCTACACCTACACCTACGACAACGGCGCGATCAAGGTCCGCACGGGCCTGGACCGGGCCACCGTCGACCAGCTGTACTACGCGAGCAAGCAGGTCAAGGCCCAGTACCACCGCGTGCTCGGCACCGACCAGCCGCTCGCGGGCGACCCCAACTCCACGTTGAACATCGTGCTGTACGGCTCCCGCGCCGACTACGAGAACTACCACCCGATCCTGACCGGCTACGACACCAACAACGGGGGCATCTACATCGAGAACGGCGCCACCTTCTACACCTACCAGCGCCGCGTCCCGCAGGACTCCTCCCTCACCCTCGAGGAGCTCTTCCGTCACGAGTACACGCACTACCTCAACGGCCGCTTCGCCGTCCACGGCTTCTTCGGCGAGGGCCCCTGGTACGAGAGCGACCGCACGACCGCCATGGACGAGGGCACGGCCGAGTTCTTCGACGGCGCCACCCGCGACAACGGCATCGCCGTCCGCAAGTCCCTGGTCAAGAGCATCATCAACGACACGGCCGGCGGCGGCCCGCGCATGAGCGTGGAGCAGCTGCTGAACGCCACCTACGACGGCGACGGCTTCCGCTTCTACAGCTACGCCGGCACCTTCTTCGAGTTCCTGTGGACCGAGAAGCCCTCGCTGCTGCGCGAGATGTACACCCACCTGCGCGACAACGACGTCGCCGCGTACGACGCCTGGCGCCACCGGCTGGGGGCGGACACCTACCTCCAGCGCGACTACGACCGCTTCCTGGACGCGCAGATCGCCAAGGTCGACCAGCTCTTCGTGCCCAACACCACCTTCACCCCGAACGACCAGCTGCGCGACGCGGCGCTGGCGTCGGTGAAGTCCTCCTTCGCCACGGCCACCTACAACACCCCGGACTGCGTGGAGAACGGCGACCCCGGCAAGCGCCGCTTCACCTGTACCGGCCGGATCACCGCGAACCTGAAGAACTGGCGCAGCGACGACCAGAACTTCAAGGACATGTCGGAGACGGTCGACTACTTCATCCTCGACCGGGCGGGCGCGGCCTCCAACAACCTCGCCGACATGAACTGTTCCTTCGGTCCACTGGAGATCTGGAGCAACAAGGTCGCGGGAAGCGCGAGTTACAGCTGTGAGGGTCCCCTCCGCGGCTGACCGCCACCGGACCGGTCCCGCGCCCGACGGAGGGCGCGGGACCGGTCTGGGCAGCCTCAAAAGAATGTGACATATTACTGCCGTGCTGCTCAAGAGACACTCCCCGGACGGACACTCCCTGGACGCCGTGATCATCGGCGCTGGCGTCGTCGGGGCGGCCTGCGCGTACTACGCGGCCCGCGCCGGACTCTCCGTGGCCGTGGTCGACCGCGGCCCCGTCGCCGGCGGCACGACCGGCGCCGGCGAAGGCAACCTGCTCGTCTCCGACAAGGAGGCGGGACCGGAACTGGACCTCGCCCTGCTGTCCACCCGGCTCTGGACCGAACTCGCCGCGGTCCTCCCCCGGGACATCGAGTACGAGGGCAAGGGCGGCCTCGTCGTCGCGTCCGACCAGGCTGCGCTGGAGGCGCTGCGGAGCTTCGCGGAAGGCCAGCGCAAGGCCGGGGTCGAAGCGGTCGAGGCGGGGGACGAGGACCTGCGCACCCTGGAGCCCCATCTGGTCCACGGCCTCGCGGGCGGCTTCCTGTACCCGCAGGACGCCCAGGTCCAGCCGGCCCAGGCGGCGGCCCGGTTGCTGGCCGCCGCGGCCGCCTCGGGCGCGGAGTTGTACCTGGGCGAGGAGGTGACGGGCGTCCTGCTGGAGCGGGGCACCGTACGCGGGGTCAGCACGCCGCGCCGCGAACTCCTGGCCCCGGCCGTGGTGAACGCGGCCGGCACCTGGGGCGGCCACATCGCCTCGCTGGCCGGGGTCACCCTGCCCGTCCTCCCGCGCCGCGGCTTCGTCCTGGTCACGGAGCCGCTGCCGAGGGTGGTCCGGCACAAGGTCTACGCCGCCGACTACATCGCCGACGTGGCCAGTGGCTCCGCCGCCCTGCAGTCCTCGGCGGTGGTCGAGGGCACCCCCTCGGGCCCGGTCCTGATCGGCGCCACCCGGGAGCGCGTCGGCTTCGACCGCACCCTCTCCCCGCAGGCCCTGCGCCGCCTGGCCGCCCAGGCGGCGGCGCTCTTCCCCGTCCTGGCCGACACCCGGGTCCTGCGGGCCTACCACGGCTTTCGCCCCTACCTCCCCGACCACCTTCCGGCGATCGGCCCCGACCCGCGCCGCCCCGGGCTGCTGCACGCCTGCGGCCACGAGGGCGCGGGCATCGGCCTGGCCCCCGCCACCGGCCTGCTGATCGCCGCCGCCCTGACGGGAGCCGAACCCCCGCTGCCCGTGCACCCGTTCCGCCCCGACCGATTCGCGGAGGCGTCCCGATGAAGGCCCAGAACCGCAGCCGCACCCCCCGCTCGCTGGTCGGCGGGGCCCCGGCGGCCGCGTACGAGATCACCTTCGACGGGCGGGAACTGCCCGCCCTGCCCGGCCAGTCCATCGCCGCCGTGCTCTGGGGCGCGGGGATCCTCGCCTGGCGGACCACCCGCGAGGGCGGCGCCCCGCGCGGGGCGTTCTGCGGGATCGGCAGCTGCTACGACTGCCTCGTCACCGTCAACGGCCGCCCGAACCAGCGTGCCTGCCTGGTCCCGGCCGCGCCGGGGGACACCATCACCACCCAGGAGGGAACCGGCCATGCCGACCTCGCCGTCTGATCCCCCCGTTCGCGCGGGCCGCGCGGATCCCGCAGATCTGCCGGTCCCCGCCGCCGCGCCCGCGCCCGCCGCCGGGGCCGGGCCCGGGTCGGGTTGGGCCGAGCTTGCGGTTGTCGGTGCCGGGCCGGCCGGGCTGGCCGCTGCGGTTGCCGCCGCCGGGCTCGGCCTGCGGGTCACCGTGCTCGATGCGGGAGACCGCCCGGGCGGGCAGTTCTACCGCCACCCCGCGCCCGGGCTCGGCGCGGCCCGCCCCGAGGCCCTCCATCACGGCTGGGCCGAGTTCAGGGCCCGCGAAGCCGCCCTGCGCGCCCACGAGTCGGCCGGGCTGATCACGTACCTCCCGGGCCATCACGTCTGGACGGTGGTCCCGCACGAGGGGGGATGGACGCTGCACGCCGTCGCGGGCCACGCGCCCGAGGAGCGGGCCGCGAGCGTCACCGCCCGGGCCGTGCTCATCGCCACCGGCGCCTACGAGCGGCAACTGCCCTTCCCCGGCTGGACCCTGCCCGGGGTGGTCGGGGCCGGCGGGGCGCAGGCCATGCTCAAGGGCGGGCTGGTCCTGCCGGGCCGCCGCGTGGTCGTCGCCGGGAGCGGGCCGCTGCTGCTCGCCGTGGCCGGATCCCTCGCCGCCGCCGGAGCCACCGTGCCCGCCGTGGTGGAGGCCGCCGCGTACACGGCGTACGCGGGCCGGCTCCCCGCCCTGCTGCGCAACCCCGGCAAGCTCGTCGAAGCCGCCACCTACGGTGGGGCGCTGGCCCGGCACCACGTCCGGCTGCTCGCCCGGCACGCCGTCACCGAGGCCCACGGCACCGACCGGGTCGAGTCCGTCACCGTGGCCCGGCTCGACCGGAACTGGCGTCCGCTGCCGGGCACCGCCCGCCGGATCCCCTGCGACGCCCTCGCCGTCGGCCACGGGCTCGTACCCCAGCTCGAACTCGCCACCGGCCTCGGCTGCGCCACCCGGCTCGGCCCCGACGGCACCGTCGCCCTGGAGGTCGACGCCGCGCAGCGCACCTCGGTCCCCGGCATCTGGTCGGCGGGGGAGACCGGTGGCATCGGCGGGGCCCAACTGGCCATGATCGAGGGGGAACTGGCCGCGCACTCCATCGCGGCCGCGTTGCACGGGACCCCGAGGCCGGCGCCGGCAGCCCCCGCCGGGTCAGACGAGGGAGCGCCGCGCGGCAGCCGCGTCCCCCGGCTCACCCGCGCCCGCGCCCGGCTGCGCGCCTTCGCCGACGCGATGGCCGCCGCCCACCGCCCCGGCGAGGGCTGGACCGGCTGGCTCCGGGACGACGCCGTCGTCTGCCGCTGCGAGGAGGTCCCGGCCGGCCGGATCCGGGAGGCCGCCGAAGACCTCGGCGCGCGGGACGCCCGTACCGTCAAACTCCTCACCCGGGCCGGTATGGGCTGGTGCCAGGGCCGGATGTGCGGTCCCGCCGTCGCCGCGCTCGCCGGCCAGGACCCGGCGCCGGACCGGCGGCCGCTGTCCTGCCCGGTCCCGCTGCGCCAGCTGGCCGAACTGCCCGAACTGCCCGAAGCCGACCATCCGGTGACCGACCGTCCCGAAGCCGGCCATCCCTGAGCCGACCGTCCCGCGACCGGCCTTCCCGCGACCGAACTTCCCCACGGCGACCGCTGATCGGGTCCCCCCGGACCCTTGTGGCCGCATCACACCCCCCTGTAAAATGTCACACATCACCCTAGGGAGCCTCACATGACCCACGCGCACACCCCCGCGCAGACCCCCGCGCCGCGCAGCGACATCCGCACCCGCCCCTGGCACGGAATCATGGTCGCCACCGCGCTCCCCCTGCGCGAGGACCTCAGCGTCGACTACGACGCCTACGCCGAACACGTGACCTGGCTGATCGCCAACGGCTGCGACGGCGTGGTCCCCAACGGCTCCCTCGGGGAGTACCAGACCCTCACCGACGAGGAGCGGGCGCGCGTCGTGCGTACCGCCGTCGAGGCCGCCGGCGACGGCGACCGCGTCATGCCCGGCGTCGCCGCCTACGGCAGCGCCGAGGCCCGCCGCTGGGCCGACCAGGCCGCCGAGGCCGGCGCGGGCTCCGTACTCCTCCTGCCCCCCAACGCCTTCCGGGCCGACGAGGACGCCGTACGCGCCCACTACGCCGAGGTCGCCCGCTCCGGGCTGCCCGTCGTGGCGTACAACAACCCCATCGACACCAAGGTGGACCTGGTCCCGGCCCTGCTCGCCCGGCTGCACGCCGACGGATCCATCGTCGCCGTGAAGGAGTTCAGCGGGGACGTGCGCCGCGCCTACGAGATCGCCGAGCTCGCCCCGGGTCTCGACCTGCTCATCGGCGCCGACGACGTACTGCTCGAACTCGCCCTCGCGGGCGCCGTCGGCTGGATCGCCGGCTACCCCAACGCCCTGCCGCAGTCCTGCGCCACCCTCTACCGGGCCGCCGTCGCCGGGGACCTCGCCACCGCCCTGCCGCTCTACAAGTCCCTGCACTCCCTGCTGCGCTGGGACTCCAAGACCGAGTTCGTCCAGGCCATCAAGCTCTCGATGGACCTGGCGGGCCGCCCCGGCGGCGCCACCCGCCCGCCCCGCTTCCCGCTCACGGGCGATACCGAGGCCGCCGTCCGCGCCGCCACCGAGAAGGCCCTCGCCGAGGGCCTCAACTAAAACCCCTACTACCCGCTACCCCTGCAACCCTGTCCGGAGGGGACTCCATGCGCACGCGCCACGTCTACCACGCGGTGGACTCGCACACCGAGGGCATGCCGACCCGGGTCATCACCGGGGGAGTCGGGGTGATCCCCGGCGCCACGATGGCCGAGAAGCGGCTCCACTTCATCGAGCACACGGACCACGTCCGGACCCTGCTCATGTACGAGCCGCGCGGGCACGCCGCGATGAGCGGCGCCATCCTGCAGCCCCCGACGCGCCCCGACGCCGACTTCGGGGTGCTCTACATCGAGGTGTCGGGTCTGCTGCCCATGTGCGGGCACGGCACGATCGGGGTCGCCACCGTCCTGGTCGAGACGGGCATGGTGCCCGTCGTCGAGCCGGTCACCACCGTCCGCCTCGACACCCCGGCCGGGCTGGTGAGCGTGGACGTCCGGGTCGAGGACGGGGCGGCCACCGCCGTCACCCTCACCAACGTCCCCTCCTTCTGCGTCGGGCTCGACCTCAAGGCCGAGGTTCCCGGCTTCGGCACGGTCACCTACGACTTGGCCTACGGCGGCAACTTCTACGCCTTCGTCGAACTCGAGGATCTCGGCCTGCCCTTCGACCGCGCCCGCAAGCAGGACCTGCTGGCCGCCGGGCTCGCGATCATGGACGCGGTCAACTCCTCCGGCGACCGGCCCGTCCACCCCGAGAACCCCTCCATCGCCGGGGTCAAGCACGTCTACCTCGCCGCCTCCGGCTCCGACGCCCGCCGCTCCCGGCACGCCATGGCCATCCACCCCGGCTGGTTCGACCGCTCACCCTGCGGTACGGGGACCAGCGCGCGGATGGCCCAGCTGCACGCCCGCGGTCTCCTGGAGCTGGGCGCGGACTTCGTCAACGAGTCCTTCATCGGCACCGAGTTCACCGGCAGGCTGGTCGGGGAGACCACCGTCGGCGCTCTCCCGGCCGTGGTCCCCACCGTCACGGGCCGCGCCTGGATCACCGGCACCGCCCAGTACTTCCTCGACCCGGCCGACCCCTTCCCCGGAGGCTTCCTCTTGTGATCACCGTCCGAACGGTGGACTACCACACCGCCGGCGAGCCCTTCCGCATCGTCGACGCGACCGCCGGGGACGTGCCGCCCGTCCCCGGCGACACCGTCGCCGAGCGCTGCGCCACGGCCATCGGCCCGGGGGGATCGGGGACCGCCCCGCGCCGGGGCGCGCTGGACGACGTACGGCGCCTGCTGGTGCAGGAGCCGCGCGGGCACGCCGGGATGTACGGGGGCTTCGTGGTCCCGGCCGACGACGACGGCGCCCACTTCGGCGTGCTGTTCTGGCACAAGGACGGCTACTCCACCGCCTGCGGCCACGGCGCGATGGCCCTCGGGGTCTGGGCCGTGGACACCGGCCGGGTCGCCGCCCCGGACGACGGGGACGCCCCGGTGCGCATCGACGTACCGTCCGGGCGGGTCACCGCCACCGTGCACCGGGACGGGGGCCGCACGACCGGGGTCACCTTCCGCAACGTCCCGGCCCGGGTGGGCGCCCGCAAGGTCCCCGTCGCCACCTCCTTCGGGCTCGCCGAGGTGGACATCGCGCACGCCGGGGCCTGTTACGCCTCCGTCCGCGCCCGGGACATCGGCCTGGAGGTCTCCCGGGCCGCACTGCCCGCTCTGGTAGGGGCCGGACAGGAGGTCCGGGCCGCCCTGGCCACCCACCCCGCCACCTGGCATCCCGGCGGCCCGCTGCTGTCCGGGGTCTACGGGGTGATCCTCCACGAGGAGCTGCCCGACACCCCCTTCGGGCCGCACCAGCGCAACGTCACGGTCTTCGCCGACGGGCAGATCGACCGCTCGCCCTGCGGCTCCGGCACCTCGGCGCGGCTCGCGCTGCTCGCGCAGGACGGGCGGCTGGGTCCGGGGGAGGACCTGCTGCACGAGTCGGTCACGGGCACGGTGTTCACCGGCCGGACGCTGGACGGCGGCGTCACCGAGGTCACCGGCGCCGCCTACCGCACCGGCGAACACGCCTTCGTGGTGGACCCGCACGACGCGCTCGGCACCGGGTTCCTCCTGTGACTCCGGGGATGCCGCAGCTGAACGCCGAGGTGATGTCCGCGCTCATCACCCCGGCGGCGGCGGCCGACGCCCTGGCCGCCGCCCTGCTCGGCGGCCTCGATCCGGAGGGCTGCCCGCCGCGCTCCGCGATCGACGTGCCCGGCGGTGGTGAACTGCTGCTGATGCCGGCCGCGTCCGGCGCGTACGCCGGGGTGAAGATCGCCGGTGTCGCCCCCGGCAACGCGGCCCGCGGGCTGCCCCGGATCACCGGCTCCTACCTCCTGCTGGACGGGCCCACCCTGCGCCCCCTGGCCCTGCTCGACGGCGCGGCGCTGACCACCCTGCGCACCCCGGCGGTCTCCGCGCTCGCGCTGCGCCACCTGGCCCCGGCCGGGCGCCCGCTGCGGCTGGTGCTCTTCGGCTCCGGACCGCAGGCCTACGGGCACCTCGAAGCGACCCTCGCCGTACGGGAGGTGGCCCAGGTGGTGGTGGTCGCCCGCCACCCCGGCGGCGCGGAGCGGCTCGCCGCGCACGCCCGCGCCCTGGGCCCGCACGCCCGGACCGGCACCCCGAAGGACGTGGCGGACGCCGATCTGGTCATCTGCTGCACCACGGCCCGGGAACCCCTTTTCGACGGGCGCCTCGTCGGCCCGGGCGCCACCGTCGTCGCCGTCGGCTCGCACGAGCCCACGGCCCGGGAGACCGACACCGCCCTCGTGCGACGGGCGGCGGTGTACGTGGAGTCGCGGGCGGCCGCCCTGCGGGAGGCGGGGGACCTGCTGGTGCCGGAGGCCGAGGGGGCCATCGGGCCCGGTCATATCACCGGCACCCTCGCCGACCTCGTCGGCGGACGCGTGCCGGCGGGCGGGCCGCAGAGTTGTCCACAGCTCTTCAAGAGCGTGGGCATGGCCTGGGAGGATCTCGCTGTGGCGGTCGCGTTGTTCGAGGCCGCCGGAGTGTGAGCAGCGCAACGTGACATTGTACGCTGTTCCTCTGCTCGTCGGTGGTGTGTGGGGCTCGGAGGAAAAGCAATGGGTGACCTGAAGCAGCACAGTCTCATCAAGGCCCAGGAGCGACTCCGCGACCAGGTCGGCCATGCCCTGCGAGCCGCTCTGATAGCGGGTGAGCTGCGCCCCGGGAGCGTCTATTCCGCACCGGGCCTCGCGGCCGAACTCGGCGTCTCGGCCACACCGGTGCGCGAGGCCATGCTCGACCTGGCCCGGGAGGGACTGGTCGAGCCGGTCCGCAACAAGGGGTTCCGGATCACCGAGGTCAGCGAGCGCGACCTGGACCAGTTCACCGAACTGCGCACGATGATCGAGGTGCCGACCATCGGCCGGATCACGAAGATCGCCACGGCCGAGCAGCTGGAGGCGCTGCGGCCCATCGCGGAGGAGATCGTCACCAGCGCGCGCGAGCACAACCTCATCGGCTATCTGGAGGCGGACCGCCGCTTCCACCTCTCGCTCCTCGGGCTCGCCGGCAACGACCGGCTCGTCGAGACGGTCGGCGACCTGCGCAAGCGCTCCCGGCTGTACGGCCTGACCGGCCTGGACGAGGCCGGCAAGCTGGTCTCCTCGGCGCAGGAGCACATCGAGCTGCTCGACCTGATGCTGAGCGGGGACGCCGAGGCGGCGCAGGAGTGCATGCTCCGCCACCTCGGCCACGTCCGCTCCCTGTGGGCCCAGGGCCGCGACGAGCCGGTGGGCCGCACCCCGGGCGGCCTCGGCTCCGGCCTGTAGAGCGCGCCCCGAGCCCATGGGCTTCGCCCCCGCGCCCTCCGACCGCGCCGCTGCCGCATGGACCCGCACGGCAGCGGCCGGGGCCGCGATGCTGACCGACCTGTTCTGGTACGCCGTCGGCGCGGCAGCGGGATGGCTCGTTCACAGCGCCGTGCGGCGGGCGTACCTGAGGCCGGTTCGTCACTGACGGGGCGGCGCCGACCGATCGCTCCGCCGCCCAACGCCCTTGTGCGGACAGGGAACTTGGACACGGCTGGATAACGGCGGCGCCAAACCCTTGTCAGTGCAATTTCACATTACTATGTTACCCGTCACATCCTAGAGCGCGGCCCTTCACTGGAGTGACCCATGACCAAGCGCACCCAACTCGCCCTAGCCACCGCCCTGGTGGCAGCTCTCGCACTCGGCGCCTCGGGCTGCTCCGGCACCAAGAAGGGCCCGGCGGGCGCGGGCGCCTCCAACCCCGCCGCCGCCAACGACGGCAAGATCCTCGGCGGCACCCCGGTCAAGGGCGGCACCCTCACGGTCCTGTCCAACCAGGACTTCGCCCACCTCGACCCCGCCCGCAACTGGGTCATGCCGACCATGGACTTCGGCACCCGGCTGCTCTACCGCACGCTCCTCACCTTCAAGGCCGAGCCCGGCAAGGCCGGCAGCGAACTGGTCCCCGACCTCGCCACCGACCTCGGCACCCCCTCCAACGGCGGCCGTACCTGGACCTTCACCCTCAAGGAGGGCGTGAAGTACGAGGACGGCTCGCCGATCAAGGCCCAGGACGTCAAGTACAACGTCGAGCGCTCCTTCGCCCCCGACCTCACCGGCGGCCCCGACTACGCCGCCCAGTACCTGGCCGGGACCGAGGGCTACAAGGGCCCGCTCCAGGGCCAGCACCTGGACTCCGTCAAGACTCCCGACGACCGCACGGTCGTCTTCGAACTCAAGCGTCCCGTCGCCGAGTTCTCCGCGACCGCGACCCTGCCGACCTTCGCGCCCGTCCCGCAGTCCCAGGAGAAGGGCACCCAGTACGACGCCCGCCCGTTCTCCTCCGGCCCGTACAAGATCGAGTCGTACGACCGCGACAAGAAGCTGGTCCTCGTCCGCAACGAGCACTGGGACCCCAGGACCGACACCGTGCGCAAGGCCTACCCGGACAAGTTCGTGGTCGTCATGGGCCTCAAGGGCGGCCAGATCGACGACCGGATCATCGCGGGGGAGGGCGCGGACGCCTCCGCCGTCCAGTACTCCGACATGCGCCCCGAGAGCGCCCCCAAGGTGCTGCCCAAGCCGGACGTCAAGGCCCGGCTGCTCGCCGAGTCCCAGGGCTGCACCGAGATGCTCCACCTGAACAACTCCCGCGCCCCCTTCAACGACCCCAAGGTCCGCGAGGCCATGCAGTACGCCGTCGACAAGGAGGCCGTCGTCACCGCGGGCGGCGGCCCGGCGCTCAACGAGGTCGCCACCGCCTACCTGCCCCCGGCCCTCTCCGGCGGCAAGCAGGCCGACACCCTGAAGATCCCCCCGGCGGGCGACCCGGCCAAGGCCAAGGAACTGCTCAAGGCCGCCGGCAAGGAGAGCCTGAAGGTCTCCCTCTCCATCTCCACCGGCGACAAGGGCAAGGCCGAGGCCATCCAGCAGGGCCTGTCCCGCGCGGGCATCGAGGTCGTCATCGACACCGTCGATCCGGGCGCCTACTACGACGTCATCGGCGACCTCTCCACCACCCCCGACATGACGCTCACCGGCTGGTGCCCCGACTACCCCTCCGGCTCCACCTGGATCCCCTTCGTCTTCGACGGACGCACCATCAAGGACAAGGGCAACCAGGGCAACTACAGCCAGTTCCGCGACGAGGAGACCATCAAGCGGATCGACGAGATCAACGCCATGGCCGACGCCAAGCAGGCCAACCAGGCCTGGATCGACCTCGACGCGGCCCTGATGGCCAAGTCCCCGAACGTCCCGATCCTGCTGGAGCGCAAGCCGCTCCTCGTCGGCACGAACATCGCCGGCGCCTTCGGCCACCCGGTGTGGACCGGCACCATCGACTACGGAACGGTCGGTCTCAAGGACCCGTCGAAGAGCCAGGGCTGAGGAAGACGGAGCCCCCGACACCATGACGACCGCCACCCCGCTCCCCGACGACCGGGCAGCCCCCGGCCCTGACGGCACCCCGGCACCCGGCGGGGCAACGGCCCCCGGCGCCGCCCCGGCTACCGGCGCCGCCGAAGCCCGGCCCGCGGCGGCGCCCGGCAGCAGCCCCTGGCAGCTCGCCCGGCGGGAACTGCGCCGCCGCCCCGCCGTCCGCGTCAGCCTCTGCGTCGTCCTCCTCTTCGTCCTCATGGCCGCGACCGCCCCCTGGCTGGGCGCGCTCGGCGGCTGGTCCCCGAACGAGTTCGACAAGTCCGCCATCGACCCCTACCTCGGCGGCCAGCCGCTCGGCGCCCTCGGCGGGATCAGCTCCGAGCACTGGCTCGGCGTCGAACCCGTCACCGGCCGCGACCTGTTCGCCCGCGTGGTCCACGGCGCGCAGGTCTCCCTCCTGATCGCCTTCGCCGCCACCGCCATCGTGGTCCTCGCCGGCACCGCCGCCGGCATCGCCGCGGGCTACTTCGGCGGCCGCACCGACGCGGTCCTGTCCCGGCTCATGGACCTGACCATGTCCTTCCCCTCGCTCATCTTCATGATCGCGATGCTGTCCGTGGCCAAGGACGTCAACCGCATCGTCCTCATGACCTCCGTCATCGGCGTCTTCGGCTGGCCCGGCGTCGCCCGCGTGGTCCGCGGCCAGACCCTCTCCCTCAAACACCGCGAGTACGTCGACGCCGCCCGCGTCGGCGGTTCGAGCGCCTGGCGGATCCTGACCCGCGACATCCTCCCCGGCGTCTCGGGCCCGGTCATCGCCTACACCACCCTGCTCATCCCCGGCATGATCAGCACCGAGGCCGCCCTCAGCTACCTCGGCGTCGGAGTCCGCCCGCCCACGCCCTCTTGGGGCCAGATGATCGCCGAGTCCGTGGCCTACTACGAGACCGACCCCATGTACTTCGTCATCCCCAGCGTCTTCCTCTTCCTCGCCGTCCTCGCCTTCACCCTCCTCGGCGACGCGCTGCGCGACATCCTCGACCCGAGGGGCGGCAGCAGTTGATCGTCTACCTCGCCCGCCGGCTGCTCGCCCTCGCCGGCGTGCTCCTCGCCATCGCCGCCGTCACCTTCCTCATCTTCTACGTCCTGCCCTCCGACCCGGCCGCGGCCGCCTGCGGCAAGACCTGCAGCGCCGAACGACTGGCCGACGTACGGGCGTACCTGGGCCTCGACCAGCCCCTGTGGCGGCAGTTCGCCGACTTCCTGACCGGCATCTTCACCGGCCGCACCCTCGGCTCGGGCCAGTACGCCGTCGTCTGCGACTTCCCCTGCCTGGGCTACTCCTACGAGAACTCCCTGCCCGTGTGGGACCTGCTCATGGACCGGCTCCCGGTCTCCGCCTCCCTCGCCCTCGGCGCCGCCGCGCTGTGGCTGGTCCTCGGCCTCGGCGCCGGAGTCACCGCAGCCCTGCGCAAGGACACCGTCACCGACAAGGCCCTGATGGTCGGCGCGGTCGCCGCGGCCTCGCTGCCCGTGTACTTCACGTCCGTGATGCTCATCTACGGGGTCATCCGCATCGCCGGCCTGCTGCCCTACCCCACCTACCAGGCCTTCACCGACAACCCGCTCGGCTGGGCCGCGAACCTGCTCCTGCCCTGGGCCGCGCTCGCGCTGCTGTACGCCGCCATGTACGCGCGCCAGAGCCGGGGTTCGATGATCGAGGCGATGGCCGAGCCCTACATCCGCACCGCCCGCGCCAAGGGCATGCCCGAGCGGACGGTCGTCGTCAAACACGGACTGCGCTCCGGGATGACCCCGATCCTGACCATCTTCGGCATGGACCTCGGCGGACTGCTCGCCGGGGCCGTCATCACCGAGTCGATCTTCGGACTCCCCGGCGTCGGGAGGCTGTTCTACGGCGCCCTCGTCAACTCGGACCAGCCCGTGGTCCTCGGAGTCACCCTGCTCGCCGCCTTCTTCATCGTCGTCGCCAACCTCCTCGTCGACCTCCTGTACGCCGTCATCGACCCGAGGGTGAGGTACTGATGACCGCAGCCACCACAGCCACCACAGCCGCCACCGCCGCCGCTCCGCTCCTCGACGTACGCGACCTGCGCGTCACCTTCACCACCGCACGCGGCACCGTACGGGCCGTCGACTCGATCGGCTTCACCGTCGAGGCCGGACGCACCCTCGGCATCGTCGGCGAGTCCGGCTCGGGCAAGTCCGTCACCTCGCTCGCCGTCATGGGCCTGCACCGCGGCGCGGTGGAGGTCAGCGGCTCCGTGGCGCTCGCCGGACGGGAGCTGACCGGTCTCTCCGAGCGGGAGCTGTCCCGCGTACGCGGCCGCAGGATGGCCATGATCTTCCAGGACCCGCTCTCCAGCCTGCACCCCTACTACACCGTCGGCGAGCAGATCGCCGAGCACGTCAGGGTGCACTTCAAGGCCGGGCGGTCCGCCGCGCGCAAACGGGCCGTCGACATGCTCGGCGAGGTCGGCATCCCGGAGCCGGCCCGCCGCGCGGGGGAGTACCCGCACCAGTTCTCCGGCGGAATGCGCCAGCGCGCGATGATCGCCATGGCCCTGGCGTGCGAGCCCGACCTGCTGATCGCCGACGAGCCGACCACCGCCCTGGACGTCACCGTGCAGGCGCAGATCCTGGAACTGATCGCCAGGCTCCAGCAGGAGCGCGGACTCGGCGTCGTGATGATCACCCATGACCTGGGTGTCGTGGCCCGCGTCGCCCACGAGGTGCTGGTGATGTATGGCGGCCGGGCCGCCGAACAGGCCCCCGTCGACGCCCTGTTCGCAGACCCCGCCCACCCCTACACCCGGGGCCTGCTCGACTCGCTGCCCCGCCTCGACACCGCCGACGACGAACCGCTGCCCTTCATCCCCGGCTCCCCGCCGTCCCTGCTCGCGCCGGCCCCCGGCTGCGCCTTCGCCCCGCGCTGTCCCAAGGCGGCCGCGCGCTGCACCGACGTACGGCCGGAGCCGGCGGCGTACGGGGACGGACCGGAGCGGACGGTCGCCTGCCACTTCGCCGGAGCCCGAACCGCCCAGGAGGCGGCCCGATGACCGAGACCGCCACACCGCTGCTGTCCGTACAGGACCTCACCATGACCTTCCCCGGCAGACGATCCGTGACCGGGCGCCGGGGGGCGCCCGTGCGCGCCGTGGACGGGGTCTCCTTCGACCTGGCGGCCGGGCAGACCCTCGGCCTGGTCGGGGAGTCGGGCTGCGGGAAGTCCACCACCGGCCGCATGCTGGTACGCCTCCTGGAGCCCACCTCGGGCCGGGTCACCTTCGACGGCAAGGACATCAGCCGCCTCTCCCCGTCCGCCCTGCGCCCGCTGCGCAAGAACATCCAGATGGTCTTCCAGGACCCGCACTCCTCCCTCAACCCGCGCCAGACCGTGGCCCGGATCATCTCCGACCCGCTCCTCGTCCAGGGCTGGAGCGCGGCCGACGCCCGCCGCCGCGCGGCCGAACTGATGGACCTGGTCGGCCTGATCCCCGAGCACATCGACCGCTACCCGCACGAGTTCTCCGGCGGCCAGGCCCAGCGCATCGGCATCGCCCGCTCCCTGGCCACCAGCCCCCGCCTCGTCATCGCCGACGAGCCGGTCTCCGCCCTCGACGTCTCCGTCCAGGCCCAGATCGTCAACCTGATGGAGCGGCTGCGGGCGGAACTGGGCCTGGCGTACGTGTTCATCGCGCACGACCTGTCCGTGGTCAAACGCGTCAGTGACCGGGTCGCCGTCATGTACCTCGGCCGGATCGTCGAGATCGGGGACAAGAAGTCCCTCTACGAGAACCCCCAACACCCCTACACCCGCGCCCTCCTGTCGGCCGTACCCCTCCCCGACCCGGCGGCGGAACGCCGCCGCGAGCGGATCGTCCTGCTCGGCGACCCCCCGAGCCCGGCCGCTCCACCCGCAGGCTGCACCTTCCACCCGCGCTGCCCCAAGGCCCAGCCCCTCTGCCGCACCGACCGTCCGGTGCTGCGGCCCGCCGCCTCCCAAGAGGCGGCCTGCCACTTCCCGGGTGACTGACGGGGGTCAAAGGCCACTCGCCGGGGTAGCGAGGGCGGTATCTCGGCCCGGGCCGGCCGCCGGGACGAGATCGCCCGTCTCGCCGACGCCATGGGGGACCGGATCCGTCGGGATCCGGACTTCCGGGCATCGATCGACGCCCTGATGGCGGACGACGCCCTGCGCGCGCTGCTGGAGTCCACTCGGATCGCCGGCGGCGGGCTGCCGTTGGCCCCTGTCAGCCGGCGTGGTTTCCTGGCCGTCGCCTCGATCTCGAGCGTGGCCGGGCTGGGTACGGCCGAGGTGTTGCTGAGCGACCGCGACGCGCGGCGGACGGTGGAGATCCCACGTCAGCGGATGGCCTGCATCACTGAACGGCTCACCGAGATCCGGGCGATGGACGGCCGCGTACCGCCGGCGGAGCTCCGCTTCATGGGCGTATGCCATGGACGAGACCGAACTGACGGGCATCTCAGGCCCGGTCCAGATGGAGCTGGGCCGTCTGCCGCAGGCGCAGCGGCTCCTGCGCGCAGGCCTCGACCTGCGTGAGTACTCGGCCTTCCGGACGAGGGGCATCTGGCTGCGCCAGCTCGCCACCGTGCACCTGCGGCAGGGCGACGTACGCCAGGCGTCCGCGGTCGGCCATGAAGCCCTTGCCTGCCTCACGGCCGCGCCGACCCCGCGCTTGGCCGGGGATCTACGGACGCTGGTCGCGGACCTGCGCCGGCAACGACGGGTCGGCGCGGTCCGCGAGTTCACCGACCAGGCGCGGACGACGATCGCCGCCCTGGCCGTGTGAGGGGTCGTCATCCGAGTTCGCGGCGGAAGAACTCCAGTTCCAGCGCCATCAGCTTCTCCCGGGTGCCGCCCGGGGTCATGTGGGTGACGCCCGGCAGCGCCAGCAGTTGGTGTGGGCGGCCCGCGTCCGTCAGGGCCTGCGAGAGGCGCAGGGTGTGGGAGGGGTGGACGTTGTCGTCGGCGAGGCCGGTGACCAGCAGCAGGGGGCGGGTCAGCTTCGGGGCGTCCGCGATGAGCGAATCGCGCTCGTAGACCTCCGGGTCGTCCTGGGGCAGGCCCAGATACCGCTCGGTGTACGCCGTGTCGTAGTACCGGAAGTCGGTCGGCGCGGCCCCGGCCGCCGCCGCGTGGAAGACGTCCGGGCGGCGCAGCACGGCCATGGCGGAGAGGTAGCCGCCGTAGGACCAGCCGCGGACGCCGACCCGGGCGAGGTCGAGGTCGCCGTGGCGTGCGGCGAGCGCGTGGAGGGCCGCTACCTGGTCCTCCAGGGTGACCTCGGAGAAGCCCCGGTACATGGCGTGCGTGTAGGAGGGGGAGACGTACGGAGTCCCGCGGTTGTCGATGGTGACGACGGCGAAGCCCTGGTCGGCCCACCACTGCTTGGCCTGCCAGCGGCGGGGCTCGGCGCTGATGTCCTGATAGCCGGGGCCGCCGTACGCGTCGACGAGCACCGGGAGCCGGCGGCCGGGAACGTGGTCGCGGGGCAGCACGAGGGCGGTGGGGACGCCGTGCTCGGTGACCCGCTCCAGGACCGGGACCACCCGGTGGGGCAGCGGCTCGGACAGGTCGGCGGGGGTGAACTCGCGCCCGTCGGCCGTGCGTACGACGCGCCGGATCCCGTCGGCGTCGGCGGAGGTCAGCAGCAGGCTCCCGGCCGAGGCGGACACGGTGTGCACCCCCGGCCCGTCGGCGAGCGGGGTCAGCTCACCGGTGGCGGGGTCCAGCAGCAGCACCTGCTGCTCGGCGGGGTCGCGCCGGCCGGCCTCGATCAGCAGCAGGCCCTCGTGCACCCCGGCCACGCGGCGGACCTGGATCCCGTCCCCGGTGATCAGCTCGCCGTCCACCGCGAGCGCGCGGGCGGCCCCGCCCGGCGTGTCGGCGGCGGTCAGCATCCCCCCGTCGGCGAGACGGGCCGGGGTGCCGTGCACCAGCGGGTCCACCCACTGCGGATGCGTTGTGCGGGACAGCTCCCGGGTGCGGCCGGTGGCCGGGTCGGCGGAGAGCAGCAGGACGTTGCGCTGGAGCCGGTCCTGGACGGTCAGCAGGATCTCCTCCCCGGCTGTGTCACCGGCGGGCCACCCCGCGTCGGAGACGTACGGGTAGGTCTCGGCGTCCCAGTCGAGCCGTATCCGGGCCCCGTCCTGGCCGAGCACCCACAGCTGCACGTCGGCGTTGGGCCCGCCCGCCACCGGGTACGCGAAGTCCTCGGCCGGGAGCTCGGGGCGGGCCGGGTCGGCGAAGTAGCGCCGCTGGAGGGCGGATTCGTCGACGCGGGCGGCCAGCAGGGTGCTCCCGTCCGGGGACCACCAGTGCCCCCGGGAACGGCCCAGCTCCTCCGCGGCGGCGAACTCGGCGACGCCCCAGCGGGCCCCGTCGTCGGGGCTGACCCGGCCGCCCGGGGCGATGTACAGGGCGTCGTCGGCGACGTAGGCGGTACGGGAGCCGTCGGCGTTCGGCCTCGGGTCGAAGGCGGGCCCGGCGGCCGGGATCTCCTCGGGCGCCGCGTCCGCTCCGGCGGTGACCCCGTAGAGCCGCCCGTAGAGCGGGAAGACGGCGCGCAGGCCGTCGCCGGAGAGGGCGTACGAGCCGATCCCGGCGGCGACGAGCCGGGTCCGCTCGCGCAGCCGGCGCTCGGCGGCGGGGAGGACGCCGGAGAGGTCGCCGGAGAGGTCGCTGTAGTCGGGGCACAGCTCGCGGGGATCGGCAAGCCGGGTCTCGGCCCCGGTGGCGGTGTCGAGCACCCAGAGGCCGTCGAAGGCGTCGGTGGGGCCGGTCGAGCGGAGGAACCAGAGCAGCCGGCCGTCGTCCCCGAAGGAGAACGCGCGCGGAGCGCCGTAGGAGAAACGGGCCGTACGGGCGGAGAGCCTGAGGAAGTCATCCATGATCGTAGTGTGACATGTGAAATGTCACCTTCACTAGGCCGTTCGAGTGGTGACCCCACGGGTGCGGGCTTAGCGTCGAAAAGGTGGACCCGAACGCATCACCGAGCAGCAACCGGACCGACGGCAAGGTCCGCGGAAGCGGCAACGGACTCGCCCTGTTCGTCATCGCCTCCTGTCAGCTGATGGTGGTCCTCGACATCACGATCGTGAACATCGCGCTGCCGCACATCCAGTCCGCCCTCGACTTCTCCACCGAGAGCCTCTCCTGGGTCGTCAACGCCTACACCCTCACCTTCGGCGGACTGCTGCTCCTCGGCGGGCGCACCGGCGACATCCTCGGCCGCAAGCGGGTCTTCGTCTTCGGCATCCTGCTCTTCGGACTGGCCTCCCTCCTCGGCGGACTCGCCCAGAGCGCGGGCCAGTTGTTGGCCGCGCGGGCCCTCCAGGGCGTCGGCGGCGCCATCGCCTCCCCGACCGCCCTCGCGCTGATCACCACGACCTTCCGCGAAGGACCGGCCCGCAACCGGGCGTTCGGCGTGTTCGCCGGGGTCTCGGCCGGCGGCGGCGCGATCGGGCTCCTCGCGGGCGGCATGCTGGTCACCTGGCTCGACTGGCGCTGGGTGCTCTTCGTCAACGTGCCGATCGCCCTGCTGATCGCGGTACTGGCCTCGAAGGTCCTGCGCGAGTCCGAACGCCACCCGGGGCACTTCGACTTCGTGGGGGCGCTGCTGTGCACCCTGGGCATGGTCGCGCTCGTCTACGGCTTCATCCGCGCGGCCCAGGAGGGCTGGCGCGACCCCTGGACGCTGGCCTCCTTCGGTACCGCCGTGGTCCTGCTGACCCTGTTCCTCCTCAACGAGCGGCGCTCGCCCCAGCCGATCACCCCGCTGCACATGTTCGCCGACCGCAACCGGGCCGGCACGTACGGGCTCATGCTGATGCTCGCCTGTGCGATCTTCGGCATGTTCTTCTTCCTGACGCTCTTCGTGCAGATCGTGCTCGGCTTCAGCCCGCTGCGCGCCGGCCTCGCCTTCCTGCCGGTGAGCGCGATCGTCGCGGTGGGCGCCGGCATCACCTCGCAACTGCTGCCCAAGTACGGCCCCAAGCCGTTCATGGTCGGGGGCGCGCTGTGCTGTGCGGTCGGACTCGCCTGGCTGACGCAGACCGACGTCCACTCGACGTACCTGGGCAGCATCCTCGGCCCGCTGCTGATCTTCGGTCTCGGCATGGGACTGCAGTTCGTCTCGCTGACGCTCATGGCCCTGTCCAACGTCCCCGACCGGGAGTCCGGCGCGGCGTCGGGACTGCTCAACACGACGCAGCAGGTGGGTGGTTCGCTCGGCCTGTCGATCCTGGTGACCGTCTTCGGTACGGCGAGCCGCAACGAGGCCAAGGACCAGATACCGGGTTTCCTCAGGACGGCCACCCCGGAGGAGAGGACCTTCTTCGCGCGCACCGGAGACTTTCCGAAGCCGTGGAGCGACCAGGTGCTCACCTCGGGCATCAGCGCGGCCTTCGTCGTGGCGGCCCTGTTCACCCTGGTCGGGGCGCTGATCGCACTGGTGGTCATCCAGGTCCGGTCCTCGGACCTCGAACGCCTCCAGGGCAACCACACGCCGGCGGTCGAACGGACCCAGGGGCCGCCCTGACCGCCGGCGCGGGGCTCACACCGCAGGGCCCACACCGCAGGGCTCACACCGCAGGGCCCACACCGCAGGGCCCACGACCGTGGCTCACACCGCGGTGACCCTGGCCGCGAAGGCGTCCAGATTGCCCCACATGCGCGCCAGGCGCTCGTCCAGGGTCAGGGACTCCTCGTGCCGCCCGGCGCGCAGCTTCGGCTGCCGCTTGCCGCGTACGTAGAGGGAGCAGGCGAGGTCCGCGCAGATGTACGTGCCGACCGTGTTGCCCTCGCGGCCGCGGGCCCCCGCCAGGGGGGCGGCGAGCAGGGTGACCCCGGAGGACGCGTGACCCGTCAGGCAGATCTGGCACAGGCTGGACTTCACCGCGCTGGTGCGGCCCACGGACGGGACGCGCAGGGACATCCCGAGCGGACCCTGCTCCCGGGGCAGTACGAGATGGGCCCGCAGCGGCGCTCCCGGATCCACCCAGCCCAGGAAGTCCAGGTCGTCCCAGGGCAGTTCGGCGAAGTCGAGCGGCAGGCGCAGTCGCGCCGCCTCTCCCTTGGTGCAGTTCACGAAGGATGCACGGATCTGTTTCTCACTGAGTGGTTCCACGGGCATCGACCCTACGGCCCGCCCTGACCGGCCCGCATCCCCATATCCGGGCGCCGGCATCCGCAGCCGTGCACGCCGCGGCCCTGTGCCGCGCCCTCCTGTGCGAGCGCGGCGCGCATCCGGGCCGCGTCGGCTCGGGTGTTCATGCGCAGCGCCAGCCAGGAGCCGTCGGCGAAGGCCAGGTCGACGCGGGTCGGCCGGCGGCGCAGCCGCGGGACGCGGCGCAGGGTGCAGGCGGCGGTGTGGGCCTCGCGGGCCGGGTCGCCGCGGCCCCAGGGCGGCCGGGCGGTGACCGTGCCCGTGCGCCCCGGGCCGCCGGGGTGCGCGGTGAACATCGCGACGGGCCCGTCCGTCTCGGCCTGCCAGTGGGTCCAGTGGAAGCCGTGCAGGGCCAGGGCGAGGCGGCCCGCCTCGCTGGCCCAGCCGCCGCGCAGGGCAGGGCCGTGGAAGAGCCGCCCGACGAGGCGGGCGATCCGTTCGAACGGGTCGAGGAGCGCGGCCACCGCGTCCGCGAGGTCGTCGGGCAGCGCGGCCAGGAACCGGAAGAGGAAGAAGGCGCGGATCCGGCGCCGCAGCCGCTCCGGGGCGGGCGAGCCGGGCAGCATCGCGCGCGCCGGCCGGCGCGCGTACGGCGACAAGCTGCCCGGCATCTCCTCGTCCATCCGGCCATGATGGCCGGACGCCCACTACCCGTCCAAGCGACTGACCCGGCAGCGCGCCGGACCGTCCGTTCGCAGTGTGATCCCGGCGCTGACCGGGATCTCGGCGTCCACGGCCTCGAACTCGTACGCCCGCAGGATCATCGCCAGCGCGATCACCGACTCCAGCATCGAGAAGTGCTGCCCGATGCAGGCGCGCGGGCCGCCCCCGAAGGGGAACCACGCGTAGCGCGGCCTGCCCGCCTCCGCCTCCGGGGCGAAGCGCTCGGGGTCGAAGCGGTCCGGGTCCGGCCAGTGGCCGGGGTGGCGGTGCGTCACCCAGGGCGCCAGTATCACGTCCGAGCCCGCGGGGATGGTGTGCTCCCCGATCCGGGTGGCGGCGACGGCCTTGCGGCCGATGACCGGCGCGGCCGGGTACAGCCGCATGGCCTCCTTGAGCACCTGGGTGAGGTACGGGAGCCGGTCCAGGTCGGCGGCCTGCGGCGTACGGTCGCCCAGGACGCGGGAGATCTCCTCGCGGGCCCGGTCCTGCTGCTCGGGATGGCGGGCCAGCAGGTGCAGGGCGAAGCAGAGGGAGGTGGCGGTCGTCTCGTGCCCGGCGAGCAGGAAGATCAGCACCTGGTCCCGGAGCTCGGAGGCGTCGAACTCCCCGTCGTCGGAACTCCTCGCGGCGGCCATCAGCGTCAGCAGGTCCTCGCCGCTGGTGTCCGCGCCGTCCCGCCGCCGCTCCGCGATGATCGCGTCGCACACCCCGTAGAGCTCGTCCATCGCGGCGGCGGCCCGCCTGTTGTCGGGGGTGGGCCAGCCGCGCGGGATGTTGACGGGGGAGTAGCCGCGGCGCAGCACGTAGTCCGTGATGACCGGAAAGCACCGGGCCACGACGTCGGCGGTGGCCTCGACGTCGGTGCCGAAGAGGATCCGGGCGACGGCGCGCAGGGCCAGGTGCATCATCTCGTCGGAGACGTCGACGATGCCGTCCGGGGCCTCCCCCCAGGTGGCGATGACCGATGCGGTCTCGGCGGCGACGGCCCCGGCGTACCCGTCCACCCGGCGCCGTGTGAACAGCGGCTGGACCAGCCGGCGCTGGCGCAGGTAGTCCTCGTCCTGACTGGTCAGCAACCCGTTGCCGAAGGAGTTCCGGACCTCCTGGTAGAAGGCGTTGTCCTTGCGGAAGTTGGCCGCTTCGGAGGCGAGGACCTGCTGCGCGCCCTCCGGGGAGAACACGCAGTACAACTCGGCGCGCATCCCGGGCGGCCCGGCCGTGATCCGTACCAGGTCACCGTGCCGGTGCTGGGCCCGCAGATACGTGCCCAGGGAGTCCGACTTCAGATCGAAGAGCGACCCGAGCAACGGCACCCCGGCGAGCCCGGGCACCTCCACCCCCACACCCACACCAGCACCCGCATCCGTCCCGCCTGCCATGGCCGCCCCCTCGTCCCGTCCCGAAAGTCCGATTCTGCCGCCCGCCGCCCCCCGCGGCCAGCACACCTGCCCCATCAGGCCGAAAGACGCGGCGGAACGGAACGCCGTCGCGGGGATCTCACAGAGCTGAGCGACCCGAGAACGGCGAAGCCCCCGCTGGCCGGCCCGGATCGTGCCGGGGGCGGGGGCTACGTTGTTACTTTTCGTCGGAACGGGGCGGGTGCCCGCACAACTCCTCGTACTCGGCGCTGTCGCCGGAGTCGTACTCATCCGCGTCGTACACGGTGCCCGAGCACATCTGGTGCCGGAAGTGTTTGTATTCGTCGCGGGCGGTCAGGGCCTGATCGACCTGCGCCCACGCGATGACGCCGACCAGGACCAGGGTGGCCAGATACAGGAACGCGGCCAGCTTCCCCCGGATGACGGGGAAGGTGATCGTGACGGACTTGGGCGCGGGCGGCTGTGCCGGGTGGTTGTAGGCAGGCTGGGCGGGCGGCGGCGGTATGTGGTCCGGGCTGGGCGGCGTGGACATGACGGGGACCTCCAGGGGTGATCTTTCGGCAGAGGAGCCCACGAACTGTAGACCTTGAACACCGACCAATCCAGACGGGTCCAGAGCGTGAACAGCTCCACCGGCCCGGACAGTTCAGGTGACGTCCCGCAAGCCGGCGGCGACCCGAATTTCCCTGGATATCGAGCCAACGGAGCCCGATACTCGCGGGATTCGCGGGACATCACGTGCACGATCGCGCCATGGTGGGACGAGTAGATAGGCGACCGTCAGAGACGGTCGGCAAGGAGGAGCGCGAGCGGGCCGCCCTGGAGTAGGAAGCGGCCTTCCGTTGCCGCTGTGATGGCGTCCTGCATGGGCCACCACATCAGCTTGAAGTCTGCTTCGGACGGCTCCAACTGCTGGGGTCCCAGGGTCAGGCCCTCGGCGAGGAAGAGGTGGACCCGGGCGGTGGATCCGAGGGTGATCGCGTACGACCCGAGGGGGCGCCAGGACTGCGCGGTGATGCCCGCTTCTTCGCGCAGTTCCCGGTGCCCGCACTCCTCGGGAGTCTCGCCCGGCTCCATCCGTCCGCCGGGCAGGAACAGATACTCGCCGCCGTGCTGGGGGAATCGTGACGTGAGCAGCGCGACCAGGCCGCTCTCGTCTCGGGCCACGACTACAGCGGCGTCTCGCATCTCTTCACGGCTTTGTGCGCCCATGAGTCGAGCGTAATGAGTGCTAGACGAGCATGGCGGCGAACGGCACATTCATCCCAACGCCGGGAGACGGCCGCACAGCGGCTCTATATCCCTGGCGAGTTCGGCGAGGCCGGCTTTCATCCTGTGAGACGCGGATACAAAGAAGCATGCGCCGTCCTCCAGACTCGTACTTACCGCCAGTAGAGGGGGAGTTGTGGGAGCGAAGCAGGAACGGAAGCGCGCCAAGAGGGCGCGCAAGGTGCTCGCCAAGGAGGACCGCAAGCTGCTGAAGGCGGCGGACGTCTTGGAGCAGGACCGTGAGGTTTCGCGTGCGGTCGGAGATAAGGAAAAGCTGGCCGAGGTGGAGGTGACGCTGCACGGGGTGCATGAGCGGCGGGCGGCTCTGCGGGAGCGTGGTGTGGCCATGCGGGGGGTCGAGGTCGACCAGGCACCTATCTCGTACGTCCATGATGAGAACCGGCAGGACGTACATTTCCGTACGGGGGCCGGGGAGACTCGGTAGGCGCACACTCCCGGCAAGTCCCGGAAGTGAACCAGCCCCCGCTGGCCGGCTCGCTGCCGGGGCGGGGGCTGTGTCATGGGGGCGGGGTCAGTCGGTGCTCTAGGCTGGCGGGCCGAGCGACTCCCCCTTCATCTCGTAGGAGCGGCGAAGGCTACGAGCGTGTTCGACGTTCTTTGCCTTGTCCGTTTCGAGCTGGGCAGCCGTTCTGCGGTCCGCCCTGATTCGGTCCTTCACCCGGTCGTCCAGTTCGGGATAGCAGCTTTTCGGGGCTTTGGGCTATGCCCTGATTGATCCCTTTTTCTCTGGCTTCCTAGATGTCGCGGAAGATTTCGATCTGGGCGCCCACCGAGTTGAGGCGCTCGGCCAGTTCCTCGTAGCCGCGGTTGATGACGTAGACGTTGCGCAGGACCGAGGTGCCCTCGGCCGCCATCATCGCGAGGAGGACGACCACCGCCGGGCGCAGGGCCGGCGGGCACATCATCTCCGCCGCGCGCCAGCGGGTGGGGCCCTCGACCAGGACGCGGTGGGGGTCCAGGAGCTGGAGGCGGCCGCCGAGGCGGTTCAGGTCGGTCAGGTAGATGGCCCGGTTGTCGTACACCCAGTCGTGGATCAGGGTCTGGCCCTGGGCGACGGCGGCGATGGCCGCGAAGAAGGGGACGTTGTCGATGTTCAGCCCGGGGAACGGCATCGGGTGGATCTTGTCGATCGGGGCTTCGAGCTTCGAGGGGCGGACCGTGAGGTCGACCAGGCGGGTGCGGCCGTTGTCGGCGCTGTACTCCGCCGAGCGGTCGTGGTCGAGGCCCATCTCCTCCAGCACCGCGAGCTCGATCTCCATGAACTCGATCGGGACCCGGCGGATGGTCAGCTCCGACTCCGTGACGACCGCGGCGGCGAGCAGGCTCATCGCCTCGACCGGGTCCTCGGAGGGGGAGTAGTCCACGTCCACGTCGATGTTCGGGACGCCGTGGACGGTGAGGGTGGTGGTGCCGACGCCGTCGACCTGGACGCCCAGTGCCTCCAGGAAGAAGCACAGGTCCTGGACCATGTAGTTGGAGGAGGCGTTGCGGATGACCGTGACGCCGTCGTGCCGGGCTGCGGCCAGCAGCGCGTTCTCGGTGACCGTGTCCCCGCGCTCGGTCAGCACGATCGGGCGGTCGGGGCAGACCCCGGTCGCGACCTTCGCGTGGTAGATGCCCTCGGTCGCGGTGATGTCCAGGCCGAAGCGGCGCAGGGCGATCATGTGCGGCTCGATGGTGCGGGTGCCGAGGTCGCAGCCGCCGGCGTATGGCAGGCGGAAGGTGTCCATCCGGTGCAGCAGGGGGCCCAGGAACATGATGATGCTCCGGGTCCGGCGGGCCGCGTCCGCGTCCATGGCCTCCATGTCGAGGCGGGCCGGCGGGATCAGCTCCAGGTCCACGCCGTCGTTGATCCAGCGGGTCCGGACGCCGATGGAGTTCAGGACCTCCAGGAGGCGGTAGACCTCCTCGATGCGGGCCACCCGCCTCAGCACCGTACGGCCCTTGTTGAGCAGCGAGGCGCAGAGCAGGGCGACGCACGCGTTCTTGCTCGTCTTGACGTCGATGGCGCCGGACAGCCGGCGGCCGCCGACCACGCGCAGGTGCATCGGGCCGGCATAGCCCAAGGAGACGATCTCGCTGTCGAGAGCTTCACCGATTCGGGCGATCATCTCAAGGCTGATGTTCTGATTGCCGCGCTCGATCCGGTTCACGGCGCTCTGGCTGGTGCCGAGTGCGTCCGCGAGCTGACTCTGTGTCCAGCCCCGGTGCTGCCGGGCGTCACGGATGAGCTTGCCGATGCGTACGAGGTAGTCGTCTGCCATGGGGGAACGGTATCTCAGATATGAGATGAGGCCCGCGTCGGGTGCGGCAGACGGGCGTGGCGGGCGCGGCGGGCGCGGCACGGGCATGTGGCGGACGGGCGTTACTGACCGTCAGGATCCGGAGGAGAGCGGGGGTATGGCATGGCGCCGGCGGTCGCGGTCCTCGTCCGACCGGGTGCCCGCTCGACCAGTTCGCGCGCGGCGAGTTCGTGGATGACGGCGTGGATGACGGCGTGGATGATGGCGACGAGGTCGATGCGGTGGGTGTCGGTACGGCCGTTCGAGGCGGGCTTGTTCGCCGGTTCCGACCTCGCCGACCGGTCGGCATAGGGCCATTTACTGGTATCTGCCCGATTCGGTCCCCTGGTTGCCGCACGCTGCGCATGAGGGGAGGCCCGCCTCAGGAGCGGCTGCGCGGCCGGCCGGCCGACCGGGCCCGAGGAGATCGCCGCCCCCGGCTCCCGGGCCGCCCGCCACGCCCCGCCACGCCCCGGCGGGGACCCGGCGGGGACCCGGCGGGGACCCGGTGCCGGCGGCCGGATCCCGGTCCCGGGCAGGCCGGGGCCCGGTCGACGGGTGCGTGCCTCGTCCCCGGACCCGGATGTGTACTAGAGTTATCTCGACATCGAGATATCTGCCGAAGGCGAACCGCAGCCGCCCCCGCTGGTAAGGGCTACCTAACTTAGCCTGACCTTAGCGGATTGGCCAAGGGGCGTGGCGGCAGGATGCGGTTATACGCGCGAATTCATGCATGAAGGAGACTGTCGTGTCGGCGAACAGCTTCGACGCCCGCAGCACGCTGCAGGTGGGCGACGAGTCGTACGAGATCTTCCGGCTGGACAAGGTTGAGGGCTCCGCCCGCCTTCCCTACAGCCTGAAGGTGCTGCTGGAGAACCTGCTCCGTACCGAGGACGGCGCGAACATCACCGCCGACCACATCCGGTCGCTCGGCACCTGGGACTCGCAGGCCCAGCCCAGCGAGGAGATCCAGTTCACGCCGGCCCGCGTGATCATGCAGGACTTCACCGGCGTCCCCTGCGTCGTGGACCTCGCCACCATGCGCGAGGCCGTCAAGGCCCTCGGTGGCGACCCGTCCAAGATCAACCCGCTGGCCCCGGCCGAGCTGGTCATCGACCACTCGGTCATCGCCGACAAGTTCGGCACCAACGACGCCTTCGCCCAGAACGTGGAGCTGGAGTACGGCCGCAACAAGGAGCGCTACCAGTTCCTGCGCTGGGGCCAGACCGCCTTCGACGAGTTCAAGGTCGTCCCCCCGGGCACCGGCATCGTCCACCAGGTCAACATCGAGCACCTGGCCCGTACGGTCATGGTCCGTAACGGCCAGGCGTACCCCGACACCCTCGTCGGCACCGACTCGCACACCACCATGGTCAACGGCCTGGGCGTGCTGGGCTGGGGCGTCGGCGGCATCGAGGCCGAGGCCGCGATGCTCGGCCAGCCGGTCTCCATGCTGATCCCGCGCGTCGTGGGCTTCAAGCTGACCGGCGAGCTGCCCACCGGCACCACCGCCACCGACCTGGTGCTGACCATCACCGAGATGCTGCGCAAGCACGGTGTCGTCGGCAAGTTCGTCGAGTTCTACGGTGAGGGCGTCGCCGCCACCTCCCTCGCGAACCGCGCCACCATCGGCAACATGTCGCCGGAGTTCGGCTCCACCGCCGCGATCTTCCCGATCGACGACGAGACGCTGAAGTACCTGCGCCTGACCGGCCGCGACGCCCAGCAGGTCGCGCTCGTCGAGGCGTACGCCAAGGAGCAGGGCCTGTGGCTGGACCCGGCCGCCGAGCCGGACTTCTCCGAGAAGCTGGAGCTCGACCTCTCCACGGTCGTCCCCTCCATCGCCGGCCCGAAGCGCCCGCAGGACCGCATCGTCCTGGCCAACGCCGCCGAGCAGTTCGCCCGGGACGTACGCAACTACGTCGAGGACGACGACGAGGCGGGCAAGGAGTCCTTCCCGGCCTCCGACGCCCCGGCCTCCAGCGACGGCGTGCCGACCCGTCCGACCCTGGTCACCCTGGCCGACGGCTCCTCCTTCGAGATCGACCACGGCGCCGTCACCGTCGCCGCGATCACCTCCTGCACCAACACCTCGAACCCCTACGTCATGGTCGCCGCGGCGCTCGTGGCGAAGAAGGCGGTCGAGAAGGGCCTGTCCCGCAAGCCGTGGGTCAAGACCACCCTGGCCCCGGGCTCGAAGGTCGTCACCGACTACTTCGACAAGGCCGGCCTGACCCCGTACCTCGACAAGATGGGCTTCAACCTCGTCGGGTACGGCTGCACCACCTGCATCGGCAACTCCGGTCCGCTGGACGAGGAGATCTCGAAGGCGATCAACGAGCACGACCTCGCGGTCACCTCGGTGCTCTCCGGCAACCGCAACTTCGAGGGCCGGATCAACCCCGACGTCAAGATGAACTACCTGGCCTCCCCGCCGCTGGTCGTCGCGTACGCCATCGCGGGCTCCATGAAGGTGGACATCACCAAGGACGCCATCGGCATCGACACCGAGGGCAACCCGGTCTTCCTCAAGGACATCTGGCCCTCCGAGGCCGAGGTCAACGACGTCGTGGCGAACGCCATCGGCGAGGACATGTTCAACAAGTCCTACCAGGACGTCTTCGCGGGCGACGCCCAGTGGCAGGCGCTGTCGATCCCGACCGGCAACACCTTCGAGTGGGACCCGCAGTCCACCTACGTCCGCAAGCCCCCGTACTTCGAGGGCATGACGATGGAGACCACCCCGGTCTCCGACATCGCCGGCGCGCGCGTGCTGGCGAAGCTGGGCGACTCGGTCACCACCGACCACATCTCCCCGGCCGGTGCGATCAAGGCCGACACCCCGGCCGGCAAGTACCTCACCGAGCACGGCGTCGAGCGCCGCGACTTCAACTCGTACGGTTCCCGTCGCGGCAACCACGAGGTCATGATCCGCGGTACCTTCGCCAACATCCGCCTGCGCAACCAGATCGCGCCGGGCACCGAGGGCGGCTTCACCCGCGACTTCACCGTCGAGGGCGCGCCGGTCTCCTTCATCTACGACGCCTCGCAGAACTACCAGGCCGCCGGCATCCCGCTGGTCATCCTGGCGGGCAAGGAGTACGGCTCCGGCTCCTCCCGCGACTGGGCGGCCAAGGGCACCGCGCTGCTCGGCGTCAAGGCCGTCATCGCCGAGTCCTACGAGCGCATCCACCGCTCCAACCTGATCGGCATGGGCGTCCTGCCCCTGCAGTTCCCGGAGGGCGCCACCGCGGCCTCCCTCGGCCTCACCGGCGAGGAGACCTTCGCCTTCACCGGTGTGGAGGAGCTGAACAACGGCACCACCCCGCGCACCGTCAAGGTGAGCACCGACACCGGTGTGGAGTTCGACGCGGTCGTCCGCATCGACACGCCGGGTGAGGCGGACTACTACCGCAATGGCGGCATCATGCAGTACGTGCTCCGCAACCTCATCCGAGGCTAAGGGCGCGCCAAGCGGAGCCGTTCTTCGCTTATCGGCACCATAGGGCCGTATCCCCGTTATGGGGGTACGGCCCTTCCGCATTTCGTCACGGCGGTGCCAGATGACGGACAGGTCTCAACTCGGAAAAGCTGGCGGTCATCCTTGTGCACGATCTTGCTGAGTCGAGCGGGAGTGGACTATACCTGTGCGCGTCCGGGCCGCTCCGGCAGGAGCGGCCGCGGACCGGGGGGACAGCGGGGATCTGCGGCGCCGTCCGCACGCACGGCAACGGCCGTGCTTTCCCGCCTCCTTCATACTTCTGACGAAGGCGAGGACATGAGCATGGCATCCACCGGTGAGGGCCTCGGCCGCCGTGACCTGATCAAGCGCTCCGCGGCACTCGGCCTGATCAGCGTGCCGACGATGGGCTTCCTGTCCGCCTGCGCGTCCGGCGGCGAGGCCACCAACGGCCCGTCCAAGGCCGCGACGAGTGCGCAGAACCCGTTCGGCGTCGCGAAGGGCAGCAAGCTGGACGTCGTCGTCTTCAAGGGCGGGTTCGGTGACGACTACGCGAAGGCCTGGGAGGCCGCCTTCGACAAGAAGTGGGGCACCACCAGCTCCCACCTCGGCACCCAGGAGATCACCGGGAAGCTCCAGACGCGCTTCAACGGCGGAAACCCTCCGGACGTCGTCGACGACTCCGGCGCCCAGAAGATCAAGCTGGACGTGCTCTTCAAGAGCAACCAGCTCGCCGACCTCACCCCGGTGCTCGACGCGCCCTCGCTCGACGACCCGGGCAAGAAGGTCCGGGACACGCTGATCGCGGGCACCATCGAACAGGGCACGCAGGGCGGCAAGTTCGTCTCGCTGAACTACGTCTACACCGTCTTCGGCTTCTGGTACTCCGGCAAGCTCTTCAAGGAGAAGGGCTGGACGCCGCCCAAGACCTGGGACGAGTTCCTCGCGGTCTGCGCGAAGGCCAAGGAGGCCGGCATCGGGGGTCTCGCCCACCAGGGCAAGTACCCGTACTACATCAACGTCGTCATCATGGACCTGATCGCCAAGAAGGGCGGTCTGGACGCCGTGAAGGCGATCGACAACCTGGAGCCGAACGCCTTCGAGGGCAACGCGGACGCCCTCGCCGCCGTCGAGGCGGTCTACGAGGTGGTCGAGAAGGACCTGCTGCTGCCGGGCACCAACGGCCTGACCCACACCGAGTCCCAGACCGCCTGGAACCAGTACAAGGCGGCCTTCGTCCCCTCGGGCTCCTGGCTGGAGAACGAGCAGCTCAAGCAGACGCCCGACGACTTCGACATGCAGTTCCTGCCGGTCCCGCTGCTGGCCGGCAGCAAGCTGCCCTTCGAGGCCATCCGGGCCGGCGCCGGCGAGCCCTTCATCGTCCCGGAGAAGGCCGCCAACAAGCCCGGCGGCCTGGAGTTCATCCGTTCGATGCTGTCGCGCGAATGGTCGACCATCTTCGCCCAGCAGGCCAACTCGCTCACCGTGGTCAAGGACGGCGTGGACCCGGGCGTGAAGCTGCGGCCGGGCACCCAGTCGGCGGTGACGGCCCTCAAGGCGGCGGGGACCAACACCTTCAACTACCTGTACCCCGACTGGTACAGCGAAATGGACACGGCGATCCAGGACGCGTCCAATGAGCTGATGGCCAAGCGGATCCAGCCGAAGGAGTGGATCAAGAGGGCCCAGGCCGCGGTGAACAAGGCGGCGCAGGACCCGAACGCCAAGAACAACCGTCGCGGCTGACAACGCGCTCCACCGGTCACCGGCAGCACTTCACGGACGGACACCATGAGCCAAGTAGCCCAGGGCAGGGGGCGGAGCGGCTTCATCGCCGGCTTCCTCCTCGCACCCCTCGCGCTGTACCTGACCTTCGTCATCTGGCCGTACGTACAGACGTTCGGCTACTCCTTCACCAACTGGTCGGGCCAGTCGCCGACGTTCGATTTCGTCGGCCTGGACAACTACGCGGCCCTGATGAAGGACGAGGTCTTCCGCGGCGCCCTGTGGCACAACCTGCTGCTCCTGGTGTTCGTCCCGGTGGTCACCATCCTGCTCGCCCTCTTCTTCGCCTTCATGGTGAACGCGGGCGGGCGGGGCGGGGCCGGCGGGGTGCAGGGCGTGCGGGGGTCGGGCTTCTACAAGATCGTCTACTTCTTCCCGCAGGTCCTCTCCCTCGCCATCCTCGCGGTGCTCTTCGGGGCCGTGTACCGCACCGACGAGGGCGGCCTGCTCAACGGCGTGCTCATCCGGCTCGGCCTGGTCGACCGGCTGCACCCGATCGAATGGCTGAACGAGCCGAGGCTCGTGCTCTGGTGCCTGCTCCTCGTGGTCGTCTGGCACGGCGTCGGCTTCTACCTCGTGCTGTTCTCGGCGGCCATGCAGTCCGTCCCCAAGGACATCTACGAGGCCGCCCTGCTGGACGGGGCGGGGCGCGCGCAGACCTTCTTCAAGGTCACCCTGCCCCTGCTGTGGGATTCTGTGCAGACCTCCGCGGTTTACCTGGGGATCGCCGCGATGGACATGTTCGTCCTGGTGTCGACCATGACCTCGGGCCAGTTCGGCGGCGGACCCGACCACCACAGCGAGGTCATGGCGACGGTGCTGATGAGGAACTTCCTCTACTTCGGCAAGAGCGGCTACGCCTGCGCCATGGGCGTGGTCATGCTCGTCCTCACCATGATCCTTTCCGTCATCACGCTGCGCGCCACCCGCCGCGAGCGCATCGAGTTCTGAGCGGGAGAGACACCATGACCACAGTGATCAAGGCTCCGGGCGAGGCCGCCGCCGAGCGGCCCGGCGGAGCCGGCCCGCTCGGGGAACGGGGCGGCGCACGCTCCGAGGGCACGGTCCTCAACGTCTTCTCCCACGGCTTCCTCGCCGTCTGGGCCCTGCTGATCGTCCTGCCCCTGATCTGGCTGGCGCTCGGCTCCTTCAAGACCGACGCGCAGATCGGCGGCTCGGCCCTCAGCTGGCCCTCCAACTGGAACCTCGACGCCTTCGGCCGGGCCTGGGACAAGGGCATCGGCGACTACTTCGCGAACACCCTGATCGTGATGGTGATCTCGGTCCCGCTGACGATGCTGCTCGGCTCGATGGCGGCGTACGTACTGGCCCGCTACCCCTTCCCGGGGAACCGGTTCGTCTACTACTTCTTCGTCAGCGGGGCGATGTTCCCCGTCTTCCTCGCGCTCGTCCCGCTGTTCTTCATGGTCAAGCGCTTCGACATGCTGAACACGTACCAGGGCCTGATCCTCGTCTACGTCGCCTACTCGATGCCGTTCACCGTCTTCTTCATGCACTCGTTCTTCCGCACGCTGCCGACGGCGGTGCACGAGGCGGCCGTGATCGACGGGGCCTCGGACACCCGGATCTTCTTCCAGGTGATGGTGCCGATGGCCAAGCCCGGCCTGATCAGCGTCGGGATCTTCAACGTCCTGGGCCAGTGGAACCAGTACATCCTGCCCTCCGTGCTGATGCAGCCCCAGACGGGATCGGACCCCGAGCGCTACCTGCTCACCCAGGGCCTGATCCAGCTCCAGCAGCAGCAGGGGTACGAGACCGACCTGCCGGTGCTCTTCGCCGGTGTGACCATCGCGATGATCCCGATGCTGGTTGTCTACCTCTCCTTCCAGCGCCAGATCCAGTCCGGCCTGACCTCCGCCACCCTCAAGTAGCGCGGACACCCACCCCTCCGGGGACTGCTTCTCTCCCGCTTTCGGCCAGTAGTGTCCGTTTCGTGCTGTGTCAGCCTCTTGACGAGTGGATGCGCAAAGGCTCGACTTAAGCTTCACAAGTTGGAGAGACGCCGGGGTCTCGTAGCGGGAAGCCGCGACGCGTCCCGGCCGGGGGGCGACGGCTGGCCGTCGCTTATGGGCAGGAGTGGATGAGTCGTGCAGACTCCCGGATCGCAGTCCTCACTGCATCGCGCGAATCTCGAACGGGTCGTACGGGCGGTGCGGCTCGCGGGATCGCTGACGCAGGCGGAGATCGCCCGCACCACCGGACTGTCGGCGGCCACGGTCTCCAACATCGTCCGGGAACTGAAGGAAGGCGGGACCGTCGAGGTCACCGACACCTCGGCCGGCGGCCGGCGGGCGCGCAGCGTCTCGCTCAGCGGTGACGCGGGCATCGTCATCGGGGTCGACTTCGGCCACGCCCACCTGCGGGTGGCGGTGGGGAACCTCGCCCACCAGGTGCTGGCCGAGGACTCCGAGCCGCTGGACGTCGACGACTCCTGGGCGGAAGGCTTCGACCGGGCGGAAGCCCTGGTCGGGCGCCTGATCGCGAGCATAGGGGTCGGGCTGGAGAAGGTCATCGGCGTCGGGCTCGGCGTTCCCGGTCCGATCGACGTGGAGTCCGGGACCCTCGGCTCGACCGCGATCCTGCCGGGCTGGGCGGGCATCAACCCCCGCCAGGAGCTCTCGCAGCGCCTCGGCGTGCCCGTGTACGTGGACAACGACGCGAACCTCGGCGCGCTAGGTGAACTCGTTTGGGGCAGCGGGCGGGGAGTGAAGGACCTGGCCTACATCAAGGTGGCCAGCGGCGTCGGCGCGGGCCTCGTGATCAACGGCCAGATCTACCGCGGGCCCGGCGGCACGGCGGGCGAGATCGGGCACATCACGCTGGACGAATCGGGCCCGGTCTGCCGCTGCGGGAACCGTGGCTGCCTGGAGACATTCGCCGCCGCCCGGTACGTCCTGCCGCTGCTCCAGGGCACGCACGGACCGGAGCTGACGATGGAGCGGGTGGTCCAGCTGGCCCGCGAGGGCGACCCGGGCTGCCGCCGGGTGATCATGGACGTGGGCCGCCACATCGGCAGTGGCGTGGCCAGTCTCTGCAACCTCCTGAACCCGAGCCGGGTGGTGCTGGGCGGCTCCCTCGCGGAGGCCGGTGAACTCGTCCTCGCTCCCATCCGTGAATCGGTCGGGAGATACGCGATCCCCAGCGCGGCCCGGCAACTGTCGGTGCTGACGGGGTCCCTCGGCGGGCGCGCCGAGGTGCTGGGCGCGCTGGCGCTCGTACTCAGCGAGATGGGCGATTCAACGCTTTTGTCGGACCATGGAAGTGGAGTGCGGGCTCCAGCCGTCTTGTCTTCAGGTAGATAACGGATGGCACCGTTGTCATCTCGTTAAGGATTCACTCCTTGACGGCAAAACGCGGCCGGGGTTGACTCACATCCACCTCGGCCGCAGCGTTGCGGCCTCGTCAGGGAGGTTCAAGTAATGAACACGCGTATGCGCAGAGCCGCCGTAGCCGTCGCCGCCGGTGCCATGGCCGTCTCGCTCGCCGCTTGTGGCAGTGCGAAGGAGGCCGGCGAGAAGACGAACGGGACCGGCGCTGCCAAGGGCGACGCGATCAAGGTCGGTCTGCTCCTGCCGGAGAACCAGACCGCGCGTTACGAGAAGTTCGACAAGCCGCTGATCGAGAAGAAGATCGCCGAACTCACCGGCGGCAAGGGCGAGGTCGTCTACGCCAACGCCAAGCAGGACGCGACCACCCAGAACTCCCAGGTCGACACGATGATCACCAACAAGGTGGACGCCCTGATCATCGACGCCGTGGACTTCAAGGCCATTGCCGGCTCGGTCAAGAAGGCCAAGGACGCCGGTATCCCGGTCGTCGCCTACGACCGCCGGGCCGAGGGCCCGATCGACGCCTACACCTCCTTCGACAACGAAGAGGTCGGCAAGGTCCAGGGCAAGGCGCTGCTGGAGGCGCTCGGCGACAAGGCCAAGGACGGCCAGATCGTCATGATGAACGGTTCGGTCACCGACCCGAACGCCAAGCTCTTCAAGGCCGGCGCGCACTCCGTCCTCGACGGCAAGGTGAACATCGGCAAGGAGTACGACACGGTCGAGTGGAAGCCGGAGAACGCCAACACCAACATGTCGGCGGCGCTTTCGGCGCTCGGCAAGGAGAACGTCATCGGCGTCTACTCCGCCAACGACGGCATGGCCGGCGGCATCATCACCGCCCTCAAGGCGGCCGGCCTGTCCACCCTGCCCCCGGTCACCGGTCAGGACGCCGAACTCGCCGGCGTGCAGCGGATCGTGGCGGGCGAGCAGTTCATGAGCGTCTACAAGCCGTACGCCCCCGAGGCCGAGGCCGCCGCGAAGATGGCCGTCGCCCTCGCCAAGGGCGAGAAGCTCGACTCCATCGCCACCTCCAAGGACAACGGCGTCCCGGCCGTGCTGATCCCGGTCGTCTCGCTGACCAAGAACAACATCAAGGACACCGTCATCAAGGACGGCGTGTACACGGTCGACGAGATCTGCACCGAGAAGTACGCGGCGGCCTGCGCCTCCCTCGGCCTGAAGTAGCGGCCCCCGTCGCCTCCCGCGAGGCGACCTCCCGTGCCTGACCGGCGCTCCGCCCACTCTTCCCCGCCACCCGGCGGGGCGCCGGGCAGAAACGTTCCCCCATTCGCCCCGCTCCTGCTCTTTTGCACGACATCCCCGCCGGTCAGGCGGCGAAGGAGATGGTTCATGTGTCCGCTGCGCCCGTGCTGGCGTTGCGAGGGGTCTCGAAGCGGTTCGGCGCCGTTCAGGCCCTGACCGACGTAGAACTCGAGATCCACTCCGGTGAGGTGGTCGCCCTGGTCGGCGACAACGGCGCCGGCAAGTCCACGCTGGTCAAGACGATCGCCGGCGTGCACCCCATCGATGACGGAGTCATCGAGTGGGAGGGGCGCCCGGTCTCCATCGGCAAGCCCCACGACGCCCAGAACCTGGGCATCGCGACGGTCTACCAGGACCTGGCGCTGTGCGACAACATCGACGTCGTCGGCAACCTCTTCCTCGGCCGAGAACTCAAGAAGTTCGGCGTCCTCGACGAGGTGGAGATGGAGCGCCGCGCCCGCGAGCTCCTGACCACCCTGTCCATCCGGATCCCCAGTGTCCGCATCCCCATCGCCTCGCTCTCCGGCGGTCAGCGCCAGACCGTGGCGATCGCCCGGTCCATGCTGGGCGAGCCCCAGCTCGTCATCCTCGACGAGCCCACCGCCGCCCTCGGCGTCGAGCAGACCGCACAGGTCCTCGACCTGGTGGAACGGCTGCGCGAGCGCGGCCACGCCGTCATCCTCATCAGCCACAACATGGCCGATGTGAAGGCTGTCGCCGACAAGGTGGCGGTCCTGCGGCTGGGCCGCAACAACGGCGTCTTCAACGTCGCCGACACCTCGCAGGAAGAGATCATCTCCGCCATCACCGGTGCCACGGACAACGCCGTGACCCGCCGGGCGGCCCGCACCGGGGAGGCTCGAAAGTGAGCACCGAGAACCGAGCCACCGAGCCCGTGGACCAGGTGGCCGACAGCGCCGCCGATGTGCACGACCTGGCCAACCCGTCCGCCGCGGCGGACGCCATTCCGGTCGTGGACCCCCGCCTGCTCGTCCGCGAGCGGGGCATCGCCGGGTACCTGAGCGAGTTCGGGCGCAAGATGAAGGCCGGTGACCTGGGTTCCATCCCGGTCGTCCTCGGTCTGATCATCATCTGGTCCATCTTCCAGGGCCTGAACGCGAACTTCCTGTCCCCGGAGAACCTCACCAACATCGCGATCACGATGGTCGCCACCGGCATGATGGCCGTCGGCATCATCTTCGTACTGCTGCTGGGCGAGATCGACCTCTCGGTCGGCTCGGTCAGCGGGGTCTCGGGCGCGGTCGTCGCCGTCCTCGCCGTCACCCACGGCGTGAACGAATGGCTGGCGATCCTGGCGGCCATCGCCGGCGGCGCCCTGATCGGCTCCCTCCACGGCTTCTTCTTCGCCAGGATCGGCGCCCCGGCCTTCGCCGTCACCCTGTCGGGCCTGCTCTTCTGGTCCGGCGCCATGCTGCAGATCCTCGGCAGCAACGGCACGATCAACCTCGACTCCGAGGGCCTGGTCGGCCAGCTGACCACGTACTTCTTCTCGGACGTGGCCGTCGCCTACGGCCTGGCCGCCGTCGCGGTGGCGGGCTACTTCCTCGCCTCCTTCCTCGACGCGCGGCGCCGCGAGGCCGCCGGGGTGCCCTCCCGGCCGCTCGGCGAGATCCTGCTGCGCACCGGCCTGCTCGCGGTGTTCACCTTCGGTCCCGCCGTGGTGTTCAACCAGTACAAGGGCCTGCCGCTCGCGGTGGTGCTGTTCCTGCTGGCCCTGGTCCTCACGGACTTCGTCCTGCGCCGCACGACCTTCGGCCGCAACGTCTTCGCACTGGGCGGCAGCGTCGAGGCCTCCCGCCGCGCCGGCATCAACGTCAACCGGATCCGGATCACGGTCTTCGCGATCGCCGGCACCTTCGCGGCCATCGGCGGGCTGTTCTGGGCCTCCAAGATCGCGGCGGCCAACCAGAGCGCCGGCGCCGGCGACCTGCTGATGAACGTGATCGCGGCGGCCGTCATCGGCGGCACCAGCCTCTTCGGTGGCCGGGGCCGGACCTGGAACGCCCTCCTCGGCGTCATGGTCATCACCTCGATCCAGTACGGTCTGGCGCTGGAGGGCATCGCGACGCCGATCCAGTACATGATCACGGGTGCGGTGCTGCTGGCCACCGTGGTGATCGACTCGATCACCCGCAGGACCCAGAAGACGGCCGGACGCGCCTGACCGCGCACCCGTCCGCGCGCCGGAGCGGCATCCGGCGGTAAGACAGGTCACAGTGCCCGGTGCCACTTCGCGTGGCGCCGGGCATCCGTGCGTACATGTACGCGTACTCCTGTGCGGGTATACGCCCCTATGCGATGTGTGGCCGCGCGGCGGCGCGTACATGTATGACAAATGTGTTGCCCGGCGGGGGGCGGCCCGATGACCGAGCCCGCGAGCGGAACATTAGACTCGACAGACCAGCAAGCAACTGCAAGGAGGCACGGGTGCTGCTGACCCGCATCAAGGGACCGCGCGATCTGGACCGGCTCAGTCAGGAGGAGCTCGAACAGCTCGCCGCCGAGATCAGGTCCTTCCTCGTCGACGCCGTCTCCAAGACCGGCGGGCACCTCGGCCCCAACCTCGGGGTGGTCGAACTGACGATCGCCCTGCACCGGGTCTTCGACTCGCCCAGGGACAAGGTCCTCTTCGACACCGGCCACCAGGCCTACGTCCACAAGCTGCTCACGGGCCGCCAGGACTTCGGCAACCTGCGCGCCAAGGGCGGCCTGTCCGGCTACCCCTCGCGCGCCGAGTCCGACCACGACGTGATCGAGAACTCCCACGCCTCCACCGTGCTGGGCTGGGCCGACGGCCTGGCCAAGGCCAACGAGGTACTGGGCCGCGAGGACCACCACGTCGCCGCCGTCATCGGCGACGGCGCGCTGACCGGCGGTATGGCCTGGGAGGCGCTGAACAACATCGCCGCCGCCAAGGACCGCCCGCTGGTCATCGTCGTCAACGACAACGAGCGCTCGTACGGCCCCACCATCGGCGGCCTCGCGAACCACCTCGCGACCCTGCGCACCACGGACGGCTACGAGCGCTTCCTGGCCCGCGGCAAGGAGATCCTGGAGCGCACCCCGGTCGTCGGGAAGCCGCTCTTCGAGACCCTGCACGGGGCCAAGAAGGGCCTGAAGGACTTCATCGCCCCGCAGGGCATGTTCGAGGACCTCGGGCTCAAGTACATCGGCCCCATCGACGGCCACGACATCGAGGCACTGGAGTCCGCCCTCACGCGCGCCAAGCGCTTCAGCGGCCCGGTCATCGTGCACTGCCTCACCCAGAAGGGCCGCGGCTACACGCACGCCGAGCAGGACGAGGCCGACCGCTTCCACGGCATCGGCCCGATCCACCCGGACACCGGCCTGCCGGTCTCCACCGACGCCGCCAGCTGGACCTCCGTCTTCGCCGACGAGATGGTCAAGCTCGGCAAGGAGCGGAGGGACATCGTCGCGATCACCGCGGCCATGCTCCAGCCGGTCGGCCTGAAGAAGTTCGCCGACGCCTTCCCGGACCGGATCTTCGACGTCGGCATCGCCGAGCAGCACGGCGCCACCTCGGCGGCGGGCCTCGCCACCGGCGGCGCCCACCCGGTCTTCGCGGTGTACGCCACCTTCCTCAACCGCGCCTTCGACCAGGTCCTGATGGACGTGGCCCTGCACAAATGCGGGGTGACCTTCGTCCTGGACCGGGCCGGCGTCACCGGTACGGACGGTGCCTCCCACAACGGCATGTGGGACATGTCGATCATGCAGGTCGTGCCGGGGCTGCGCCTCGCCGCCCCGCGTGACGCCGAGCAGCTGCGGGCCCAGCTCCGCGAGGCCGTCCAGGTCAAGGACGCCCCGACCGTCGTGCGCTACTCCAAGGGCGTCGTCGGCCCGGCCGTCCCGGCCGTCGGCAAGGTCGGCGGCATGGACGTGCTGCGCGCTCCCGGCGCCGACGTCACCCGTCCGGACGTACTGCTCGTCTCGGTCGGCGCGCTCGCCCCGATGTGCCTGGACATCGCCGACCTGCTGGACAAGCAGGGCATCACCACGACCGTGGTCGACCCCCGCTGGGTCAAGCCGGTGGACGAGGCCATCGCCCCGCTCGCCGAGCGCCACCGCGTGGTCGTCACCGTCGAGGACAACGGCCGCACCGGAGGCGTGGGCTCCGCCGTCTCGCAGGCGCTTCGGGACGCGGGCGTCGACGTACCGCTGCGCGACTTCGGCATTCCGCAGCGGTTCCTCGACCACGCCTCCCGCAAGGAGGTCATGGCCGAGATCGGGCTGACCGCTCCCGACATCGCACGGCAGGTCACCGGCCTGGTGGCCAAGCTGGACGGCCGCTACGACAGCGAGCCGGCCGCCGCCTGCGACTAGTCCGTCCGATCGACGCGCGGTTGCACGTCACGGGCCGGGAGATCACCCTGAGGGGGTGGGCCTCCCGGCCCGTTCGCGTGCGTCGACACCCTCGGAGGTGCGTCGGTGAGCAGGGATATGAACAGCCCCTTCCGCACCAAGACGGTGGAGCAGTCCATCCGCGACACGGAGGAGCCGGAACACGCCCTCCGCAAGTCGCTCTCCGCGTGGGACCTGACGGTGTTCGGTGTGGGTGTCATCATCGGCACCGGCATCTTCGTCCTCACCGGTATCGCGGCCCGGAACAACGCCGGACCCGCCACCGCCCTCTCCTTCGTGGCAGCGGGCATCGTCTGCGTCCTCGCGGCGCTCTGCTACGCCGAGTTCGCTTCCACCGTGCCGGTGGCCGGCTCGGCGTACACGTTCTCGTTCGCCTCCCTCGGTGAGGTACCCGCCTGGATCATCGGCTGGGACCTGGTGCTGGAATTCGCCCTCGGCACCGCGGTGGTCGCCGTCGGCTGGTCCGGGTACGTGCGCAACCTCATGGAGACCAACCTCGGCTGGGACATGCCCGTCGTGCTGTCCGGGCGCGACGCGGGCGGGCAGTTCGACCTGCTGGCCTTCGTTCTGATCCTGGCGCTGACCGGGATCCTGCTCATCGGGACGAAGCTCTCGGCCAGGATCACGGCGATCGTCGTCGCCATCAAGGTCACCGTCGTGCTGATGGTCATCGTCGCCGGCATGTTCTTCATCAAGGCCGACAACTACTCGCCGTTCGTGCCGCCGGCCCAGCCGCAGGCCGCGGGCGAGGGCGGGCATGCGCCGCTGATCCAGGTGCTGTTCGGCTACGAGCCCACCAACTTCGGCGTCATGGGCATCTTCACCGCGGCCTCGCTGGTCTTCTTCGCCTTCATCGGCTTCGACGTCGTGGCCACCGCAGCCGAGGAGACCAAGAACCCCCAGCGGGACATGCCGCGCGGCATCATCGGCTCGCTGCTCATCTGCACGATCCTGTACGTCGCCGTGACCGTGGTGGTCACCGGCATGCAGCACTACACGCAGATGTCTGCCAGCGCCCCGCTCGCCGAAGCCTTCAAATCGGTGGACCAGCCCTTCTTCGCCGGTGCCATCAGCCTGGGCGCCTCCGTCGGCCTGATCACCGTCTGCATGATCCTGCTGCTGGGCCAGACCCGGGTGTTCTTCGCGATGAGCCGTGACGGACTGCTGCCACGCGTCTTCTCCGTCACCCACCCGAAGTACCGCACCCCCTACCGGGCGACCATCCTGCTCGGCGTGCTGATCGCCTTCCTCGCCGGCCTCGTCAGCCTGGAGGAGCTCGCCGAACTGGTGAACATCGGTACGCTCTTCGCCTTCGTGGTCGTCGCGCTCGGCGTGATGATCCTGCGTCACACCCGCCCCGAACTGCACCGCGCCTTCCGTACCCCGTGGGTGCCGGTGATCCCCATCCTGTCGATCGCGGCCTCGGTCTGGCTGATGCTGAACCTGCCGGTCGACACCTGGGCCCGGTTCGGCATCTGGATGGCCGGCGGCTTCGTCCTCTACTCCTTCTACGGCGTCTGGAACAGCCGGCTGGGCCGGGAGAGCGGGGTCGCCCCCGGTGAGGTCGTCCCCGAGACCCCGGACACGCAGCCGAAGCCCCCGGCGCCGGGGGCCTGACACCCGGCGACGGACAACCGGAGCGGATTCAGCCGGCCTTGGCGGGAGACTTCTTCGCCGAGGCCGGTATCGGCTTGTCGTTGCGCAGGGCGTCCCACAACTGGTCGGCCTGCGGCTGGGCCGCCGGCCGGCCCGCGGCCGGGGTGCACGAGCGCCTGCGGGCCGCGAACACCCTGCTCAGCCGCATCATCCGCGTCCTCGTGGGGAGGGAACGATGCCGTTCCTCAGCACAAGGCTCAGCCTCGTGGCACCACCACCAGCGCGTTGCTGACCTTCCGTTCGGTCGACCGTGCACCCCAGTCGTCCATGGGGCGATTGGCCACGGACCCGTCGATCACCATCGTGGTGTCACCCCCGCTGCCCAGCCCGATCGCTTCGGTGGCTCCCAGCCACTTCATCACCGCCGCGGCCTCCGGCCAGGTGACGCCGATGCTGTTCTCGACAGCACGCCCGTCGACGGTCACCAGAAGCACCTCCCCGGAGGCGGTGACCCCTGCCATGGTGCGGGGATGACGCTGGACCAGCGTGGTGTTCGGTTTCCCGGTGAAGCCCGTCAGACCGTTGGCAGCGGTGTTCACGAAGATCTCCCCGTCCCTCACCAGCGCGGGGCCGCCACCCGCCACCGCCGAAAGGGCTGGGCCGGACACGAGCTTGCCCTCGGCGTCCTTGATCGACGTGTCGATCCTGAGCACGGCACCGACCGCCGCCTTGGCCTTCAGCCACTCGGCGCCGGTACCTATGCCCTGGAGCACGCGGGATCCGGCGGGGATGGCGCCGCCGGCCGGCGAGCGGACTTCGTTGACCATGCCCTCACCGTTCATGACGACGTCCACGCTGTCGGTCTTCTTGCTCGGAGCCGGAGTCGAACGACCCCACTCCGGGCGGAACATCACGATCTCGTCGGGATCCAGACAGAGTTGGTTGCGCCAAGGCCCCAGCGTCGGCTTCGAGGTCCCGTCGAGCTTGTACCGGTCTCCCCCCACGCCACCGCAGCCCGCGACGCGTCCGGGCACCCGGTTGACTCCGTCGACAGCGTGGACCTTGCCGTCAGGTGCCGTCACCTGGAGGGCGGAGGTGGTCTCGGTGACCCGAGCGCGGGCGTCCCCGCCCTGGAGCAGCAGGGCCGTACGCCCGTTGTTGGCAGCTCCCAACAGGGCGCCGTCCTTCACGTACAGCCCCTGCGGCACTCCTTCGAAACCGGAGAAGGCGGGCGAGGTGCGGATGTCGAACTCCGAGCCGTTGATCGCCGCGAGGGCCCGGCTCGACCCCGCCATACTGCGTACCGTCTCCGACGACACGATGTCCTTGCCGTGCACCGCCTTGATGCTGACGTCAGCCGTCGGGGCGACCCGGACGACGTGCACCTTCCACGGTCCGTTGCTCGGCTTCCCGTCCAGAGCGGTGGAGACGACCCGGGCGCCGAACCCCGCCTTGCGGACCTGGCCCGCGAGCCGGTCGGCCGTGGACTTGTTCTCGGGAGGGAAGGAGCCGACCCGCACGCCGTAGCCGACCAACGCGCTGGGGGTGTCGGAGGAGGCGGGGGAGACGAACGTGGCGAGGGTCGCGGTGAAGCCGTCGGCAGCCAACTCGCCGACGAACGATTTCGCGGCGCTCTCGCTGCCGAACGTCTCGACCCCGTCCCGTCGTACCCAGACGGTCCACCGGTCCGATGCGGTGCCCTGGCTGTACGTCTGATAGCTGACGCCGTCCGCCAACGTCTTCACCGGGCTCGCCTGCGTCTTCAGCCCGTCAGGTCCCAGAGGCATACGGCTGCCCCCGTACGGGGCGGACCTCGGTTCCGGCGGGGACGAGGACATCAGCAACGCGGCCACGATCGCCGAACAGGCCACGAAGACGAGACCGATCGCGAGCCCGAGCCGGCGTCGTGCACTGAAAGAGGCCTTCACGACGCGCTCCCCCTACCGTTTCGACCGGGCCGGGCCGGTGTGCGTCCGGCCCGGAGAACGACGGCCCGGATGACGGTCATACGTACGGTGATGCTCCTCGCAGGCATGGCCGTCCCCGAGCGCGGCAGTGGCGTCACCGGTCCGCTGCTGCGAGTTCCACGAGCGCGGCCGTTGCTCGGGCGCAGTTGTTCCGGTCCTCGAAGGCGAAGAACGCCTGTGCGCGCCGGCCGTACTCCGGTTCGCGCACGCAGCGGTTGCCGAGGTAGCGGATCACTTCGTTGACGACCTGGTCCACATCACTGCACACCGGCCCGAAGCCGTCGCGCTCTGCCTCGAAGTACCCCTTCCGCGCGTGCTTCTCCCAGTACTCGTCCGGATCGAAGCGTGCGTAGATGAGCGGCGTGCCGAGGTAGGCCACGTCGAAGTGGACGGAGGACCAGTCCGTGATGAACAGGTCGCACTGGCGCAGGGCGGTCTGGACGCTGATCTTCGTCTGATCCAGGCGCTGCACGCGGGGGTGGTCCGGCACGACCCCGTCGATCATGTTCCGCATCTCGTAGTGCGGCAGGAAGTCGAGGACGTAGTCGTAGTACTCCAGCGCCTTCATGAGCCGCGGGTCGCGCAGCAGCCGCACCATGAACTCCCGGTAGGTCGACACCCGGAAGATCTCGTTCACGGCGTCCTGGTCGGCCCCCTCCTGCTGGAGGTAGGAGGGGATCGTCAGGTACTTGCGCCAAGTGGGCATCAGCAGGACCCGGCGGCCGCCGCGGTCGGGCTGCAACGCGTCGAAACGAGGGAGGCCGAGCAGCTTGACCTTGTCCCCGTAGTGCATGTGGTCGGCGAAGTAGCCGGCCTCCCGGTCGCCCGACGTGAGCAACAGGTCCACGCCGGTCCGGTTGCGGTGCAGGGCCTGGCTGAGGTCCTCGTCGGCTACCCCGTGCTGGAGGAAGGCCCTGCGGGCCCCCACCCGCCAGTTGAGGTGCTTGAGGTACTTCGTACGGTCCCATCCGTCGGGGAGCATGTACGAATCGATGTCATAGGCGTTGATCAGCAGTGTCGCGTGGAGCATGAGCAGCTTGTGCTTCCACGAGCTGTGCGCCACCACGTTGCCCAGGCCCTTGAGCTTCGCGTGGTCCGCGCTGTCCTTGTCGATGATGTAGTAGACCTTGCGGCGGCGCTCGTGCGTGCGCAGGTAGGTGAAGAGGTGGAAGCCGTTGTCCTGCGCGGTGTCCTTGCGCTCGCCGATGAGCCAGATCTCCTTGCGCCGGAAGTACGAGGCGGTGGCGCGCTTGATGGAACGCGCGCGCCAGAAGGGGGCCTTGCGCTTCTTCTGGTCGCGGTCCAGGCCTTCGAGGTAGTCCTCCCAGGCCTTGTCGCCCCCGGCGCCCTGCGCCTCCCGGACGACCAGGACGGCGTTGTCCTTGCCCTTCGACAGCGGCAGGACCCAGCGGCCGGCGACCTTCATCCCGCGGGCCCCGCGCAGCATCGCGACGGTGATCATGCAGGGGCGTGAGACGTCACGTCCGGAGGTGCAGAACACCAGTTTCAGGGGGAACTCGCCGGTCTTCACGGCCCCCACGGGAATGACCGCCTCGAATCCGCCCCACTCCAGGTCCTCGCGGGTGGCCTTCAGGTCGCTGCGCCGGACCTGACGGGCCTCCACCAGCTGGCCGCTCTTCTCCACCCACAGTTTGATGGGATTGCGCATGGGGCTGTTCATCGGAAGGCCGTTGAGGACGAACCGGCCGGCGACGAGGACCCCGTTGGCGGCGTGGTCGGCCTGGATGCGCTCCACGTGCACGCTGGAGGAGGAGACCTTGGCCAGCGGGATCAGCGCACTCGGCACGGAGAGGTCGAGATAGAGGTCCCCACCGCGTCCGTAGACCCCGCTGATCACCTGCTCCGGGCGGGCGAAGAGCTCGAACCAGCCCATGTACATCGCCAGGAACGGCACCCGGTGGCGGGTGTCGATGGTGGAGGCGACGACCGAGTCGGGGGTCAGCTGGGTGTAGACCGCGCGGGCCCGCTCGAAGAGCTGGAACAGCTCCGCCTCATCCATGACCTGGGGCGCGCGGAGCGCGAAGCCCTGGTAGCTGCGCACCAGGAACCGGTTGAGCACCTCCTGGCGGTGCCCCGACAGGCGGGGGCGCAGCGTCATCAGGTACTCCTCCAGGAGGAGGTGGTCCCAGTAGTTCGCCTTGCGGTCCCACAGCTTGTCCATCGTGGAGTCCGCCGTGGCCCGCTTGCGGTACTTGTACACCGTTTTGGGGACCGTCGCGATGCGGTCCGCGAGCAGCATGGCCGGGACCACGAAGAACGCGTCCTCGAAGTGCACGCCCTCACGGAACCGGATGTTGTTGGCCCGGAGGAACTCGACGTCGAACATCTTGTGGCACGCGCTCCCGGCGTGGATCATCTCCGGGATGTTCTCGATCCCGGGATGGACCTGGGCGTTCTTCTCCAAGTAGCGGAGCCAGGGCCAGTTGGTCGGCTTCGGGAAGGTCTCCATCCGGCCGATGGCGAGCGGCACGCCCTCCTTGACCATGGTCTGCCACATGGTTTCGAGCGCGTCGTGGGGCAGCACGTCGTCGGAGTCGCAGAAGGTGATGTACCGGGCGCTGGCCAGGTCCATTCCGGCATTGCGGGCGCCACCCGCCTTCCCCTCGGAGTGGATGAAGGCCCATACGTTCTGGTGCTCCGCGGCGAACGCGGCCGCGATCGCGAAGGAACCGTCCTCGCTGCCGTTGTCGACCAGGATGACCTGGGTGCGGCCGAAGATCGTCTGGTGCGCCAGCGAGTCCAAGCAGTCCTGGAGGTACCTCTCCACGTTGTAGATGGGTACGACGATGGCAACGTCGTAGACGGGATCAAACACGTAAGACTCCTGTTTCTTGCGACATACCCCATTTCTGGAGTGGTCCTGATCAGAGCTGGTTGGACTCGATGACGAGTCGGGCGGTGCCGCCTTCGGCCCTGATGCTCGCGAGACCGTTGAACCCGCCGACGCGCGTCTGCTGGGACAGGGCCGGGGAGACGGCACAGGGCCGTGACACGTCCCGCCCCGGGGTGCACAGCACGAGCCGGATGGGGAAGGATCCCGCCGGGAACTCGCGGAGGTCGGGGGTGACGCTGAAGGTCGCCCCGGACTGGCCCGCCGCGTTGTGGACCAGTCCGTGGTTCACCGCCGGCACGGTCTTCCCGCTCCGCTCGAACCAGACCTTCAGCTCGACCTTCTCCAGCAGCTCGTCGGGCATCCCATTGATCGAGAACCGCCCGTGGACGACAGTGCTCCCGCCCCCGCCGTCCGCGATTCCCTCGACGCGGGCGGAAACCGACGTGACCTTGGTGAGGGGGAGTGCCCAGGAGCTTCCCGGGTAGTCGATGTAGAGGTCCACCTCGCGCCCGTAGAGCGGTCCGAGGACGGACGCCGGGCGGTAGAAGAGGTCGAAGTCCCCGAAGTGCAGGGCGAGGTAGGGGAGACGGTGCCTGGTGTCAAGCGTGCTGAGGGCGAACTGCTCGGAGGTGATGCCCCAGTAGACCGCGCGACAGCGCTCGAAGAGATGCCGGCAGTCGGCCTCGCTCAGGACCGAAGGGGCCCGCAGCAGGAAACCCTGCATGCTGCGGATCAGGAACCGCTCCAGTGTCTCCTGCTGGTAGGGCGAGAGCCCCGCGCGCATCGCCGCAAGGTACTCCAGCATCACCAGATGGTCCACGTAGTTCTGCGGAAGGTCCCAGATGGTGTCCATGACGGACGTGCCGTCACCGCGGCTGCGGTACTCGTAGACAGGCGCGTCGACCAGCGCGATGGACTCCGACGCGAGCAGCGCGGGGATGGAGACGTAGGCGTCCTCGAAGGCGGTACCGGAACCGAACCGGATTCCCCGGGAATGCAGCAGATCGAGATCGAATATCTTGTTCCAGCAGGATGCCGAGTGGATCAGGTCGGGGACGTCGACGATGCTGCCCGTCGTCTTGACGGACTTGCCGAAGTACCTGTGCCAGGGCGAGTTGACCGGCTTCGGTATGCGCTTCTCGCGGCCCACGACCACCGTGGCCCGGGTCTTGATGATCGTGTTCCGCAGTACTTCCAGGGCCCGCGCGGGCACGATGTCGTCGGCGTCCCAGAAGACGATGTACGGGCTCGTGGCCATGTCCATGCCCATATTGCGGGCGTCGCCGGCCCTGCCCTGGGGCTGCGACACCAGCTCGACATTGGAGTGCCGGCTCGCGAAATCATGGGCGATGCTCACCGAACTATCGGTGCTCCCGTTGTCGACGAGAATGACCCGCGCGCGTGACAGTGCCGTCTGCGCGGCCACCGAGTCCAGAAACTCCGGAAAGAATTTCTGGACATCGCGAAATGGCACGACGATGGTGACGTCATGGTTACCTTGGGACATATTTCCTCCTGACGGGCGGCATAGGTAATTCAGGTCCGGACGAGTCGTTCGATCGCGTCGGATGCCCTCACGTTGTTCTCCCGGTCCTGGTGCTCGAAAAATGCCTCCACTCTTCGCAGGTACTGGGGTTCCCTTTCGCAGCCTGCCTGCATATAGCGAATCACTTCTCTCACCACTTCCCCGACGGATTCACCAACCGGCCCGAATCCATCACGCCGCGCATCGAAATATCCCTTTTGGTAATGCCCGCCCCAATATTCCTCGGCATCGAACTGCGCGTAGACCAGTGGGGTTCCGAGGTAAGCGACGTCGAAGGCAGTGGAAGACCAGTCCGTAATGAAGAGATCGCATCTCCGCATTGCATCCTGCACTGTGACCTCGTTCTGGTCCATGACCCTCACCCGATGTTGCTCCCGTGGTGTCATCTCGCCGACCATCGCGCGCATTTCGTAATGAGGGAGAAAGTCCAGCGTGTAGTCGAATTGCTCCAATGCGGCCAGCAGGTCGGGGTCGTTCAGAAAACGGACCATGAAATCTCGGTAGGTGGAGGAGAGGAACCGTTCGCGCATGGCCTGCTTCTCCTCACGCCCGCCACTTCCACGACTGTATGAGGGGACTGTCAGGTAGGCGCGCCACGTCGGCATGAACAGGATCCGGCGCCCACCGCGCTCGGGAACCAGTGCGTCGAATCGAGGGAAACCGGAGACCGCCACCTGGCCGTCGTAGCCGAGTTCCTCCGACAGGAACCGGCCCTCGTGCCGGCTCACCGCGAGAATGAGGTCGACGCCCGTGCGGTTGCGATGCAGACCCTTGCTGACGTCCTTGTCCGTCACACCGTGCTGAAGAAACACCCGGCGGGCACCCACGCGCCAGTTCAGGTGCTTGAGATAGCGGGTCCGGTCCCAGCCGTCGGGCAGCATGTAGGTATCGACGTCATAGGCATTGATCAGTACCGATGCGTGCAACATCAAGAGCTTGTGCTTCCAGGAACTGTGGGCGACGACATGCCCGAGACCTGCCAGGTGCGCGCGGTCGGGGCTGCCGGCTCGGATGATGTAGTACGCCCCGCGCCGCTTCCCGGCGGTCCGCGCGTGCCTGAAGAGGTGCCAGCCGTTGTCCTGCGCGGTGTCTCCCCGCTCACCGAACAGCCAGATGTCCTTGCCGAAGAACAGTGGCCTCGTGAGCAACCGCGCAAGGCGTTCTTTCCAGAAGGGCCGTCTGCGCAGCACGTGCTTGGCGTCCTTGACGAGAAGACCGTTCCGGAAGCTTCGCTTGCCGAATCCCCGAGAGGTTCCGGAGACCATCAGGACAGCCCGGTTCTTTCCCCTCCAGTGCGGCACCACCCGCATGGCGCGGTGTTCGACGACTCGTGCGCCGCGCAGAAAACCCGCAGCGACCAAGCACGGGGTCACCACCTGGCCGTCCCCGGTGTCAAGGACGAAGTCGAGGTCGTGCATCCCGTGTCGCAAGGCGTCGAGGGGCAGGTCCGCGGTGAAACCACCCCACTCCGTGTCGGGCCGGATGTTCCTCATGTCCCGCCGACGGACCTGCGTGGCGGCCACACTCAGGCGACTCCCCCGAACGCGGAGGCCAAGGCGCCCTGGCAGGGGCCGGACCAGGGGCATGCCACAGACCTCGAACCTTCCGGAAATCCGCAGCATGCCTGTTTCGGGCACCTGGCGGACGTGCTCGAGATGGGCGGTGAAGGGCGTGGCTTCCGCCACAGGGGACAGCTGTTCCGGAACTTCGTCGGCGAAGTATGGACGACCGTCGCGCGCCGAGAGCTTGTGCAGCGTGGCCGCCCTATCGGCGAAGAGGCCGAAATCTCCCGTCATGAACGCAAAATAGGCCACTCGGTGCCGGCCATCGGCGGTGGCTCTGGCGACCACATCAGGAGAGACGTTCCGATAGATCGCCCGGCATCGGGCATAGATCTCTTCGAGTTCCGCTCCTTGGAAGAGATCGGGTGCCCTGAGCGCGAATCCCTGATAACTCCGCACAAGGAAGAGGTCGAGCACGGCTCGTGAGGATTCCGGCAGCGTCTCTCCCAGCCGGTGCAGATATTCAACCAGATAGAGATGGTCCCAATAGTTCTGCCGACGCGTCCAGATCGCGTCCATGGTCGAGTTTCCCGCAGCGCGCTTGCGGTAGTTGTAGATGCATTCGTCGACCAGCGCGAGGCGGGTGGCGAGAACGAGCGCGGAGACGCCGACATAGGCGTCCTCGAAGTGGACGCCTTCTGCGAAACGGATGCCGTGGGAGCGCAGGTAGGAGAGCTCGAACAGTTTGTTGCAGGCGCTCGCGCTATGTATGAGTTCAGGCATCTCGGCAATACTGTCGAATGTCCGGTCACCGTTCCCGAAATGGCCCTTCCAAGCCCAGTTGGTCTGCTTCGGGAATGTCTCCATCGCGCCGACCACGACCTGGGCCCCGGTCGCCAACGAAGCGTCCAGCATGCGTTCGAGGGCCGTGGGCGGGAGAAGGTCGTCGGAATCGCAGAATGTGATGCGTGCACCGGTGGCCCGGTCCATCCCAAGGTTCCGCGCTGCTCCGGCGCCACCTCCGTGGCGCACGAGTACTGTCACGTTGGCATGCCGATGGGCGAACTCGGCACAAAGCCGGTACGAGCCATCCGTGCTGCCGTTGTCGATGAGCAGGATCTCGCAGCGCTCGAAAACGGTCTGCGCCTCGATGGAGTCCAAGCATTCCTGGAGGTACTGTTCTACGTTGTAGACCGGCACCACCAGCGTGACGTCATAGGCATTCATGTCAGCAGAACTCACTCGCGATCAGCGGCATTAAGTGTATTTTCCGGCTCTGCGCACAGTTCGGGAGCCTTGTCGTACTCGGTGGCTTCATAGGGGCTGGGCACCGGAAAATATGAGTCAAGAAAACGCTTCAGCATTTCCCCTTGCGCCTGCGGGTCGGCTGATGCCACTGTGTCATTCAGGCAGAAGGTGTCCATGTTCCGATTGGCGAGGAGCGTATTCAGCCGCCTTTCGGCCAGATCGGCCGAGAGGTCGATGTACCGATACTGAATCTCGCCCAGCGTTGCCCGCGCGGAATGGTATGCAAAATAATGATGCAAGGACGAGGCAATCGGAACGTCTCGAGGGGATCGGAAACGCGAATGCTGGGTGGCGGTGTGCTCCTCCGGGAACTCCTCTTCGATTTCCTGGAGGATGCTTCTCCGTAGCGCATGCGGCGTGTGCTTCATCTTCTGAGAGATGGCAAGACCAAACTTCTGCGCGATGAGCCAGCGGCTGTTCTTTCCCGCGGCATCAACAGGGAGATCGGAAGGAGAAACTGCACCGCCAGGTATCAGCGCGGGCGAGGTGAAGAATTTGGTGATACCGTTCGGGTGGAAGAAATGCCCAGGGGTCACCGGCCGGCCGAAGAATACGTCGTCGTTCAGATAGAGGAAGCATTCCGAGAGTCCTGGAATATGGTGCAGTTGACTCTCGATTGCATGCGAGTTGAACGTGGGCAGGGCGGTGAAGTCAGAAAAAATCTCCCGGTGGTCCACCACATGGAGGTTCGGGTGCCGCGTAGCCAGCCAGGATGGAATTTGACCAGCCGTCACAAGATAGATGTTGCGCACCCAGGGCGCGTTCTGATGGATCGACCGCAGCGAGTAGCGCAGCTCGTCACGGCTGGTGTACCGCGAGTCGTTCGCCGCCTGCGCGTGGAGCCCTCCTCTGTCGACCATCTGGCGCGCACGGTCCCGGGACGTCCGCCAGGCAGGGTCCGAATCGTCGACCCAGGTGTAGACGACGTCGATCGGGAACGCGTGATCTTCAGGGAGCCGTACCGCGAATTCGGCCAGGGTCCGGGCCTCTCCCGTGTGGTAGGCCGGGGGTATGGGGCTGAAGAGACTCTGCGGGGCCGACTTGCGGGGGGTACCTGCCGGCACGGCTCCGATGACCCGATTGGGGCGGGGAGCCCTCAGCTCCCCGTCCTGCTCGGACCATATTTCCAGGTCGCATCCGGTGGCCGCACCGAAGACAAGCTGCTGAGTCGGGTCGCACACGTACCACGCGACCCGCAGCACCTTGTGCTTGCGCAGCTGACGCCATGACCGTTCGTCGTTTCCAGGCTCCATTCGGGCCTCGTTGCCACCCGTTGGCCCCACGTAGCCCGGGGCTTGCGCGAATGCCAACTGGAGCAGTTCCTCCACCACCGAGCGGAACTCGGCGGGTACCGCAACGGCGGGTAGTCCGCTGGCCGTGCCCCGCACGCAGAAGTAGTCGATGCCGGCCGCCTCCAGCACAGAGACGACGATGTCCAGATTGCGTGCACGAGCAGCCCAGTCCGTCACGCCCTCGACCATCAGCGCACGCATGTGGCGGCGTCCGACACGGACGACTCGCTGGCTGTAAGCCGCACTGTGACGGGGTGCCTTGCGCTTGCCGCCCATCGCCCAGACCACCGTTGCCGATCGCACGGTGTCGGCCGCATTGAGCGACGATTTCACTGCCCGGCGGACCTGTGTCGGCATCCCCCGAACCAGACGCTCTCTTGCGCCGGCCGGGACCGCAGACCGGTACACCGAAATCAGCGCACCGGCTTCGGGATTGCCCGAGCCACCCAAGAGGGATCTCCCCGTCCATACCTGGCGGCTCTACCGTTCAGGGAAAACGTGCGTCATACGACGCAGGCCCCTCTAACGGAAGAAGCTCGCTTCATCACATGCGCGGGCTCACCACCCTTGCGACACACCCGTACGTCGGGTATCCATGAGAGTTTCACACAAACGTTCACTTAAAGGCCAGGTCAAGGCCATGTGTGAGTGCAAGTTGACATGTGGCGATCATCACTGATCGCCAGTACAACCTGTTCAAGGGTTGCTTTCGGTGGAATGCGCGGCCCCATGTACGGCCTGTCAACGGCCGGGGATCACCAGCCTGCGGGTGTGCGGGCTCAGCGGTCCGGCAGCCGGTCCCAGTCGGACAGGGCCAGACCTGGTTCCGAGCCCTGTCGACTCACCACAACACTGCGGTCTTCCCGTACCGCCGCCACGACGACCCGTCCGTGCCCGTCCAACGCCAGCGCGGGAGTACCGGCACAGGGCACTCCAGTATCGGTCCACCACAGGCCGGAGGCCTCTGTGCCGGTGCCGCAGACACCGAGCAGCGCTGTTCCCGTGCGCCCCCGGTGAGCCAGGATCGTGCAGTCGTAGCCGTCGACGGCCGCACGGAGCGTGGCGTGGGATCCTTCCCCTGGGGCTCCACCCACAGGGAAAGCCCATTCGCCGGGCCGCTGCGCATAGACGCCCGTCCCGCTCTGGTCGGTCCAGTACGCGGTGAGGACGCCGGTGGCGGTTTCCAGGAACGCTGCCGAACCGGGTGCCGGGACAGGCATGAAGTCCTCAGCTCGGCGTAGGTCAGCCCCCTGCCCGGTCTGCACCCAGTGCATCAGCGACCTCCGCCCCGGTGCGAGGAGTTCGACGAGACCTGCGGAATTCGCCGCGGCTGCCAGCCCTCCGACGGTCTCACCGCCGCGTAGGTCCTTCCATGCCTCCCATGACCCGCGCTTGGAATCCCGGCGCATCATGACCCCGCCGGGACCACCAGTGACGAAGACATGAACCGTGCCCTGTCCGTCGACGGCGGCGGTCGGCGCACCGAGCGCCACGGCGTCCTTCGCGTCGCGGTACGGGTTGCCCAGGGAACGCCATTCCCCGAGGGGCCTACCGGACTGGTACTGAACGGCATGGATCAGGTCGACCTTCGGCAGGCCCTCGCTCCGACCCTGCTCCCTGCGCCCGAGGAGGTGCACATAGCGATTCGCTCCCTGCGCGACAGCGATGTCGGTCAGCCCTTCAGCGGGAAAGAAGTCCGGCCGGGACCACCGCGCACTGCCGACTGCCGTCTCCGTCCAGCGGTTCACGCCACCCTCGACGAGCGCGTACACCGCGAGCCGGTCATCGTTCCCGCGCAGCAACCACGCCCCGGTGGCCACAGCCGTCAGGGATCTCCGACCGGGCTGCACGTGAGTGTCGACACCGGATCGGGGCCGCCGATCCGCCGTCTGCGCACCTCTGCCGCGCATGTGTGCCGTGCCCTCCTCAGTCAAGCCCGGTGTCCGCAGGTGCCTCCGGGATTCTCCACATCATAAGCCTGTGGGAACGGCCATTCCCCTGGCCTGTCGACGCCGCCCACGACGCGGCCGCCTGAACAGGTCACGACCCGATACGCGCCCCAGCCGACTGTCAGCCCTTGGCGGGGGAGTCCTTCGCGGAGGCAGGAATCTTCTGGTCGTTGCGGAGGGCTTCCCACAGCTGGGTCACCTGCGGCTCGGCGGGGATCACACGGTTTGGGTCGATCTTGTCGTAGGCGACCGGCAGCATGATCGTCTCCATCGTGTCCGGGTCCACGCCCTTCATGCTCTTCGCGAAGTCGGCCAGCGCGGTCAGCGAGGCGAGTTCGCGGTCGGTGGTCAGCGACTTGGTCCCGGCGTCGGCGAGCTTGTAGAGGCGGGCCGGGTTGCCGAGGGCGTCTTGGTTCTTGATCTCCTTCAGCATCGCCATCATGAAGGTCTGCTGGAGGCTGATGCGGCCGAGGTCGCTGCCGTCCCCGTAGCCGTAGCGGGTACGGACGAACTTGAGCGAGTCGGTGCCGTTCAGCCTGTGTTCGCCCACGTCGAGCTTGAGGCCGCCCTTGGCTCCGGTCATCGGCTTGTCCAGCTTGACGGTCACCCCGCCGAGGGCGTCCACCAGTTCCTTGAAACCGGCGAAGTCGATCACGACGAAGTGGTCCACGCGGACACCGGACATCTCCTCCACCGTCTTGACCACGCAGGCGGCCCCGGCTGCCGGGAAAATGCTGTTGAACATTGCGCGCTTCTGGGACGGCACGGTCTTGCCGTCCTCGTTCTTGCACTCGGGCCGGGTGACCAGGGTGTCGCGAGGGATGCTGACCGCGGTCGCCTTGGCGCGGCCCTCCGGTATGTGCACCAGCATCGTGGTGTCGGAGCGGGCGCCGCTCACATTGCCGTGATCGAGGTCACCATTGGCCCCGGCGCGCGAATCGGAGCCCAGCACGAGGATGTTCTGCGCACCGGCGACGACCTTCTCCGGCCGGTTGTCGACGCCGATTGCCTGGTCCAGGTCGATGCTGTCGATGTTGCTGTTGAGGTGGCTGTACGCCCACCAGCCGGTGCCGCCGGCTATGAGCAGGAGGACGAGCAGCGCCAGTGATATGGAGACCAATGTCCGCTTCTTGCGGCTTCTCCTGCTGGGAACCCTGCGGGAACGCGGCGGTGCGTCGGTTGCCTGAGTCATGCGGTAGGTGTCCTCTGGTCCCGGAGATCGACGGTCGTGCGATGGTGACCGCCATCACGGGGAAGGCGCCGCGGGCGGCCTTGTGCGTGGCGCACCCGCAGTCGGGTCCGGAGTCGCCCGAGCGGCGCGTCACCGCGGCAAGACTATAGGGAGACGTGCAAGTCCGAACGGGTGTACCTCTATCGTGCTCGCGGACGGCGTGCTGAGGCGCGCGGCAGGCAAAGAGGAGCGGAAACAAGGGGCACTCGGTCGGTGGTCAGAGTGGTGACGGCCCGCGGCGGGCGACCGCAGTCCCCACGACTGCTCGCGGCACCGGCCGAGAGCAGTCGGCTCCTCATTGCCGCCGCCGCCGGGCCGGGTGCGGTCGCCGAGCAAGGCGAACATTGCTTCGTGGAAGGACGGATGCCCGTCCGTGCAGGTTCCACGAACGGGCATCCGGGTGCGCTGGTGTGAGGCGCCGACGGGCTAGACGGGGACGCTCGCCACGCCGGGGGCGAGGAACTTCTTGCCGTTCACGCGCTCCGAGACGCCCTCGCGGTCCAGGTACGGCGTCACGCCGCCCAGGTGGAAGGGCCAGCCGGCGCCGGTGATGAGGCAGAGGTCGATGTCCTGGGCCTCGGCCACGACACCCTCCTCCAGCATCAGGCCGATCTCCTGCGCCACCGCGTCCAGGACGCGGTCGCGGACCTGCTCCTCGGTCAGGACGACGTCGCCCTGCACCAGGAGGGCGGCGACCTCGGGGTCCAGCTCCGGCTTGCCGGAATCGTAGACGTAGAAGCCGCGCTTGCCCGCCTCGACGACGCGCTTGAGGTTGGGGGAGACGGTGAAGCGCTCCGGGAAGGCGCGGTTCAGGGTCTCGGAGACGTGCAGACCGATCGCCGGGCCGACGAGCTCCAGCAGGACCAGCGGGGACATCGGCAGGCCGAGCGGCTCGATGGCCTTCTCGGCGGTGACCACCGGGGTGCCCTCGTCGATGACGTTCTGGATCTCGCCCATGAAGCGGGTCAGGATGCGGTTCACGACGAACGCCGGGGCGTCCTTGGTGAGAACAGCGGTCTTCTTCAGCTTCTTGGCGACACCGAAGGCCGTGGCCAGCGAGGCGTCGTCGGTCTGCTCACCGCGGACGATCTCCAGCAGCGGGAGGATCGCGACCGGGTTGAAGAAGTGGAAGCCGACCACGCGCTCCGGGTGCTGGAGCTTGGAGGCCATCTCGGAGACCGACAGCGAGGAGGTGTTGGTGGCGAGGATCGCGTGCGCCGGGGCGACCGCCTCGACCTCGGCGAACACCTTCTGCTTGACGGACATCTCCTCGAACACGGCCTCGATGATGAAGTCCGCGTCCGCGAAGCCCTCGGCCTTGTCCAGGACGCCGGTGACCAGGGCGGTCAGGCGGTTGGCCTTGTCCTGGTTGATCCGGCCCTTGCCGAGCAGCTTCTGGATCTCCGCGTGGACGTAGCCCACACCCTTGTCCACGCGCTCCTGGTCGATGTCGGTGAGGACCACCGGCACCTCCAGGCGGCGCAGGAAGAGCAGCGCCAGCTGCGAGGCCATCAGGCCCGCGCCGACGACACCGACCTTGGTGACCGGACGGGCCAGGGACTTGTCCGGGGCACCGGCCGGGCGCTTGGCGCGCTTCTGGACCAGGTTGAAGGCGTAGATGCCGGAGCGCAGTTCGCCGCCCATGATGAGGTCGGCCAGGGCCGTGTCCTCGGCGTCGAAGCCCTTCTGCAGGTCGCCGTCCTTGGCCGCGGCGATGATGTCCAGCGCGCGGTAGGCGGCCGGAGCGGCGCCGTGCACCTTGGAGTCCGCGATGAAGCGGCCCTTGGCGACGGCCGCGTCCCAGGCCTCGCCGCGGTCGATCTCGTCGCGTACGACCTCGGTGGTGCCGTTCAGGACGTTCGCGGTCCACAGGAGGGACTGCTCCAGGAAGTCCGCGCCCTCGAACAGCGCGTCCGCGATGCCCAGGTCGAAGACCTGCTTGCCGCGCAGCTGCTTGTTCTGGTTGAGCGAGTTCTCGATGATCACCGAGACCGCGCGCTCCGCGCCGATCAGGTTCGGGAGGATGGCGCAGCCGCCCCAGCCCGGAACCAGACCGAGGAAGACCTCGGGCAGCGAGAAGGCCGGGATGGCCTTCGAGACGGTGCGGTAGGTGCAGTGCAGACCGACCTCGACACCGCCGCCCATCGCCGCGCCGTTGTAGTACGCGAAGGTGGGGACGGCCAGCGCCGACAGGCGCTTGAAGACGTCGTGGCCGCCCTTGCCGATGGCGAGCGCCTCGTCGTGCTTCTTCAGCAGCTCGACACCCTTGAGGTCGGCGCCGACCGCGAAGATGAACGGCTTGCCGGTGATGCCCGCGCCGACGATGGAGCCCGCGAGGGCCTCCTGCTCGACCTGGTCGATCGCCGCGTTCAGGTTGGCGAGGGACTGCGGGCCGAAGGTGGTCGGCTTGGTGTGGTCGAAGCCGTTGTCCAGCGTGATGAGCGCGAAGCGCCCGGCGCCGAACGGCAGGTCCAGGTGGCGGACGTGCGCGGACGTCACGACCTCGTCCGGGAACAGCTCGGCCGCGCCCTTCAGGAGCTCAGCGGTGGCGGTGGTGCTCACTTGGAGTCTCCCTCGGCGTTGAAGTTCGGGTTCTCCCAGATGACCGTGGCGCCCATGCCGAAGCCGACGCACATGGTGGTCAGGCCGTAGCGGACGTGCGGCTGCTCCTCGAACTGGCGGGCCAGCTGCGTCATCAGACGGACGCCGGAGGAGGCGAGCGGGTGGCCGAAGGCGATGGCGCCGCCGTACTGGTTCACGCGGGCGTCGTCGTCGGCGATGCCGTAGTGCTCCAGGAAGGCCAGCACCTGCACGGCGAAGGCCTCGTTGATCTCGAACAGGCCGATGTCCTCGATGGACAGGCCGGCCTGGGCGAGGGCCTTCTCGGTGGCCGGGATCGGGCCGTAGCCCATGACCTCGGGCTCGACACCCGCGAAGGAGTACGAGACCAGGCGCATCTTGACCGGGAGGTTGTTCTCGCGGGCGAAGTCCTCGGACGCGATGATCGCGGCGGTGGCACCGTCGTTGAGACCGGCGGCGTTGCCCGCGGTGACCCGGCCGTGCGTACGGAACGGGGTCTTCAGGCCGGCCAGGTTCTCCAGCGTGGTGCCCGGGCGCATCGGCTCGTCGGAGGTGACCAGGCCCCAGCCCGTCTCACCGGCCGCCTCGTTGGTGTTGCGCACCGAGATCGGGACCAGGTCCTGCTGGATCTTGCCGTCGGCGTACGCCTTGGCGGCCTTCTCCTGGGAGCGCACGGCGTACTCGTCGGCGCGGAGCTTGGTGATCGTCGGGTACCGGTCGTGCAGGTTCTCGGCGGTCATGCCCATGAACAGGGCGGACTCGTCGACCAGTTTCTCGGAGACGAAGCGCGGGTTCGGGTCGACGCCCTCACCCATGGGGTGGCGGCCCATGTGCTCGACACCGCCGGCGAGGGCGACGTCGTACGCACCGAAGGCCACGCCGCCCGCGACGGCGGTCACGGCGGTCAGCGCGCCGGCGCACATGCGGTCGATGGAGTACCCCGGGACGGACTGCGGGAGGCCCGCGAGGATGCCGGCCGTACGGCCCAGCGTGAGGCCCTGGTCGCCGATCTGCGTGGTCGCGGCGATGGCGACCTCGTCGATCTTCTTGGGGTCCAGGTCCGGGTTGCGGCGCAGCAGCTCCCGGATCGCCTTCACGACGAGGTCGTCGGCGCGGGTCTCGTGGTAGATGCCCTTCGGGCCCGCCTTGCCGAACGGGGTGCGGACGCCGTCGACGAAGACGACGTCCCTGACGGTACGAGGCACGTTGGCTCTCCTCCAGGTGCGGGTGTGCACTGCTGCGCGCGGGGGCGCTCGGCTCAGGTAGCTGAGCGCTCGCTCACCCGACACATGCTACTTGCGGGTAACCCATGTGCACACCCCCACCCCGAGGAGCGGTGAAGGTCACACTCCGCCGACACGGCGAAGCCCCCCGGCTCCGGGCCGGGGGGCTTCGCCGTGTCACGCCGGTGCGGGCCGGTCAGGCGGTCGCCGACAGGGCCGTGACCAGGACCGGGGTCACCAGTTCGATCTGCCAGGGCCGGGCGCCGTAGCCCGCCAGGGCCTCCGCCACCGCGTCCCCATCGAGGCGCTGCGGCGGCTCCCAGCACAGCCGGCGGACCGTGTCCGGTGTGATCAGGTTCTCCTGGGGCAGGTTCAGCTCCTCGGCCAGCGCCGAGACGGCGGCGCGGGCCGCCGAGAGCCGGGCCGCGGCGATTGGGTCCTTGTCCACCCAGGAGCGCGGCGGCGGCGGACCGGCCGGCGTCGCCCCCGGCTGCGGAAGCTCGCTCTCGGGCAGGGCCCTCGCCCGGTCCACGGCGGCCATCCACTGGTCCAGCTGGCGCCGGCCCATCCGCTGCCCGTAGCCGGGCAGGGCGGACAGGGTGTGCACGTTCGCCGGCAGGGCGAGAGCGGCCTCGACGATCGCGGCGTCCCCCAGCACCTTGCCGGGCGACACGTCACGCCGCTGCGCGATCCGGTCCCGGGACTCCCACAGCTCCCGTACGACCGCCATCTGCCGGCGCCGGCGCACCTTGTGCATGCCGGACGTACGGCGCCACGGGTCCTTGCGCGGCGGGGCGGGCGGTGCGGCGGCGATGGCGTCGAATTCCTGGTGGGCCCACTCCAGCTTGCCCTGCCGGTCCAGTTCCTTCTCCAGCGCGTCCCGCAGGTCCACCAGCAGCTCCACGTCCAGCGCGGCGTAGCGCAGCCACGGCTCGGGAAGCGGGCGGGTGGACCAGTCGACGGCGGAGTGGCCCTTCTCCAGCGCGTAGCCGAGCACGCTCTCGACCATCGCTCCGAGGCCGACCCGCGGGAAGCCGGCCAGCCGGCCGGCGAGCTCGGTGTCGAACAGGGAGGTGGGCACCATGCCTATGTCGCGCAGGCAGGGCAGGTCCTGGGTGGCGGCGTGCAGGATCCATTCGGTGCCGGACAGGGCCTCGCCCAGGGCCGACAGGTCGGGGCAGCCCACCGGGTCGATCAGCGCGGACCCCGCACCCTCGCGGCGCAGCTGCACCAGATAGGCGCGCTGGCCGTAGCGGTATCCGGAGGCCCGCTCGGCGTCGACGGCGACGGGGCCGGTGCCCGCGGCGAAGGCCGCGACCACTTCGGCGAGGGCGTCCGCGTCGGCGACCACCGGAGGAATCCCCTCACGGGGCTCCAACAACGGAATCGGCAGCCCACCGGGCGGAACAACGACGTCGTCCGGGGGGCCGCCCCCGGTGGTGGTGCGCAGGTCTGCTGCGGTCTCTTGGGCGTCGGTCACCGGTCAAGGGTATCCGTGTATACGACGCGCCCGTCGCCGGAACGTTCCGTCGACGGGCGCGATCAGTTTGCGGGGGGTTTTCCGGGGCTGTCCCGGGGGTGTCCGGGGTGTCCCGGGGTATTCGCGGACCTGCCCCCGCGAGCGGTCCGGGGGAGGTTATCCGGGGGCTCGGGCCCGCGCTCAGTGGATGATCCCGGTGCGCAGCGCCACGGCGACCATTCCGGCGCGGTCACCGGTGCCCAGCTTGCGGGCGATCCGGGCGAGGTGGGACTTGACGGTCAGGGCGGACAGGCCCATCGAGACGCCGATGGCCTTGTTGGACTGGCCCTCCGCGACGAGGCGCAGGACCTCGACCTCGCGGCCGGAGAGCTCTCGGTAGCCGCCCGGGTGGCTCGGGGCACCCGGGGGGCGGCGGTGCATACGGGCGGCGGCGGCGCCGATGGGGGCGGCGCCGGGCCGGGTGGGGAGCCCGATGTTGGTCCGCGTACCGGTGACGACGTAGCCCTTCACTCCGCCCGCGAGGGCGTTGCGTACGGCGCCGATGTCGTCGGCGGCGGACAGGGCCAGGCCGTTGGGCCAGCCGGCGGCACGGGTCTCGGAGAGCAGGGTGAGACCGGAACCGTCGGGCAGGTGTACGTCGGCCACGCAGATGTCGCGCGGGCTGCCGACGCGGGGGCGGGCCTCCGCGATGGACGACGCCTCGATCACGTCACGTACTCCGAGGGCCCACAGATGGCGGGTCACGGTGGAGCGGACGCGCGGGTCGGCCACGACGACCATGGCCGTCGGCTTGTTCGGGCGGTAGGCGACCAGGCTTGCGGGCTGCTCGAGAAGAACGGACACCTAGGCCTCCTGGGGGAGTGGCGGGACGGCCGGCTCGGGGAAGGAAGCCGGTGCGAACCGTACGGATGGTCACTGACTCCTTCGGCACGTCACCCGCCCGGCTTTAGGGAATGATCACGATTTGGTGAGTAACAATTCGGGCAATTCAGACGCACGATCGATCATCGGGTGATCAGAAGCCCACAATGGATGCCCGGTTGCGACACTCCGTTGCGGGCTTCGACCGGTCGTTCGTGTCCGGGGCGGCCGGTGGGCGTTCCGGTGGGCGTCCTGACGGGCGTTCTGACGGGCGCTTTGGCGGGCGCTTTGGCGGGCGGCCGTACGGCCCCGCGCCTACGGGTGGTGCGGACCGCGGCGCTGTGGCAGGGAGACCACTCCCGTCGCGCTGTCCGTCGGACCCACCGGCGGCAGCCCCGCGATCTGGCACAGCAATTCGCACCACGCCGACAGGTGCGCCGAGGTGTCCGGCACCCCGCCCACCCCCTCGCGGGGCGTCCACGAGGCTCTGATCTCGATCTGCGTCGCGGGCCGCCGCTCCGCGAGCCCGCCGAAGTAGTGCGAGCTCGCCATGGTCACGGTCCCGCTCGCCTCCCCGTACGTCAGGCCGCGCGCGTCCAGCGCCCCCGTCAGCCAGGACCAGCACACCTCGGGGAGGAGCGGGTCCGCGGCCATCTCCGGCTCCAGTTCGGCGCGGACGAGCGTCACCAGCCGGAAGGTTCCGTTCCAGGCGTCGTGGCCGGCCGGATCGTGGAGCAGGATCAGCCGGCCGTCGGCCAGGTCGTCCTCTCCGTCCACCACCGCGGCCTCCAGCGCGTAGGCGTACGGTGCCAGTCGCTGGGGCGGCTTCGTGGGGTCGATCTCGATCCCCGGACGCAGCCGCGCCTTCTTCAAGCCGTCGACCGCCCGCCGGAACGGGAGCGGGACGGAGCTCTCCTTCGCGCTGTCCATACCGTCAGCGCCATCTGAAAATCGTCCCTGAGCCGCAGCCATGCGGGGAAGACTAGGCGGAATGAGCGCCCGTACGGCGCAGGGACACCCGTGCCGGGCCGGGCACTTCTTCATACGTGCGAAGATTTGGGTCGTGAGCGCCAACGACAGCCCCAAGGGCCAGCAGAGTCAGACGTACGATTCCGCCTTCCTGAAGGCGTGCCGGCGGGAGCCGGTGCCGCACACCCCGGTGTGGTTCATGCGGCAGGCCGGGCGCTCGCTCCCCGAGTACCGCAAGCTGCGCGAGGGCACGCAGATGCTGGAATCGTGCATGCGGCCCGACCTGGTCACCGAGATCACGCTGCAGCCGGTGCGCCGCCACAAGGTGGACGCGGCGATCTTCTTCTCCGACATCGTGGTCCCGCTGAAGGCCATCGGCGTCGACCTGGACATCAAGCCCGGCATCGGCCCGGTCGTCGCCCAGCCGATCCGCCGCCGCGAGGACCTCGCACAGCTGCGCGACCTCACCCCTGAGGACGTCTCGTACGTCACCGAGGCGATCGGCATGCTCACGGGTGAACTGGGCTCCACGCCGTTGATCGGTTTCGCGGGCGCACCTTTCACTCTCGCGAGCTACCTGGTCGAGGGCGGTCCCTCGAAGAACCACGAGCACACCAAGGCCCTGATGTACGGGGACCCGGAGCTGTGGGCGGAGCTGCTGGACCGTCTCGCGGAGATCACCTCCGCCTTCCTGAAGGTCCAGATCGAGGCCGGCGCCTCCGCGATCCAGCTCTTCGACTCCTGGGTCGGCGCGCTCGCCCCGGCCGACTACCGCCGCTCGGTGATGCCGGCGTCGGCGAAGGTCCTGGAGTCCGTCGCCTCCTACGGGGTCCCGCGGATCCACTTCGGCGTGGGCACGGGCGAGTTGCTCGGCCTGATGGGCGAGGCCGGCGCGGACGTCGTGGGCGTCGACTACCGGGTCGCGCTCGACGACGCGGCCCGCCGGGTCGGCCCGGGCAAGGCCCTCCAGGGCAACCTGGACCCGGCGGTGCTCTTCTCCACCCAGGAGGCCGTCGAGGCCAAGACGGACGAGGTCCTCGCGGCCGCGGCCGGCCTGGAGGGCCACGTCTTCAACCTCGGCCACGGCGTCCTGCCCACGACGGACCCGGACGCGCTGACCCGCCTGGTGGACTACGTCCACACCAAGACGGCCCGCTGAGCCGAAGGCACCCGCGTACGGTCGACGCGCCCCGGAGGGATCACTTGAGGGATCACTTCGGGGCGACGGCTCCCGAGTCCGGCGACAGCTGCAGTCCGGACGCGTCGACCGCTTCGAAGTCCGATCCCTTGTATTCCTTGAGCGCGTCGAGCTGGGAGTTGTCCCAGCCGGAGTGCTCCTCGCCGGTGATGAACCAGGGCGAGCCGTTGTCCGCGACGATGGCGCCGTACTTCTTGAGCGCCTCGGCCACCGCCCTGGCCTGCGGCGGCAGCCCCGTGGTGTCCACCGAGGCCTTGAGCCGCAGCCGCAGCCCCATGGGAGGCAGCGAGGCGTCCGCCGCGGCGCCCGCGTGGTGCCGGGCCGGCCACACGTAGCTCTGGTCCGAGCGGGGCACGGTGATGCGGATCGCGTGGTCGATCCGCCCGGCCGCCGCCTCCTCGTAGCGCACCAGACCGGGGAGGATGGCCAGGCCTGCGGCATCGGCCGAGGTCCACCCGTCGGGGCGCAGCTCGTGCGACCGCAGGTCGAAGATCGCGCCCGAGCCGGCGCGCCATGCCTCGGGGCCCTGCTGCTCCGCGTCGAAGAGCTCGTAGGACCTGCACAGGCCGCGGTCCCACACGACGACGTGCCGGTCCCCGTCGCTCGCCGGACCGTTCTCGACCCTGGCGTCCCGCGGGATCCGGTACCCGGACGTCTCGCTCTCCTCGGGATTGTCCAGGGTGACCTTCGTTTCCGGCACCTCGGCGTCCGTCACGGTGACGGGGATGCCGAAGGGCTGCCCCTCGACCAGTCCCGAGCCGAAGTCCGGGTGCAGCGGCTCCGTGGACCCGATCGAGGAGACGTACCGGGCCGAGCTCGGGTGCAGCGGAAGGGTGTCCACGGGGGCGCGCCAGAAACTGTCCGGCAGCGAGGTCGCACACGGGCCGTCCCCCGGGGCGGCGGCGGGAGCGGCGGCCACCGGTCCGGGCAGCAGGCAGGCGGCGGCCAGGGCGGTGGCGGCGACGAGGGCCGGGATTCCCCTGGAGGCACGCAATCGGGTCACCTCTTCCGGACGGTCCCCGAGGTGGGCGAAGGCCTCTTCCAGCCTAGGGGGTGTCCGGCGGGTCAGGCCCGGGCCCGGGCCGCCTGGCACCGCGCCTTGCCGCGTTGTCGTCGGTCGTCGATGCTCCGCATGGACTCCCTCCTCCGCCTTGCAATGCACGGCGCCAGACGACCCGGGCTATCCGACCCTGACCCGCCGGACACCCCCTAGCGCCGCCACCGGAAAGGTCCACCGGGGACGGTGCGCCGGGCTCCTAGGAGCCGGCCGCCCGCACCGCCGAGACCGCCTTGCGGGCGGCGATCAGGATCGGGTCCCACACGGGAGAGAACGGCGGGGCGTAGCCCAGGTCGAGGGACACGACCTGCTCGACCGTCATGCCCGCCGTCAAGGCGACGGCCGCGATGTCCACCCGCTTCGCGGAACCCGCGCCGCCGACGATCTGGACGCCGAGGAGACGGCCCGTGCGGCGTTCGGCCAGCATCTTCACCGTCATGTCCGCCGCGCCCGGGTAGTAGCCCGCCGTCGTGGTGGAGGTGATGGTGGCCGTCACGAAGCGCAGGCCCGCCTCCCGCGCGTCGCGCTCGCGCAGCCCCGTACGGGCGATCTCCAGGTCGCAGACCTTGCTGACCGCCGTGCCCACCACCCCGGGGAAGGTCGCGTAGCCGCCGCCCACGCCCGAGCCGATGACCTGGCCGTGCTTGTTGGCGTGCGTGCCCAGGGGGATGTGCCGGGTGCGGCCCGCGATCAGGTCCAGGACCTCCACGCAGTCGCCGCCCGACCAGATGTTCTCGTATCCCCGTACCCGCATCGAGAGGTCCGTGAGGATGCCGCCCGACGGGCCGAGCGGCAGGCCGGCGTCGCGGGCGAGCCCGGTACGGGGCTCCACGCCGATGCCGAGCACGACCACGTCGGCCTCGTACTCCTCGCCCGCCGACGTGGCCACCGCCCGGGCCCGGCCCTCCTCGTCGGTGAGGATCTTCGTCACCTCGGCGCGGGCGACCGTACGGATCCCCATGCCGTTCATGGCGCTGTGCACCAGAGCGCCCATGTCCGGGTCGAGCGTGGACATCGGCTGCTCGCCCCGGTGCAGGACGGTGACCTCGTAGCCCCGCTCCACCAGGGCCTCCGCCATCTCCACGCCGATGTAGCCCGCGCCGACCACGACCGCCCGGCGGCCCTCGATGCGCTCCAGCGCGGCCATCAGGCGCTGGCCGTCGTCCAGGGTCTGGATGCCGTGGACCCCGTGGGCGCCGATGCCCGGGAGCCGGGGGCGGACCGGGCGGGCGCCCGTCGCCAGGACGAGCTTGTCGTAGCCCGTCCAGGATTCGGATCCGCTGTCCAGGTCCCGGGCGCGGACCCGGGAACCGGGGAGGTCCAGCTCCACGACCTCCGTGCGGGTGCGCAGGTCGATGTGGCGGGCGCGGTGCTCCTCGGGGGTGCGGGCGATCAGGTCGTCGCGCTCGGCGACCCGGCCGCCGACCCAGTACGGGATGCCGCACGCCGAGTACGAGCTGAAGTGCCCGCGCTCGAAGGCGACGATCTCCAGCTCCGCCGGACCCTTGAGCCTGCGGGCCTGTGACGCGGCGGACATCCCCGCCGCGTCACCGCCGACCACCACCAGTCGTTCCGTCGCCATCGTCCGTACCGCCCCTTCACCGTCATCGGATGGCGAACACGCTACGTCCGAACGCGCGTTCAGTCCCGCACGTCGGCCACGTCGGCCTCGGTGTCCGAAGCCGCCGCCCGGGCCGCCGGGACGGGCACCCGCTCCGAGGACGGGCCCGTCTTCGGCCGCGCCGGCCGCCACCACCGGTACAGCCGGAACACCAGCGCCGCCAGCGCGGCCGCCAGCGCGAACGGCAGCAGCGCGCCCACCGCCACCGTCAGGTAGCGCACGATCTTCGTGAAGACCTCCCAGCCGCCGCCCAGGGCGCCCAGGAAGGTGGGCTCCTTCTCCTGCTCCCGCGCCGCCGGCTTCGGGGCCGGCTCCGTGACCTCCAGCGTGATCGTGCCCAGCGAGATCCGGTCCTTCAGCGCCGTCTGCTGCGCCAGCAGCGACTCCAGGTCGGACTGGCGCCGGCTCAGCTCGCTCTCCAGCATCACCACCTCGCTCAGCGCCGAGGCCTTGCCCATCATTTCCCGCACCCGCGCGACGCTGGCCTGCTGCGACGTGACGCGGCTGCCGATGTCGGCGACCTTCTCCGTGACGTCCTGCGCGTCGACCTTGCGGTGCAGGAGCTTTCCGCTGCCCTCCATGGCGCCGAGCACGGCGTCGTAGTGCTCGCCGGGCACCCGAAGGGTCACCGTCGAGGTCATCCGGCCGTCCTCGCCGCGCTTGGTGGACTCGTTGCCGACGTAGCCGCCCGCCCCGTCGGCCGCGGCGCGGGCCGCGGCGAGCGTCTTCTGGGCGTCCGTCGTCTCGATGCCGAGCGTCGCCGTACGGATGACGTTCGGGCGGACCACGGCCGGCGGCTGGGCGTTCTTGTCGGCCGAGGAGCCCGAGGAGCCCGAGGAGGCCGAAGACCCCGCCGGAGCCGGAGCCGGAGCCGGAGCCGGAGCCGTGCCCGCCGCGGCGCCGTCCGCGCCCTCCGGGGCCTTGCCGTCCTGGGCGGGCGCGGGCGCGACCGCCGCCTTGTCGGCCGAGGCGGCCCGGCCCTCGTCACCCGCGCCGCAGCCGGTGAGCGCGAGCGCCCCGGCCAGGGAGAGGGCGGCCAGGGCCGCCGCGGAACGGTGCCGGTGCAGAGTGCGCATCTTTCAAACCCCCGGTGATCGGCTGGTGTTGCCGTTTCGACGTCCAGAGTCCCGTCGCGGGTTTCGCTTCCACGGTCCCGGGCCGGTCCCGATGCGGTCACGGTCCGGCCTCGGAGATCGATCTGAGACGATGTGTCCATGCACGAAGCGGACACGCGTACGGATCGCCCCGGCCCGACCCGGCACGTCGTCGTCATCGGCGGCGGCATCGCGGGCCTCGCGGCAGCCCACCGGCTGCTCGCCGAAGGCGCCCGCGTCACGCTGCTGGAGGCCGGACCGCGGCTCGGTGGCAAGCTGTACGCCGGTGAGCTCGCCGGCGCCCGCGTCGACCTCGGCGCCGAATCCATGCTCGCCCGCCGCCCCGAGGCCGTGGCCCTCGCCGAGGCCGTGGGCCTCGGCGAAGCCGTGCGGCCGCCGGCCACCGCCACCGCCCACCTGTGGACCCGGGGCGCGCTGCGGCCGATGCCGCGCGGGCACGTCATGGGAGTCCCCGGCGACCTGGGACCGCTCGCCGCCTCCGGAGTGCTCTCCGCGCAGGGCCTGGCCCGTATCGAGGCCGAGCGCGAGCTGCCGCCCGCCGAGATCGGCGACGACGTCGCCGTCGGCGAGTACGTCGCCGCCCGGCTGGGCCACGAGGTCGTCGACCGGCTCGTGGAACCGCTGCTCGGCGGGGTCTACGCGGGCGACGCCTACCGCATCTCCATGCGGGCCGCCGTGCCCCAGCTCTTCGAGGCCGCCCGCACGCACGCCCTGCTGGGCGACGGCGTACGGGAACTGCAGCGCAGGGCGCAGGCGCAGCCCCAGCAGGACGGTCCGGTCTTCGCCGGCATCGAGGGCGGCATCGGACGGCTCCCGCTCGCCGTCGCCGAGGCCTGCCGCTCGGCCGGGGCGCGGATCGTCACCGACGCTCCCGTCCGCGAGGTCATTCGTACGACTGAAGGCTGGCGGGTCGTGGCCGACGCCGAGGTCGTCGAGGCCGACGGCGTGATCCTGGCGACCCCGGCCGGGCCCGCCGCACGGCTGCTGGACGGGCTCGCACCGGCGGCCGCGGCCGAGCTGCGCGGGGTCGAATACGCCTCGATGGCCCTGATCACCATGGCCTTCCGCCGCTGCGACCTGCCGGCCGCCATCTCCGGCGGCGGCGCCAGCGGGTTCCTCGTACCGCCCGTCGACGGCCGGACCATCAAGGCCTCCACCTTCTCCAGCAACAAGTGGGCCTGGTCCGGGGCGGATCCGGACCTCTTCCTGCTACGCACCTCGGTGGGCCGGTACGCGGACGAGGAGGATCTGAAACGCGAGGACGGCGAGCTCGTCGAGGTCTCCCTCGCCGACCTCGGCGAGGCCGTGGGCCTGGCGGCCCGGCCCGTCGCCTCCACCGTCACCCGCTGGGACGGCGGGCTGCCCCAGTACCCGGTCGGCCACCTCGACCGGGTCGCCCGGATCCGCGGCGCCGTCGCCGCGCTGCCCGGACTCGCCGTGTGCGGTGCGCTCTACGACGGGGTGGGCATTCCGGCCTGCATCGCGAGCGCCGGCCGGGCCGCGGACGCGGTGATCGCCTCGCTCGGTCCGCGTTCGGCACCCCTGGCACCGACCACTGATCAGCGCACGGGACAATAGGAAACATGACTGCACCAGAGAAGATTCCCAACGCGGGGAAGAAGGCGAAGGACCTCAACGAGGTCATCCGCTACACCCTGTGGTCCGTCTTCAAGCTGAAGGACGTCCTGCCCGAGGACCGCGCCGGGTTCGCCGACGAGGTCCAGGAACTGTTCGACCAGCTGGCCGCCAAGGACATCACCGTCCGCGGCACCTATGACGTCTCCGGCCTGCGCGCCGACGCCGACATCATGATCTGGTGGCACGCGGAGACCGCGGACGAGCTGCAGACCGCGTACAACCTGTTCCGCCGCACCAAGCTGGGCCGCGCGCTGGAGCCGGTGTGGTCGAACATGGCCCTGCACCGCCCGGCCGAGTTCAACAAGTCGCACATCCCCGCCTTCCTGGCCGACGAGGTCGCGCGCGACTACGTCAGCGTGTACCCCTTCGTGCGCAGTTACGACTGGTACCTGCTGCCCGACGAGGACCGCCGCCGCATGCTCGCCGACCACGGCAAGATGGCCCGCGGGTACCCGGACGTGCGCGCCAACACCGTCGCCTCCTTCTCGCTGGGCGACTACGAATGGCTGCTGGCCTTCGAGGCGGACGAGCTGTACCGCATCGTCGACCTCATGCGTCACCTGCGTGCCTCCGAGGCCCGTATGCACGTCCGTGAAGAGGTGCCCTTCTACACCGGACGCCGCAAGTCCGTCGCCGATCTGGTGGCCGGGCTCGCCTGATACCTCCCCTGGGGGGAAGGACCGGAGGACGACCACACCGTCAGGTGACCTCCTCCGGTGGATCGGGAGGCCCTGCCCCCGAAACGACGCAGCCGGAGATCCCGCCCGGAAGTTCAGACGACTGGCGGCAGCAGTGCCCGGTGGGCGCTTGCTGCCCGGTCGTCCAGCGACACCGGTGCGGGCTCCGGATGCGGCGCACACGTGCTACGCCACCCCGGGGTCTCACCTGTCAGCAGGTACCGCTCCACGTGACGGTCCACGCAGTCGTTGCGTCCGCCGGCCACTCCATGGGAGCCGGCCCCCGTCTCCGTCACGAGCGCGGCCCCGGTGCCGAGCCGCCGCTGGAGTTCCAGCGCGCCCGGGTACGGGGTCGCCCCGTCCCGCTCCGCCGCGACCACCAGCGTGCGCGGCAGCAGCTCCGGCTGAGCCCCGACCGCCACCGGCCGCTGCCGCTCGCCCGCCGGCCAGTAGGCGCACGGGAGGTTGAGGAAGGCGTTGGCCCAGGTCTCGAAGGGGGCCGTGCGGGCCAGCTCGGTGTTGTCGCGGTCCCAGGTCTCCCAGTCCGCGGGCCAGGAGGCGTCGTTGCAGAGCACCGCCGTGTAGACGGCCGTCGCGTTCTCGGCCTCGGCCGCCGCCGCCGGGTCCGGGGCGGCCTGAGCGGTCAGTGGCCGCGGATCGCCGCGCAGAAAGGCCGCGAGGGCCGCCGCCCGGTCCGGCCAGACGTCGTCGTAGTACGCGGCCTGGAGGTAGGCGGCCCGCAGTTCACCGGTGCCCACGACCCCGCCGGCGGGGGTACGGGCCACCGCGTCCCGGACGCGCTCGTAGCTCGCCTGCACGGCCGCCGCGGTGGCGCCGAGGCGGTACGTGGCGTGGTGCCGGGCGACCCAGGCGCGGAAGTCGTACCAGCGGCGCTCGAAGCCGGGGGCCTGGTCGAGGTTGTTGCGGTACCAGACGCGGCGCGGGTCGGGATCGACCGCCGAGTCGAGGACCATCCGCCGGACGTGGCCCGGGTGGAGGGTCGCGTACACGGCGCCGAGGTAGGTGCCGTACGAGGCGCCCGTGAAGGTCAGCTTCTTCTCGCCGAGCGCGGCGCGCAGGACGTGCAGATCGCGGGCGTTGTTCAGGGTCGTGTAGTACGGCAGGGCCGCGCCGGCCCGCCGCGCGCAGCCGCGGGCGTACGCCTGGGCGGCCGCGACGCGTTCCTTCTTGTACGCGGGGGAGGGGTCGACGGGGACCTGGGTCGGGCCCTGTGCGCGGGCGGCGGGGTCCTGGCAGGACAGCGGGGCGGAGCGGCCGACGCCGCGCGGGGCGTAGCCCACGAGGTCGTAGGCGGCCGAGATCCGCTCCCATCCGGGAAGGCCGGCGACCAGCGGGAAGCGCATGCCGGAAGCCCCGGGGCCGCCGGGATTGTGGACGAGCGCGCCCTGGCGGACGGCGCCGTGGGCGCGGGTGGCGGGGACCCGGCTGACGGTGAGGGAGATCTGCGGACCGTCGGGGCGGGCGTAGTCGAGCGGTACGCGCAGGGTGGCGCACCGGACCGGGCCGGGGAGCCCCTCCACGGCCGGGCAGGGGCGGAAGTCGAGGCCGCCGCTGCCTCCGGCGGCGGCCGCGGCCGCCGCGCGGTGCGCCACGAGGGCGGCGCCGGCGGCCTCCGCGGCCGTCCCGCCGAGGGGGGCGGGCGAGCCGGTCCCGGCGGCGTGGGCCGGGAGGTGGGCCGGGGCGCAGAGGGTGAGGGAGAGCGCCGCCACGGCGGCTCCGTGGCGTGCGAGTCTCGTCTGCATCACGGCCCTTTCGTCTCATTGGATGATCAGATGAGACGCCAGAGTCGCGCCGCAGTAAAGGATCACCGGCCGGTGTCGGCCTCCGTACCCCCGTTGCCACGGGTAGCGCCCCCCGGTTGCCGTACCGGCGGCTAGTGCTGTGACCCGGTGAACCTTTCCGGTCACAGCACTACTAGGAGCTGGAACTGCTGGAGCAGCTGGAACCGGACGAGCTGCTGCAACTCGAGCTGCTGCTGGAGCAGCTGGAACTGCTGGAGCCGCCGCCGGAGGACCCGCAACCGGATCCCGAGGAGCAGCCACCGCCCGAGGCGCCGCAACTCGAACCGCCGCCACCGCCGTCGCTCGCGGCGCACCAGACGATCGGCAGCAGCTCGGCCGAGGACCCGTACGACGGCGCGTGCGTGCCCTGCGAACGCGGGAGCGACTGGGCGGCGGCCAGCCGGGTGCCGCGGGCGGCCGGCACCAACTGCTGACGCAGGTACGGGTCCCGCAGACCGCGCAGCCCGAACAGCGCGGTCTGCGCGTGCGCGGTCCGGTCGTTCACGTACGCGGAGCGCATCGCGAGCAGCGCCCGCATCCCCGCGGGGGTGACCCGGCTCTTGGCCCGGGCCGCGCAGATCAGGCCCACGAGGATGCCGCCCACCAGCGCGGCCAGCACCTTCCCGATGAACGGAACCTCGGCGCCGGGATCCTGGACGAAGTCCACGATGGTCAGCACCACCGACACCGGGATCAGGACCGCGCACACCGCGGCCTGGACCAGCCCCCAACGGCGCAGGGGCCGCCCGGATCCGGGCGGGGAGACCAGCCCGCGGGCGGCGAGCACGTCGCCGATCTCCTGGACGGCCGGGTCGAGCATGGCGGCGTAACGCACCTGGTAGAGCCATCCCGAGGGCGCCCCCCGGTGGGCCTGGAGGACGGCGCGCTCCGCGGGGTCGGCGGCCCGCGCCCCGGGGCGTACCTGGACGATGCCCGGACCGCCGACGACCAGCCGGCCGTCCCCGAGCATCGAGACGAGCGCGGCGTCCACGACGGTGGCGGGGCCGCCCGCCACGAAGGCCGCCTCGGACAGGTCGTGGAGGGCGGCCGATGGTCCGACCGCCGTCGGCCGGGACCTGCGCAGCCCACGGACCAGCAGGACGGAGGAGACGATGACGGCGATCCAGATCGCGAGGGCGAGGAGGTTCATGCCGCCCTCCCCGCGAGCGCCCGGGCCCAGCGCACGATCCGGCGGGGCAGTCGCGCCCCGGCCCGCTCCCGCCACCAGGCGGTGAGCCGGCGCCGCGCGGCCGGATCGGCCGGCAGGTCACGGATCAGCAGGTGCTCGGCGAAGTCCAGGGCGTCCCTGCGGTACCCGCCGGTCATGGGGCGGTCCTTGGCGTAGGCGAGGAAGGCCTCGCGGTACGGGTCGCGGCCGCCGAGGATCGCGGGCAGCTCCGGAGCCACCTTGGCCACCACATCGGCCCGCTTCGCGGCCAGCGCCCGGGCCTGCACCCGGACGCGCCGGCGGTCGAAGCCCTCGGGCACGGGGGTCCCGGCGACCAGCGCCGACAGCAGCGCGGCCTGTCCGAGCGCCACGCGGGTGCGGACGGTCTCGGTGGCGACCCTTGGACCCCTCGGCTTCCGCCGGGGGGTCGGTCCGTTGCCGGGTGCGGAGCCGTTGCCGGGGGCGCTGCCCCCGGACCCCCGCGCCTCACACGCGGGCGGGGCTGGATTCGCCCGGATCGCGGCCAGTTCGTCCGCGAGCTCCGGCTCGGGCGGGAAGTCGTCGTCCCGCTCCAGCAGGACGCCCGGCGGATCCACCCGGGAACGCAGTTCGGCCAGCAGATCGAGCACCACCGGCGGTACCGGGTGCGCGTGGGTGTCGTGCCAGACGCCGCCCCGCTCGACGCCGCCCGCCACGTGGACGTACGCGAGCGCCTCCAGCGGGATCGCGTCCAGTACGGCGGCCGGGTCCTCGCCCCGGTTGACCCGGTTGGTGTGCAGGTTCGCCACGTCGATGAGCAGCCGGACACCGGTCCGCTCGACCAGCTCCGTGAGGAACTGTCCCTCCGTCATCTCCTCGTCCGGCCACGAGAAGAGCGCGGCGATGTTCTCCAGGGCCAGCGGCACGGGCAGGGCGTCCTGTGCGATCCGTACGTTCTCGCACAGGACGTCCAGCGCGTCGCGGGTGCGGGGCACCGGCAGCAGGTGCCCGGCCTCCAGCACGGGCGAGGAGGTCCGTACGAAGGCGATGTGCTCGGTCACGAGCGGCGCCCCCAGCGCCAGCGCCCGCTCGCCGAGCGCCGCCAGCTTCGCCGGGTCCGGGCGGTCGGCGCCGCCGATGCCGAGCGAGACCCCGTGCGGAACGACCGTCGTGCCGCGCTCGCGCAGCCGCACGAGGGCCTCGGGCAGGTGGCCCGGGCAGATGTTCTCGGCCACCACCTCGACCCAGTCCAGGCCGGGCAGCCGCTCGACGGCGTCCGCGATCTCCGGCCGCCAGCCGATGCCCACCCCCAGGTGTGCCATGGGCTTCATGTCCCCTCGCCCCCTCTCGTCGCACTCTGTGCCGATGTCATGGCCCGGACGGAGTCGAGCCAACCCGCGGGAGGGGACGTTCAGAGCAACATTTGAGGTTTCCGCCGCCCGGGCGAGGCGGTTGGAGAAGGCTGTCGGAGAAGGCGGTTGCAGAAGGCCGTCGGAGCCGGGCGGACCGAGGATCCGAGCGGGCCCTCAGAGCCGGGCGCGCAGCGCCGGATGGTCGGCGACCACCGTCGCGCTGCCCGGCGCGATCTCGGTGAACCCGGCGTCGCGGACCACCGGCAGCCCGCTCCCGCTCAGCTCCGCCCACCGCTCGCGCGCGGCCGTCCGTACCGCCAGGCGGAAACCGGACTCCTGCCAGACGGCCCGCTCCGCCTCCGTCAGCTCCCACCACGCCAGCTGCGCCGCGTGTCCGGCCTGGGCCATCGCCTTGCCGGCCGACATGCCGAGGTCCGGGTTGAACCACAGCACGGGCAGACCCGGCCCGGTGGCCGCGGCGACCGGCTCCGGATCGTCCAGGTCGGTGCCCGAGACCTGGAGCTTGGCCAGCTCCTTGGGCCAGCCGTCGAGGGGGACCGGCGGGAAGACCCGCACCTCCGAGCTGTCACCGTGCACCGTGATGCCCGGCAGGGTCCCGGCCTTGCGCCACTCCGCCCCGCGCGCCCGCCGGACCACCTTGCGGATCCGCGCGTCCTGCCAGTCGCGGACCGCCTCGGCCCACTCGCCCTCGCCCTGCGCCCGTGCGTCGGTGAGCAGGACCAGCACCGCGCGGGCCGCCGTCTCCAGGGCGTCCGTCCGGGCGGGCGGCTCGGCCTTCTCGATCCGCACCACCAGCGGCAGGACGAACTGCGGGGCCTCGTCGCGCAGGACGTGCTCCTGCCGGAAGGGGCTGTCCGCGCCGACCGCGGGCACGTCGGAGATGTCGTTCGTGTGCTGGCTGCTCATCCCGCCAAGGATGCCAGGGTCCGCCTTCAGGATGATGCCCCGGGTGGTCGCCCCGGGTGAGGATGAATGCCATGAAGAGTGACCTTTTCGCGTCCGAGAACCTGGCCCAGGCCGCCGTCACCCCTGGTATGAGCCTGCAGAACGCCAAGTCCGTGAGGTACAACGTCAACGGTGAAATGCTGGCCCGGCAGGGCTCGATGGTCGCCTTCCGCGGCAACCTCCAGTTCGAGCGCAAGGGTCAGGGCATCGGCGGCATGCTCAAGCGCGCCGTCACGGGCGAGGGCCTGGCGCTGATGTCCGTACGCGGCCAGGGCGAGGCCTGGTTCGCCCACCAGGCGGGCAACTGCTTCATCATCGACTTCGAGCCGGGCGACGCCCTCACCATCAACGGCCGCAACGTGCTGTGCTTCGACCCGACCCTCTCCTACGAGATCAAGATGGTGAAGGGTGCCGGCATGACCGGCGGCGGCCTCTTCAACAGCCTCTTCACCGGCACCGGCAAGCTCGCCGTGGTCTGCGACGGCAGCCCGATCATCATCCCAGTCACCGCGCAGGCCCCGGTCTTCGTGGACACCGACGCGGTCGTCGGTTGGAGCGCCCAGCTGGAGACCGGCCTGCACCGCTCCCAGTCGGTCGGCTCGATGATCCGCGGCGGCTCCGGCGAGGCCGTCCAGCTGAAGCTGAGCGGCGAGGGCTTCGTGATCGTCCGCCCGAGCGAGGTCACCGAGACGGCGGCCGCGCACTGAACCTGACCGGCATCGGCCGCCGCTACGGGCCGCGCCGGCCCTGGGTGCTGCGCGGGATCACGCTGGAGCTGCCGCGCGGCGCCCTCGTCCGGGTCGAAGGCGGCAACGGCGGAGGCAAGTCCACCCTGCTGCGGATCCTCGCCGGGATCGACACCCCGACCGAGGGGCGCGTCAGCGGCCGCCCGCGCCGCACGGCCTACGTGCCCGAACGCTTCCCGGCGGCGCTCCCCCTCGACGTCGCGTCCTACCTGACCCACCTGGGCCGGGTGCACGGGCTCCCGCGCACGGAGGCGGCCCGGCGGGCGGCGCACTGGCTGGAGCGGTTCGGGGCCGCCGGGCACGCCCGCACCCCGATGGCCGAACTGTCCAAGGGGACCAGCCAGAAGGTGGCCGTCGCCCAGGCGCTGCTCGCCGAACCGGGGCTGCTCGTCCTCGACGAGGCCTGGACCGGGCTGGACGCGCCCGCCCGGGCCGAGCTCGACGGCGCCGTCGCCGAACGCACCGCCGCCGGAGCCACCGTGGTGTTCGTCGACCACGACCCCCGGCGGCTCGCGGGCGCGCCAGACGCGCACTACCGGGTCCGGGCCGGGGGGCTCGTACCGGTGTCCGGGACGGCCGGGTCCCGCGTACGGATCCGCGCCGCCGGACCACCCGGCAGCCCGCTGCCGCCCGGTCTCGCCGGGGCACCCGGCCCCGACGGCGATATTCTGCTGACCGTCGACGCCGCCCGCTCCGACGAGGTGCTGCGCGCCCTGCTCACCGCCCGGCCGCCCTGGCACGTCCGTGCCGTGGAGGAACTGCCGTGACCTCCCTGCTCCGCTACCAGGGCGCCATGCTGCTGCGCTCCCAGCAGTGGCTCGCCCCCTTCGTCCTGTACGCCGCCTTCCTGGCCGTCGGGATACGGCCGGGCGAACCGGTGCTGGACTCCCTCGGCTACGCGGCCGCCGGCCTGGTCCCGCTGACCGCCTGGCTGGTCCGGATCTGCGTCACCCTCGAACCCGACGCGGCCCGCGACTGCACGGCCGCCGCGGCCGGTCCCGTACGGGTGCACGCGGCGGCCCTGCTCACCGGCCTCGCCGGAGCGCTGTTCGCCGGAGCGGCGGCCGCGGCCGTGGCGCTGCTGCTCGGCGACCGGGCCGGACCGGGCCCCGCGCGGGCCGCTCTCGCCGGTGGCCTGGCGGTGGCGGTGTGCGCCCTGACCGGCGCGGCCGTGGGGGCGCTGTGCAGCCGGCCGCTGGTACGGCGCCCCGGTTACGCGGTATCGGCCGGGGCCCTCGGCTCCCTGCTGGCCTGGGTCCTCGCACCCTCCCCGGCCCGCGGCGCGCTGTCCGCCCTGGTCACGGGGGCGCGCTCGGGCACCGCACCGCTGCCGCTCACGGCCTTGGCGGGCGCCCTGCTGCTGGCCGCCGCGGCGGGTGCGGTGGCCTGCCTGGTCGCCGCGCGGCGGAGCTAGTAGGGCATATCGCCCGCTCGGCGTACGTACGCGGGTGACGAGCCGCCGGCCACGAGGAGGCGGGGCGTCCCCGTGCCGTCCGCCGGGACCGACCGGATGTCGCTCGCGCGGCCGTCGCGTCCCGGCAGGGCGTAGCCGACGGTCGCTTCGTCCAGCCAGGCGGGCTGGTCGTCGACGCCGTGCGGCTCGGCCAGCGGGTGCTCGCGCGGCCGCCGGCGCGGCCGCCCGCGTCGGGGCCGGGACGTACACGACGAGCAGGAGCACGCCGAGCAGGCCGACGCAGAAGCTGACGGCGAACACCGCGTCGTAGGCGTCGGCGGTCGCCCACAGCACGGCGAACGCGGCGAGCGGTCCGAGCAGGGCGCCGGTGGTGTCCATGGCGCGGTGCACGCCGAAGGACCGGCCGAGCGCCTCCGGCGGGCCGCTGAGCGAGATCAGGGCGTCGCGCGGGGCGGTGCGGATGCCCTTGCCCAGCCGGTCGGCGGCGAGCGCCGCGGCGATCCCGGCGGTGGCGCCGCCGGCGAGGAGCAGTCCCAGCCGGGAGAGCGCGGAGAGCAGGTAGCCGCTGCCGGCGACCCGCTTGTGGTGGCCGCCGCGGTCGGCGAGACGTCCGCCGAGCAGCCGCACGAGGGCGGTCGCGCCGTTGAACATGCCGTCCAGGAAGCCGAACTGGAGGGGGGTGAGTCCGAGGCCCAGGACGAGGTAGAGCGGCAGCACCGCGGTGACCATCTCGGAGGAGACGTCGGTGACCAGGCTGACCGTGCCGAGTGCGAGGACGGCGGCGGGGACGCGCCGCCGGGCCCCGGGGGTGCGGGGCGGCGCGTCCGGGCGGCGGCCGTGGGCGGCCAGGTACATCAGTGGCAGCTGTACTTCGGGCTGGTGTCCTTGACCTGCCCGTCCGTGGCGACGTAGGTCCATCCGTAGCCGGAGTCGGTGAAGTCGAGCTTCACCACGCCGTACGGTCCGCTGATCCGCTTCTGGCTGTTGGGCTGGACCTCTTCGATCGGGTAGGGCTCGGCGCCGCCCATCCCGCCGACGATCTGCACGATCCCGTCGGCCTTCGCCCTGCCGTCGGGGTCCTGCGGGGCGAAGCGCTCGTAGTGGTGGTCGTGCCCGTTCAGGACGAGGTCGGCCTTCGCGGCGTAGAGGATCTTCCACACCGGATTGGAGACCGGATCGTTGCCGTGCCCGCCGGACGAGAACAGCGGGTGGTGCCAGTAGGCGGCCACGCACGGCTTGGTGTTGGCGGCCAGGTCGGCCTTGAGCCAGTTGATCTGGGCGGACTGGTCGAAGGAGTTGGAGTCGAGGGCGATGAAGTGCCAGTTGCCCTCGTCGTAGCTGTAGTAGCTCTTGCCCTGCGGGAAGGCGATGCTCCCGAAGTAGGACCTGTATCCGGCGAGGGGGCCGGCCGGGTCGTACGTCTCGTGGTTGCCCGGTACCGGCCGGGTCCTGGCCTTGAAGGCGCCCCAGGTCTTGTCGTAGTAGGCGCGGAAGTCGGAGAGCCGGGCGTCGTCGTACTGGTTGTCACCCATCGTCAGGTAGAACTTCGGGTCGATCCGCTGGGCGAGCGCGGCGGTTCGGGGGTGCGCGCAGCCGCTGTCCGAGGCCGTGCACTGGGCGGCGATGTCACCGGCCGCGACCACCGTGAAGGCGCCGCCGGGCGGCGGCCCGCCGTCGACGGCGCCGTACACCTCGGCCTCGAAGAGCGAGTAGCCGTACGCGGTGCCGCGCGCGGTCCCGTACACGCGCAGGTAGCGGCCCTTACCGGACAGGCCGGTCCAGTCGTCGACGCCGCCGTTGCCCGCGCTCTCGGTCGCGAGCGGGGTCCAGGCGGCGCCGTCGGCGGACAACTCGACGCGGTACGCCCGGGCGTGGGCGGCCTCCCAGGTCAGCCTCACCCGCGAGACGGTGGCGGTGGCGCCGAGATCGACCCGGATCCACTGCGGGTCCTGACCCTCGGCGCTGGCCCAGCGCCTGGCCGGGTCGCCGTCGAAGGCGTTCCTCGCGCCCAGAGAGGAGGTCTCGACGGAGGACGCGGTGGCCGGCTTCCCGCGCGATATGAGGGGATCGGTGGCGGCCCCGGCCCGTTCGGGCCAGGCGAGGAGGAGGCCGCCGACGAGCGCGAGCGCGGCGGCGCAGGCGAGGAGGAGGGTGTGAAGTCCGCCGCGGAACGGTGGGGGCTGAGCAGAGGCGTTCAGGCGCATACCTGGACTCCTTGGCCTTGGGGGCGGCGAGAGCTGGGCACTGGCGCGGGACGCCGCACCCGGCCCGCGGGCGGGCAGGGGGCAGCGCCACGGCGGCCGGGTCAGAGCTCTCGCTGAGCGCGTCATGCCCACGGGGGCCGGGCACCGCGCTAAGCCGCCGCCCGGGACACTAACAGGAAGGAAAGTTTCCTACCAGTGCTCGGAGCAGAGCAGTTCCACGACCGTCCCGCGCAGTACGCTCGTAGGCATGGACCAGCTGGACGGGACCCCGTCGTACTGCCCCGCACCCGCCGCCCCGGCCGAGCCAGTGGAGGGGCCGCCCTACGCGGACTGCGTCGCGTGCGGCAAGCCCACCGAGTACGGGGTCGCGACCCGGGGCGTGGTGCTCTGCCCGGTGTGCGAGTGGCAGGACGCGGAGCGCACCGCCTGCTCCGGCTGAGCGGCCGCACTCCCTTCCCCGGGGCCTGCCTGCCTACTTGCCGATGAGTTCGGAGACCTTCACGAAGCGGTAGCCGCGCCTGCGCAGCTCCGGGACGATCCGCTGGACGGCCTCCTCGGTGACGGGGGCGGCGCTGCGCGTGCAGTGCATGACCACCACCGAGCCGGGCTTCACCCCGGCGAGCACCTGTTCGGCCACCGCGTCCGGGTCCTTCGCGAAGGCGTCCCCGCTGACCACGTCCCACTGGACGGCCGTGACCCTGGCCGTGGACAGGGCCCGCAGCGCCTGGTCGTCGTAGCAGCCGCCGGGGAAGCGGAAGTAGGGGACGGTGTTGACCGCCCCCGCCTTCCGGAAGGCGGCGAAGGCCCGGTCCACGTCCGCGCGGGCGGCGGCGCCGTCGAGCGCGGGCAGCCCGTAGCAGGGGGACTTGAAGGCGTGGTGGCTGTAGGAGTGGTTCGCGATCTCGAAGTTCGGGTCGGTGCCGATCGACTTCGCCTGGTCCGGGTACTCCTCGGCCCAGCGGCCCGTCATGAAGATCGTCGAGGGCACCTTGAGGGCGCGCAGGGCCGCGATCAGCTGAGGGTTGTCGAAACGCTCCCCGCCCGCGGCGCGCGGCCCCTGGTCGGAGGTCATGTCGGCGTCGAAGGTCAGGGCCACGGTCTTGTCGCTCTGCTGCTTCGCCCGCTCGAAGACCGGGGTCAGGCCGTTCGGACCGGGCGCCATGGTCGGGGCCCCGGCGGGCGCGCCGGCCTGCGGGGCGCCGCCGGGCGGGGGGCTCTGCGAGGGGACCGCGGAGGCGGGCGGGCCGGCGGGGGCGGACGCCGCAGGGGTGCCCATACGGGCTTCGCGGCCCGCGTCCGAGGTGCCGACGCCGCCCCCGCATCCCGCGAGGGCGGCACTGAGCGCGGCGACGGCCGCCACTTTGCGTACAGGAATGGTCACGTAGGCAAAATATATGACTATGTGCCTAGTAGCCGTGCGCGGCACTCCTCGATGTCGAAGTCACCCTCCGGGTATCGCGGATCCATGTCCTCCAGATGCTCCAGCAGCAGCTTGCCGACCGCCCAGTTGCGGTACCACTTGCGGTCCGCGGGGACGACGAACCAGGGGGCGGCGTCCGTGGAGCACCGCTCCAGCGCCAGCTCGTACGCCTTCTGGTACGCGGGCCAGTTCCGGCGCTCGTCGATGTCGTCCGGGCTGAACTTCCACTGCTTGTGGGGGTTGTCGAGCCGCGCCAGGAGCCGCTCGCGCTGCTCCTCGTAGCTGATGTGGAGGAAGACCTTCACCACCGTCACCCCGTCGTCGGCGAGGGAACGCTCGAAGCAGTTGATCTCCTCGTAGCGGTGGTCCAGCACGGTGCCCGGCACCAGTTCGTGCACACGGGCGACGAGGACGTCCTCGTAGTGCGACCGGTCGAAGATGCCGATTTCGCCCGGCACGGGGAGGGCGTTCATGACGCGCCACAGGAAGGGGTGATTGCGCTCCTCGGTCGTGGGCGCCTTGAAGGCCTTGACCCGGCAGCCGGCGGGGTTGAACGGACCGATCACGTGCTTGACGGTGCCGCCCTTGCCGCTGGTGTCCATGCCCTGGAGGACGAGCAGCAGGCGGCGGCGGTCGCCGGCGGTGCTCGCCGCGTAGAGCCGCTCCTGCAAGGAGGCGAGCGGCTGCGCCCACGCGGCGGTGGCCGCGAGCGCGGCCGCCTTGTCCCGCGGGCCCGCCGGGGTCGCGGCGGGGTCGAGGCGCCCGAGGTCGGGCCGGTCGCCGGGCGGGAGCCGCAGCAGGGCGCCCAGCCGCTCGCCCCCCGGCTCGGTGTCCGGTTCCTTGTTCGCAGCCGGCCCCCGCGGCCCGGTCGGCTCGGCTGACCCGGCCGGCTCGGCTCGCCCCGTCGGCTCGGCCGGTTTCCGCTTCCCGCTCTGTTTCCTGGCCACCGTCGTCTGCCCCTGTCCCGTCGACTCGATACGATCCTGCACCGCGTCGAACGGGCCCGCACGGTCAGTGCCAGGGCCCCGTCACCGCGAACGTGGTCCCGGGCGCGTACGCGTTGACGTACATCGTCCGCCCGTCGGGGGAGAAGGTGACCCCGGCGAACTCGCCCCACTCCGGGGCCCCGGGCCGGCCGATGTCCTCGGCGTTGCGGGCCATCGGATAGACCTCGCCGCCCACCGTCACGCCGAAGACGTACTGCGCCCCGCCGCCGTCCTCGCACACCATCAGGCCGCCGTCCGGGGCCAGGCAGATGTTGTCGGGGGAGTCCCCGGGCAGCCGCACGTCGGCGGCCGGGCCGAAGAGCACGTCCAGCCGGAGCCGGGCGCGCCGCGGATCGTAGAACCACACCTGCCCGTGGTGGTCGGCGGGCGCGCCCTCGCCGCTGCGCGCGTAACTGGACACGAAGTGGACGCCGCCCGCGCCCCAGTAGCAGCCCTCCAGCTTCTGCGCGTGGGTGATGCCGCCCCGCCCGAAGTCCTGGAGCCGGATCGGGGTCCCGGCCGCCGCAGGATCCGGTACGGGCACCCACTCCACCGGGAACTCGGCCCCCGGCTCGTCCACCACCGCCAGGTCCGCCAGCCCCGGCACGCGCAGGGCCTCCAGGGCGCCGCCGGCCCGCAGCGAGCCGGTCCCGCCGAGCGGCCGGGCCGGCAGGAACCGGTAGAACAGCCCGAAGGGCGAGGTGAAGGCGTCCTCGGTCTCGTAGACCACCCCGCGGTACGGGTCCACGGCGACGGCCTCGTGCGCGAAGCGGCCCATCGCGGTGAGCGGGACCGCGCCCGAGCGGTGCGGGTCGGCGGGGTCCACCTCGAAGACGTAGCCGTGGTCCTCGGTGTAGCCGGCGGTGCCCGCGCGGTCCTCGGTCTCCTCGCAGCTCAGCCAGGTGTTCCAGGGGGTCCGGCCACCCGCGCAGTTGACGGCGGTGCCGGCGAGGGCGACCCGCTCGCCGGTGACCCCTCCGGCCGGGTCGAGCTCCAGGGCCGTGCAGCCGCCGAGGGCCTGGGGGTCGTACGTCAGACCGGCGACGGCGGGAACGCGCAGGGCGGCGGTGGTGCGGTTCTCGTGGTTGCGGACCAGCCGCACGCGGCCGCCGCCGGCGTCGAAGGCGGCCATGCCGTCGCAGTTGGCCGGGGTGGCGCCCTCGCCGGAGCGCAGCGGATCGCCCGCGCGCGAGAGCACCCGGTACGTGAACCCCGCGGGCAGGTCCAGCAGCCCGCGGGGGTCGGTCAGCAGCGGCCCGTACCCCCGGGTGGCCCGGGCGGCGGCGCGGGAGTCACCGGCGAACAGGGCGCCGAGCGCTCCGCTGAAGGCGATCGCGCCGGCGGCGAGCAGGCTGCGTCGGGTGACGGACATCGGCGGCTCCCGGCGGCGGGGTCAGGGGGACGGCTTGGGACGGGTGGTGCCGGGAAGGCAGGTCACCGCCGGGTTGAAGGTCGCGAAGACGCCGTCGGGGTTCTTCTTCCAGAGCCACAGGTGCAGGGCGTAGTGGATCGGCTGGCCGGGGAAGTGGCCGCGCTGCGGGCCCTTGAAGGCCGTGCCGAAGAGGGTGGGGCGGTCGTCGTCCGTCGCCATGTTCTGATCGCGGTCGTAGACCACCCACTGGACCCCGGCGAGGCGCTTGCCGCCGTGCCCGTCGTCCTCGTAGTACAGCGCGGCGGGCTTCGCCGGGTCGACGGAGTTGTCGTACGCGTGGTTGAAGTGCGGGTAGCCGAGCGCGCCCCTGCCCGCCGGGTCGACGACGCAGTACTTGTCCGGCACGTAGCCGGCCGCCACGGCAACGGCGTGCCGCTGGAACCGGGCGGTGGCCCCGTAGGTGACGGCGCGTTCGGACATGGCTCTGCCGGTGGCCTTGCCGGGGGCGGCGGGAGCGTCGGGGGGAGCGGCGACGGCCCCCAGGGAGAGCGAGGCGGCTGCCGTGAGGACCAGGGCGAGAGTTCGGGCCATGAGCGGGCTCCTAGGTCGTGTCGTCAAAGTCCCTCCCCCGGCCACCGTTGCGAGGTGCCCCCGGGCCCTGCGGGCGGCCGACGCTGCTGTGACGATGCTCCCCAGGGGCGGGCTGGTGGCAGAGCAGCCTTTCCCCCGCCGGGCGGGATCCCGCACACAGTCGCACCGGACGGCCGCCCGCCGATCGGCTGACGGTCGGCCCGGGCACCGGCGCCCGTGCCGGTGTCGTCGACAAAGGGGCCCGGCTGAGGCCCCCGTCACCGACCGGCTGGCGCCGCGCCGAGGTCCTCGTATCCGGCGCAACCGGCTCCACTCGAACGAGAAGCGCGTCGTTTCGCGAACCGCTCGCGCGGGGAACCGGTTGTGTCCGCAGAACGCGAGCCTGACGGAGGAGCGAGGACCATGGCACAGGAGAACGGGGCACCGAACGGCGGCGGAGAGCTGCGCGACATCGTGTCGGCCGTGTCCAGGGGCGCACCGGAATACCGGGTGTGCCCCCATCCCCTGTACGCCACCCTGCGCGAGCAGGCCCCGGTGTGTCGGCTGACGCCCCCGCACGGGATCGACACCTACCTCATCACCCGCCACGACGACGCCCGGGACGCCCTCTCGGACCCCCGCTTCAGCAAGGACATGCGCGGGGCCATCGACACGTACCACGCCGTGTACGGCAGTTTCTTCGACGCGCTGGACGACAACGTCCTCTTCTCCGACCCGCCCCGGCACACCCGGCTGCGCCGCGTCCTCAGGAGCGCCTTCACCCCCCGGCGGGTGGAGGAGATGAGACCGCGCATCACGGAGATCGCCGAGAGGCTCCTCGGCGAGTGCCGACGGGCCAACGCGGTCGACCTGATGTCCGCGTTCGCGTTCCCGTTCCCCATCGCGGTCCTGTGCGAGCTGATGGGCATCCCGGAGGAGGACCGCCCGGAGATCCTGGAGCAGTTCGCCGTGGTGACGCGCTCCCGGTTCGATCCCCGGCTGAGGGCCGAGCTGAAGGCGGCCGAAGAGCGTCTGCAGCACCGGCTGGAGAAGCTGATCTCGGACACGCGCGAGCACCCCTCGGACTCCTTCCTCAGCGACCTCCTCCAGGGGGAGGAACGCCTGGAGGACGCGGAACTGGTCGCGTCGCTGTGGGTCCTCTTCTTCGCAGGCCACAAGACCACCGCCTACCAGATCGGCAACTTCGTCCTCGACCTGCTGCTCCACCCCGATCAGCTGGCGAAGCTGCGGAAGGATCCGTCGCTCATCGCGGGGGCGGTCGAGGAGATCCTGCGCTTCGAGGGGTCGGTGGAGACGTCGACCTTCCGGTACGCGGCCGAGGACGCCGAGATCCGGGGCACGCTGATCCCCAAGGGCTCCCTGGTCCAGATCGCGATCTCCTCCGCGAACCGCGACCCCGAGAAGTTCGATTCCCCCGACGTCCTGGACGTGACGCGCGAGGGACTCCAGGGGACGCACCTGGGCTTCGGACACGGCACGCACTACTGCCTCGGGGCGCCCCTGGCACGGCTCGAACTCGAGATCGCGCTCGCCTCCCTCCTGCGGGAGTTCCCCGAGATGGAACTGGCGGACGCGCAGGAGAGCAAGGGAGCGTGGCTCAAGGGACCGGTGGCGGCCTTCCGGGGTCTGGAACACCTCCGGCTCGTCCTGGAACCGTCGCGGCCGCCCGGGCACCTCCCCCCTGAGCCCGTGGTCTCGGTGGTCGGCGGTGGACGCGCATGACGGACCCCGCGAACACCTCCGCACTGCGCCTGCTGGGAACCCCCGCGGACGAGCTGCGCGTCTCCGCCGTCGGCACCAGTGAGGTCATCCACGTCGCGCGGGGCCGTACGGCGCCGCATCCGGACGAGGCACACGCGGCCCACGCCGTCCACGCGAAGATCGACATGCATCATCACTTCTGCGCGCCGCAATGGCGCGAGTGGGCCGAGCACCACGGGCTGGTCAAGGGGGACCAGCTGCCCCCGTGGACCCGGCTCGACACCGAGGCCGCGGTCCGCTTCATGGACGGGGCGGGCATCACGACAGCTGTCCTCAAGCCCATGCTGCCGGCGCGCTACCAGTCATCGGCGCAGCTGCGCGAAGCGATCAACATCACGCTCCAGTCGATGATCGACGTGGCGAACTCGCACCCGGGGAGGTTCTCGTACTACGTGCCCCTCTTCCTGGACGACCCCGACGCGTCGTCCTGGGCCGTGCGCCGCTGGCTCGGCCAGCTCGGCGCCGTCGGCGTGAACGTGACGGCCAACTACGGGGGCGTCTACCTCGGAGATCCCGTCTACGACCCGTTGTTCCACGAGCTGGACGACTTCTCCGCCGTGGTGGACACCCATCCGCACAACCTCCCGGGCGGCCCGCCCGGTCCGCCCGGTGCGCCGACGGTCCCGGGCATTCCGAACTTCATGTGCGACTTCCTGCTGGACACCACCAGGGCGGCCGTGAACATGATCGCCAGGAGGACGCTCGACCGCTTCCCGAACATCTCCGTCATCCTCCCGCACGCCGGCGGCTTCCTGCCGTACATCGCGACGCGCCTGCAGGCCCTCGGACGGTTCTGCGACCCGCCCCTCGACCCCGCCGCCGTCCGTGATCACCTGAGACGCTTCTACTACGACACGGCCGGCCCCATGGCGCCCGCGGCGACCCTCCTGGAGCACGTGCCGGCCGACCACGTCCTCTTCGGTACGGACTGGCCCGCCGCCCCCGCCGACACGGTCATGGACCTGGCGCTCCCCGCTCTCGACGCCGACCCGGCCTTCACCCCGAAGCAGTTGCAGGGGATCTACCGCGACAACGCGATGCGCCTGATCCCGAAGTTGGCCACGGCCTGACACCTTCCGTGCGACGGCACCGGCCGCCCGACGGCACAGCGCGTCCGAGGGCACGGGCCGCCCGACGGCACGGCGCCCCGTGCCGTCGGGCCGGAGCCCTCAGACGAGCTTGGCGCTCAGGGTGATCGTGGTGCCCGTCAGCGCCTGGCTGACCGGGCAGTTCTTCTTGGCGTCCTCGGCCGCGGCGGCGAAGGCGTCCGCGTCGATGCCCGGCACCTCGCCCTCCGTGGTGAGGTGGATGCCGGTGATGCCCTTGCCGGGCACGAAGGTGACGGCCGCCGAAGTGGTCAGCTTGGCCGGCGGGTTGCCGGCCTTCGCCAGGACGTTCGAGAAGGCCATGTTGAAGCAGCTGGAGTGGGCGGCGGCGATCAGCTCTTCCGGGCTGGTCCGCCCGTTCGCCGCCTCGTCGGTGCGCGCGGGCCAGGAGACCGGGTAGTTGCCGAGGCCCGACGAGTCGAGGGTGACGACGCCCTTGCCCTCGAGCAGATCGCCTTCCCAGACGGCGTGTGCGTTGCGTGTGGCGGCCATGGTGGATCCCTTCGTAGAAGCGGAAACGGCCGGGCCCCCGGAAGGGCCCGGCGTTCCCAAACCTACTGGGAGACCAGGGGTTTCGCGTCGCGCGCCAGGGCGGTGAGCCGCGAGATGGCGCGGAAGTACTTCTTGCGGTAGCCGCCGTTCAGCATGTCCTCACTGAACAACTGGTCGAAGGGGACCCCGGAGGCCAGCACCGGGACCTCGCGGTCGTACAGCCGGTCGGCCAGTACCACCAGCCGCAGCGCCGTCGACTGGTCCGGCACCGGACCGACGTCCGTCAGGCAGACCGCCGTGATCCCGTCGGTCAGCGCGCCGTAGCGGCTCGGGTGCACCCGGGCCAGGTGTTCCAGCAGCCCCGGGAAGTCGTCCAGGCTCGCGCCCTCGGTCGCGTACGCGGCCTTGGCGACCTGCTCGTCGGAGAACGGCGCCGGCGCCTCGGGCAGCCCGCGGTGGCGGTAGTCCTGGCCGTCGATCCGCAGCGGCCGGAAGTGCGCCGACAGCCCCTGGATCTCCCGCAGGAAGTCGGCGGCGGCGAAGCGGCCCTCGCCGAGCTTGCCGGGCAGCGTGTTGGAGGTGGCGGCCAGCGCCACCCCCTGCTCGACGAGGCGGCTGAGCAGGGAGGACACCAGCACGGTGTCGCCCGGGTCGTCCAGCTCGAACTCGTCGATGCACAGCAGCCGGTGCCCGCCCAGGGTCTGCACGGTCTGCTGGAAGCCGAGCGCGCCGACCAGATTGGTCAGCTCCACGAAGGTGCCGAAGGCCTTGAGCGCGGGCTCGGCCGGGGTGGCGTGCCACAGGGAGGCGAGCAGGTGCGTCTTGCCGACGCCGTAGCCGCCGTCCAGGTAGACCCCGCGCGGGGCGACGGGGGCCGCCGGCTTCCTGGAGAACCAGCGCTTGCGGCCGGCGCCGCTGGCGTGCGCACCGCCGAGCCCGGCGGCGAAACCGCTCAGCACGGTGACGGCCTCGGACTGGCTCGGCTGGGTCGGGTCCGGGTCGTAGGTGTCGAAGCGCACCGCGTCGAACCGCGGCGGCGGCACCATTTCCGCCACCAGCCGTTCGGCGGGCACCCGGGGCTCGCGCGCGCACAGGGCCTGGGGGCCCACGTCGGCTATCGGGGGTCGGCCGGAGGTGTAACCGGAGGTGGAGAGTGATGTTGACACAGCTCTTAACTCTACGTCGCGTGGCACACTGCACCGATGCGACGCCTGTTCCCTGTGACCGATCAGACATCAGCCTCGCCCCAGGACCGGGTCGACCGGGAGTGGTCGCTCGACGAGCTCGCGGACGCCTACGCGTACCCCGCGCTGGGGGCGGACGAGCACTGGCTGCGGGCGAACATGGTCTCCACCCTGGACGGGGCCGCCCAGCACGACGGCCGCTCGCAGCCCATCTCGGGCGAGACCGACATGCGGATCTTCGGGACCCTGCGGGCGCTGGCCGATGTGGTGGTCGTCGGCGCGGAAACGGTTCGCCAGGAGGGCTACCGTCCGGCCCGGGCCCGGGAAGCCTTCGCGGCCCGCCGAGCCGCCTCCGGGCAGGGCCCCGCCCCGGCCATCGCCGTGGTCACCGCGAGCCTGGACCTGGACTTCTCGCTGCCGCTGTTCACCTCCCCGCTGGTGCCGACCCTGGTGGTCACGGGCGCCGCCGCGCCCGCCCACCGGGTGGCCGAGGCCGTGAAGGCCGGGGCCGAGGTCGTGGTCGCCGGGGACGGTGCGGCCGTGGACACGGCCCGGGCCGTACGGGAGCTGGCCGAGCGGGGGCTGCGCCGCCAGCTCACCGAGGGCGGGCCCCGGCTGCTGGGCCAGCTCGTGGCCGCCGACGCCCTGGACGAGCTGTGCCTGACGATCTCGCCGATGCTCACGGCGGGTGACGCCCAGCGGATCGCCGGCGGCCCGTCCGTCACGGTTCCGCACCGGCTCGCGCCCGCCTGCGTACTGGAAGAGGCCGGGTTCCTCTTCACGAGCTACCGTCGGATCTGACGAAGGGGCGGAATTTGTCGTTCCGCTTTGCTTCCGCCGGGCACATAACTGGGCACATATATCTGCGCAAGGCCCCGTGCGACAGCGGGGCAGGATGGTTTCCGCAGGGACCGGCCAGCCGGACCCATGAAGGAGAGGGCGTCCGTGTTCACGAGCGTATTGATGATCGAGCAGCCGCTGACCACGGTGGACGTGGACTTCGTCACCACCCTGCACGGAGACGACCCCGTCTCGTTCATCGTCCTCATGCAACCGCGCGGCGACCAGGACCGACTGCTGCGCGCCATCGACGACGTAGCGCTCGGTGAGCTGCCCGAAGCGATCCGCGAGGGCGACGAACCCGAGGGCGAGGCCGCCCGCGGCCCCGCCGCACAGGCCCTCGCGCACTCCCTGAACGCCCTGCGCCAGCGGGGCGCCAGCGCCACCGGTCAGCTCGTCGAGAGCCACCCGCTCGACAAACTCAAGGCCGTGGTGGAGGAGGCGGGCGCCGACGAGGTGATCGTCCTGACCGCCCCGCACTTCGTGGAGGAGTTCTTCCACCGGGACTGGGCCTCCCAGGCGCGGCACAAGGTCGGCGTTCCCGTGCTCAAGCTCTTCGCCCACAACGAATAGGCTTGGGCCCTCAGAGCCCGACGCGCACAAGCACACCACTCGATCCTGGAGCGACCTGAATGAAGCCCGGCCTGCCGACCGCCATGGAACGGCCCCACTTCATCGGCATCGGCGGCGCCGGGATGTCCGGCATCGCGAAGATCCTGGCCCAGCGCGGCGCGCAGGTCGCCGGCAGCGACACCCGCGGTGACTCCGAGACCGCCCAGGCGCTGCGCGCCCACGGCGCCACGGTCCACGGCGGGCACGCGGCCGGCAACCTCGCCGCCGACTCCACCTGCGTGGTCGTCTCCAGCGCCATCCGAGCCGACAACCCCGAGCTGGCCCGCGCCGCCGAGCTCGGCATCCCCGTCGTGCACCGCTCAGACGCCCTCGCCGCCCTGATGGACGGGCTGCGCCCGATCGCCGTCGCCGGCACGCACGGCAAGACCACCACCACCTCGATGCTGGCGGTGTCCCTCTCGGCCCTGGGCCTGGACCCCTCGTACGCCATCGGCGGGGACCTGGACGCCCCCGGCTCCAACGCCCACCACGGCGAGGGCGACATCTTCGTGGCCGAGGCGGACGAAAGCGACCGCACCTTCCACAAGTACACCCCGCAGGTCGCCATCATCCTCAACGCGGAGCTCGACCACCACGCGAACTACGCGTCGATCGACGAGATCTACGAGTCCTTCGAGACCTTCGTCGGCAAGATCGTGCCCGGCGGCACCCTGGTCGTCGCCCACGGCCAGGAGGGCGCCGCCGAGATCGCCCGCCGGGTCGCGGACAAGGAGGGCCTCACCGTCGTCACGTACGGCGAGGAGGAGGACGCCGACGTCCGGATCACCAAGATCACCCCGCGCGGCCTGACCAGCGAGGTCACCGTGGTCCTGGACGGCCGGATGCTCACCTTCACCGTCTCCGTCCCCGGCCGCCACTACGCGCACAACGCCGTCGCGGCCCTCGCCGCCGGCGTGGCCCTCGGCATCCCCGCGCACAACCTGGCCTCCGCGCTCGGCAAGTACACCGGCGTCAAGCGCCGCCTCCAGCTCAAGGGCGAGGCCGCGGGCGTCCAGGTCATCGACTCCTACGCGCACCACCCCACCGAGATGACCGCCGACCTGGAGGCCATCCGCGGGGCCGCCGGGGACTCCCGGATCCTGGTCGTCTTCCAGCCGCACCTCTTCTCCCGTACCCAGGAGCTGGGCAAGGAGATGGGGCAGGCGCTGGGCCTCGCCGACGCCTCCGTGGTCCTGGACATCTACCCGGCTCGCGAGGACCCGATCCCCGGCGTCACCAGCGAGCTCATCATCGCGGCCGCCCGTGCCGAGGGCGCCGACGTCACCGCCGAGCACGACAAGGCGGCCGTCGCCGACGTCATCGCGGGAATGGCCAAGCCGGGCGATCTCGTTCTCACCATGGGCGCGGGCGACGTCACGGACCTCGGTCCGGCCATCCTCGCCCGCCTGTCGAGCTGAAGGTACGAGGGAGCGGGAGAGTCATGTCGTACGAGGTCGAGAAGACGGACGAGCAGTGGCAGGCGGAGCTGACCCCGTCCGAATACCAGGTGCTGCGCCTCGCGGGCACCGAGCCGGCCTTCCGCGGTGAGTACACGGACACCAAGACGGAAGGCGTCTACTCCTGTCGCGGCTGCGGGGCGGAGCTGTTCCGCTCCTCGGAGAAGTTCGATTCGCACTGCGGCTGGCCGTCCTTCTTCGACCCGAAGGACACCGACGCGGTCGAACTGATCGCGGACACCTCGCACGGCATGATCCGTACGGAGGTCCGCTGCGCGAAGTGCGGCTCCCACCTGGGCCACGTCTTCGAGGGCGAGGGCTACCCCACCCCCACGGACCAGCGGTACTGCATCAACTCCATCTCCCTGCGGCTGACTCCGACTGAGGGCTGACCCCCCGGGCGGGCGCCACTTCCGCCGCCACGCGCACAGGACCTCCACCGGCCGCCCGGTGGAGGTCCTGTGCGCGTGGAGGGTGCCGTTTCCTCAGTTGCGGAATACACCTATCCGTTTTCTTGGTGTGGCTGGTTATGATCGGCACCCTTGCGTCCACCGACGCCGGCCGGGCTGTTCCCCCGTCCCCTCCCCAGGGACTGTGTCCGGTCCGGCTGTCGGTGCTGTCCCCGCTCGCCCCCGCTCCCGAGGACCGATGACTCCCATAGAACCCGAAGGCCCACCAGGGCCGTCGACGGCCCGTCGGCGGCGTCCCCCGCGTCTGCGCACCCTGCTCATCTGGCTGGCGGTCGTCCCCACCGTCGCGATGGGCACCCAGGTGGCGGTGACCGCCGGACGGCTGCTGGCGCAGTCGGAGCACCTGCGGTCCGATGTCGCGGCCGCCGAGCGGATGGGCGCACCCCTCTACACGCTCATGGTCGACATGCAGGCCGAACGGACCGCGACCGCCGCGCGGTGGGCGGGAACCGAGGCCGAGCAGGAGCTCCGCAACCGGCGGGAGGCCACCGACAAGGCCGCGGCCGAGTTCCGCCGGGTGGCGGCTGATTCGGCCGGCTCCGCCGACTCGGCCGAATCGGCCCGGTCCTTCCGCGAAGTGAACGAGCGGCTCGACAGCCTGGCCGCGTACCGCCAGCGCGCCGATGTCCGCAGCGGCGGCGCCGACGCCACGCTCGCCTACTACACCGGGGCGATCGGCGCGATCATCCAGGTGTACCAGCAGGAGTTCAGCCACGCGGAGGACGCCGAGCTCACTCAGGAGAGCCGGCCGGTCGTCGCCTTGCTCTCGGCGTCGGAGATGGTGGCGCGCGAGGACACGATCATCGCGTTGGCCGGGCCGTCCAGGGAGCTGACCTCGGCCGGGTTCGACCAGTTCGTCAGGGCCGTAGGAGCCCACCGGTACTTGTACGAGACGGCGATCGTGCCGCATCTGCCCGAGGGCGACCGGCGGTTCTACGAGCGGATCGCCGCATCCCCGGCCTGGCAGACGAAGATCCGTATCGAAAGCGCGATCGTCTCCGACCACAAGGACATCGAGTCGGGCATCAAGTTGCCCGCCGAGGTCGCCGGCTGGCGGTCCGCGTACGAGAACTACTCGCGGCAGATGGCCACGCTCAACGTCGACCGGGCACGGGCGGTGCTCGCGCACGGTGAGGCCAAGGCCGCCGAGCTGCAGACCGAGGTCACCTGGCTGATCGGCGGAAGCGGCGGCGGGCTGCTGGCCGTCGTGCTCGTGGTCGTGTTCACCACGCGGTCGGTGCTCCGCCGCCTGCACGACCTGCACGAACGCACGGTGACCGTCGCCGAGGAAACCCTCCCCGACGTCGTCGCCCGCCTCCAGCGCGGGCAGAGCGTCGACATCGACGCGCTGCCCGCGGTCCGCGGTGACCAGGACGAGGTCGGACGCATCAGCGACGCGTTCGCCCGGGCCGTCGCCGTATCCGTCGACGGACACCGCCAGCTGTCGGCCGAGCGCCACGGCTTCGGCATGTTCGCCGCGGGCATCGCCTCGCGCACCGGAAACCTGGTCAGCCGTCAGCTGAGCCTCACCGAGGATCTCCAGGACACCTTCGGCCACGACGAGGCCCTCCTCGCCGAGCTGATGAGGTCCGACCAGCTGACCGTGGGCATGCGGCGCCAGATCGAGAACCTCCTCATCCTGGCGGGCGGCGAGGTCCCCGACCCGCACACCGAGCCCATGCGCGTCGCCGACCTGCTCCGCGAAGCCGCCGCCGAGGTCGAGGACTTCCGGCGCATCGAGCGCCAGGCCCTGGACGAGACCAGCGTCGAACCCCGGGTGGTCAGCCAGATCAGCCACCTCCTGGCGGAACTGCTGGACAACGCCACCCGGTTCTCCCCGCCGAGGTCGAAGGTGGTCATCCGCGCCGAAATGGTGGCGGACGGGCTGTCGGTCGAGATCGAGGACCGCGGGCCGCGCGTGACCCCCGCGACCTACGAGGAGATGAACGGGCGCCTGCACTCGGCGCCGCCGTACTCCGTCCTGGCGGAGAACGCACACCGGCTGGGCCTCTTCGTCGTCGGCCACCTCGCCGACCAGCTGGGGGCGACGGTCACCCTGCGCCGCTCGGTGTACGGAGGTACGTCCGCCGTGGTGATCCTGCCCCAGGAACTGCTGGTGCGCACCGAACGGGAGGCGCCGCGCGCGGCGTTGGCCGCCGCCCCCGCACCCCGCCCCGCGCTCGACGAGCGCAAGCCCGAGCTGGTCCTGCACAGCGGCTCCGCGCCGGCGGGCCGTGCGCTGTCCGAGCGGCCGCGCGAGCTGACGGCGGGCAGCCCGGCGAGCAGCCCGGTGCACAGCCCCGTGCATACCCCGGTGGACAGCCCGCTGGACCGCCCGGTGGACGGTCCGGCCCGCGGTACGCCGCCGCCGAAGCTCCCCGCGCGACGGGACGGCGGCGCCACGCGGCCCGCACTCCCCGAGCGCGTCCCGCAGACCCATATCGCCGAACAGCTCCGGGCGCCCCGCGCACCGGAGACAGCCGCCGGCCAGGACCCGGACACACCCGAAGAGGTGGCCGACGCCTGGGCGGACTACGAACAGGGAACCCAGGCAGTGGAAGCAGAGCTCCGACAGGAACAGCCATGACGACGACATCGACCGACATGATCTACAGCGTCCTGGACAACAACCTCAGCAGGATCGCGGGCATCCAGGGAGCCGTCCTCCTCTCCAACGACGGCATCAAGCTCAGCGCCTACCTGCTGGACGAGCCGCAGGCGGAGCGCATGGCCGCCGCCGCCTCCGGCATCGCGGCCACGATGAAGGCGATATCCCGGGAGATCGACGGCGGCCGGGTCATCCGCCAGCTGGTGGAGATGGACGACCGCTACCTCTGCGTCGTCGGATGCGGGGAGGGCAGCACGCTCCTCGTGGTGACCTCCCGCAAGGCGCGGCTCGGCGAGCTGGGCGGCGAGGCCGTACGGACCGCCCAGGCGCTCGGCGAGTGGCTGAGCACGCCCGAGCGCGTCCAGGCGCCGACATCGTAATGCCGCAGGATCCGCAGCCCGCGGGCCGCCGCCGCACGCGGCTGTACGCCCTGACCGACGGACGTACGGCCGTTCCGCACACCGTCCTCACCATGGACACCACGATCACGGCGGCGGTCTCCGAGGACGCCCAGGGCGGCCTGCCCACCGAGTGGCGGGCCATCCTCGCCATGTGCGCGCCTCCGGGCGGCCGGGCGGTCGCCGAGATAGCGGCGCGGATGCACATCCGCCTCACGCCGATGACGCTGCTCCTCGGCGAACTCGCGGACCGCGGGCTGATCCACCACCGGTCGCCCCTGGAAGGGGCCGAGACCACCAATGTCCACCTGCTCATGAGAATCAGGGACAACCTTGCCCGGATATGACACTCCTGCCCCGCAGGAAGCGGCCCCCGTCAAGATCCTCATCGCCGGGGGATTCGGAGTCGGCAAGACGACCCTGGTCGAGACGATCTCCGAGATCGAGCCCCTGCGTACGGAGGAGCGGCTGACGGCCGCGGGTGTCGGCGTCGACGACCTCGACGGGATCGAGTCCAAGACGGTGACCACCGTGGCGATGGACTTCGGCCGCCTCACCCTCACCGACGCCGGAGTCGTCCTCTACCTGTTCGGCACGCCGGGCCAGGAACGCTTCTGGTTCATGTGGGACGACCTGCTGAACGGCGCCCTCGGCGCGATCGTGCTCGTCGACACGCGCCGCCTCGACCGCAGTTTCCCGGCGGTCGACTTCTTCGAGAGCCGGGGACTGCCCTTCGTGGTCGGCGCGAACTGCTTCCACGGGGAGCAGCCGTACACCGCCGAGGAGATCGCGGCGGCGCTGCACCTGCGCGACCCCAACACCCCCGTGCTCATGCTCGACGCCCGCTCCCGGCAGGACGTCCGCGCCTGCCTGCTCGCGCTCCTCGACCAGCTCATCGTCAACGCCGGGACCCCGGCGCACGTCTGACCCACCGGCGGCGGCCCCTCCCTGCCCCGGGGTCCACCGGGTCCACCGGTGGACTACGCCCCGTCCACCGAGTCGAGGTAGTCCGCCAGGGTCCGGCCCGGGGTCCAGCCCCGGGACCGGGCCCGGGTGAGGTCCAGGACCACCGGGTGGGCGAGCTGGTCCACCGCGTAGCGGCTCAGGGCCGGTTCGGCCGTCGCCACGGCTTCCGCGATCCGGGCCGCCGTACGGGCCACCGGTAGCGGGAGATGGCGGATCCGGGCCCGGACGCCGTGGGCGCGCAGGACCGCGCGGACCGCGGCGTCGCGGGCGTACGGCTCCCCGTCGGCGATGTTGTACGCGCCCGGCGCCCACGCGTGGGCCGCGAGGCAGGCCTCGGCGAGGTTCTCCACCGCGGTGAGGCTGAGCCGTACGTCGGGGCCCGGCAGCAGCAGGGTGCCCGCCCGGACCCGCGACAGCAGCCGGGGCAGCAGTGTGGTGTCGCCCGGGCCGTAGACGGCCCGCGGACGCAGCACCACCGCACCGGCGGCCAGGGCCAGGGCCTCGCCCTCCGCCTTGGTCCGGCCGTAGGCGTTCAGCTGTCCCGCGCGGGGGTGTTCCTCGCCGACCAGGGTCCGGTCGAGCCGCGGGTCGTAGACGCTGGCGCTGCTCACCCACACCACGGGCCGCCCGCCCGCCGCCGTGAGCAGCCGCCGCGTGCCGTCCACGTTGACCGCGCGCATCTGCGCCTCGGCCGCCGAGCCGGGGGCCGGATCGCCGACCGCCGCCGCGCAGTGCACCACCAGGTCCACGCCCCGGAGGTCCGGCAGGTCCCGGGCGGCGTCCCAGAACCGGTGCGTGCCCACCGGGCCCGGCCTGCGGCCCAGGCACACCACCTGCGCCCCACCGGCCGCCGCGGCGCGTGCGACGTGCCCGCCGCAGAAGCCGCTGGCACCCGTGACCGCGATCACGACCCCGCCCGTGATCACGACCCCGCCCGTACGGTCAGCGAGCGCCAGCCGGGCAGCGCCGCCCGCCGGTCCACCCGCGCTCCGGTCACCACCGGCCGGTGCGGGGCCAGCGCCGCCAGTACGTCGGCCAGCTGGACGCAGGCCAGCCGGGCCCCGGGGCAGGCGTGCGGTCCGGCGCCGAACACCAGCCGGGCCAGGGCCGGGCCGGCCGGCCGCCGGCCGTCCGGGTCGCGCCGGTGCGCCTCGGCCGCGTGCCGGGCGACCAGCAGCAGCCGGTCGCCGCCGCGCACCGGACAGCCGCCGACCGACCCGTCCGCCGCGGCCACCCGGGGCAGCAGCGGCGAGGCCGCGGTGACCCGCAGCAGTTCCTCGGCCAGCGCCGGCCGCAGCGCCTCGTCCGCCGCCTGGTCCCACAGCCCCGCGTCGGCGCACCAGGCCACCGCCCGGGGCAGCGCGGCGACGGTGGTGTTGACGGCAGCCACCGCCAGCATCGCCGACAGCGCCTCGTCGGCGGGCCCCAGGAGCCCGCGCAGCCGCTCGGCGGCCCGGGTGGCGGCGGCCTCCGCGCGCGGGCGGCGCGGCCCGGGCAGATGGCTGCGTACGGAGGCCGCCGCGGCCTCGGCGGCGGCCTCCGCGACCGCCAGCGGATCGGCGCCGGAGCCCAGCAGGGCGCACACCACCGACCCGGACAGCTCCCGCGCGAGCGCGACGAGGTCCACCTCGCCGCCGTGCGCGAGCGGCGCGAGGCGGCGTACGAGCAGCGGCTGCCACCGCGCCCGGAGCTCCTCCACCCCGGCCGCGCCGAGCCCGCCCGCGAGGCCCCGCCGGTCCGCCCGGTGCCCGTCGCCCTCCTGGTCGAACAGCACACCACCGCCGTCCCGCAGGGCGGCCCGCGCGGCGCCGCCCGTCGTACCGGCCGCCGTCCGGTCGAGCGGCAGCCGGGTCAACGCCTCCCGGTAGGCCTCCCCGCCGTGTACGAGCAGGGTCCGGCCGAGCCGGCGTACGGGACGCCCGCGGGTGGCGGCGAGCAGCCCGAACAGCACGGGATGGGAGCCCAGATAGACCCGGCGGTCGCGTCGCCGGGCGCGCGCGTGGGAGGTGGTGGTCATGGGGTGCGTACCTCCGTGAGGACGGCGGGAATCGACAGCGGACGCCGGTCGGTCCGGCAGGCTGGCCGGTGCGGGGTCACAGCACTAGGCGTCGCGCCGCCAGGGCGGCCGTCGCCGCCCGGTCCGGTTTGCGCGAGCGCCCCGACAGCGGGATCCGGGCGAGGAGCAGCGCGTCGGGGCGGGCCGTGCCCATGCGCCGGACCGGCTCCGCCAGAGCGGCGCGCAGAGCCCGTTCGTCCGCGCCGCGCTGCGGCTGTACGACGGCCACGAGCCGTTCGTCGCCGTCGCCCGCCGGGATCCCGACGAGCACGGCCAGTTCCACTCCCGGCACGTGCAGGGCGGGCTCGTAGAGTCCCGGGTAGATGTTCTCCGCCCGGCGCAGCACCATGTCCTTGGTCCTGCCCTCGAGGACGATCCGGCCCGCGCCGTCCAGCCGCGCCCGGTCGCCCGTACGCACCCACGGGTCCGGCTCCTCACCGAGGTAGCGGTGCCGGGCGGCGGGACCGGACAGCAGCAGCTGCCCGTCCCCGTCAGGCTTGGCGAGCACCCCCGGCAGCGGGGCGCCGACCAGGTCGCCCTCCTCGTCGAAAGCGGCCTTCTCCCGCGCCTCGACCGCGGCGGCCGGGAAGAGCTCGGTGAGCGCGTACACGCCCCAGGCCTCGTCCGCGCCCGCCTCCCGTACGCGCTCCAGCAGCCCGGCGCCGGCCGGGGCCGAGCCCGTCCACACCCGGCCGTGGAAGCGGGCGCCCGCGCCCAGCGCGTCCCGCAGCCGGGGCGGGGTCAGATAGGTGTCCTGGGGGCGCAGCCGGTGCAACTGCCGTGCCAGGACACGGGAATTGCCGGCCGGGAGGGCTACGGGGGCGCCGCGCGTCAGCGAGGGGACGAGCACGAAGAAGGTGCCGCCGAGCACCGGCCGGTCCCCGCGCCCGTCGAAGAGGGAGGAGACCGTGGCCATCCCGGCGGACAGGCTCGCCCGGGTGTGGACGACGGCCCGCGGCCGGGAGGTGGTCCCGGAGGTGAACACGATCACCGCGTCGGCGTCACCGTCCACGACCCCGTCCACGTCGCCGTGCGCGGGAACACCGAGCCGCGGCGCCGCCAGGTCCAGCGCGGGCGCGCAGCCCGGCAGCCGCCGCCCGACCGTGGCCACCGGCCCCAGCTCGGCCAGGTCCGGCAGGGCGAGCCGGGCCCGGCGGGCCAGCGGCCGGGCCCAGCCCGCCACCGCCTGCGCGGCCGCGTCGGCCAGCACCAGCGAGGGCCGGGCCAGCGCGAGGCGGGCGCGCAGCACGTCGGGCCCCGCGCCGGGGTCCAGGACGGCCCCGCGCAGCCCCAGCCGCCACAGCGCGAGCAGCACGGCGAGGGCCCGTGGCCCGGGGCGCACGGCCACGCCGACGGTGTCCCCGGCGCGCAGCCCGCGCGCGTGCAGGGCAGCGGCGAACGCGTCCGCCAGCCCGGCGAGTTCGCCGCGGGTGGCCCGGACACGGGGAGCGCCGCTGCGGGTGGCGGTGAGCACGGCGGGCCGCTCGGGGCGGCTGCGCAGCGCGTGGTCGAGACGGTCGAGCATCAGCGGGGATCCGTTCCGTGGGAGCCGCTGCCCTGGTCGAGGTACCAGCGGGCGGTGCCGGCGATGCCGTAGGCCCGCAGCCGGCGCGTCGAGTTCTCCACGACCATCGACCGGCAGTGCGTGATCCGGTCGGTGTGGCGGCGTACGGCGTTGAGGAAGAGCCGGTCGGTCGGCGAGGGGCGCCGGGGCATGCCGCCGACGGCCAGGTACAGCTCGGCGGTGATGGCCATGTTGTTCCCGGCGTGCATGCGGTAGGGAGCCAGGTAGCCGTTGCGGCGGGCGTGCCGCGGCCGCAGCCGGCCGAAGAGCGCGGCGAGGGCCACGAGCACGCCGAAGCCGGCCCGGCCGAGCGGGCCGTGTTCGTCGCGCCGGGCGACGATCCGCCCGCACACCAGCCCGGGGCTGCGCGTGAGCGCGGCGCGCGCCGCGCCGGTCCAGCCGGGCCGGGGCAGGCAGTCGGCGTCCGTACGGGCGAGCAGGGCCGCGCCCCGGCCGATCGCGTACCGGAAACCGGTGTCGACGGCGGAGCCGACGCCCTTCTCCGGCTCCTCGATCACCTCCACCGGGAAGGGCGCGTCCGCCGCGAACTCCCGGGCGATCGCTCCGGTGCCGTCCGCCGAGGCGTTGTCGACGACCAGCAGCGTGAAGTCACGGTCCCGCTGTGCCGCGAGGGCCCGCAGCGTGTCCGCCAGCCGGGCCTCCTCCTCGTGCGCGGGCACCACCACCCACATCCGGCTCACGACTTCTCCCAGACCATCGTCATGATGCTGATGCCGCCGCCCAGCCCGACGAACAGCACCCTTTCCCCCGGCTCCAGCTCCCCGAACACCCGGTCCAACTGGATCCCGATGCTCGCGCTCGCGACGTTCCCGAGCTCGGGCACCGTCACCACCAGCTTCCCGGCGGGCACCCCGGCCAGCTCGGCGAACCGCTCCAGGTACGGCACCGTCACCTGGTGCACCAGCACCTTGGCGAAGCCGCCGATCTCCATCCCCGCGCGGTGCAGCGTCCGGTCGATGACGGCGGTGCCCACCTTCTCGAAGACGCCCCGCAGTTCGTGCCCGTCGCCCCGGAAGTAGGTGTACGCGTCCCCGCGCGGGTGCCGTGACCCGCCGCCCGGGATGCCCCCGACCTCCCAGTGCTCCGAGTGGGTCTCGGTGTCCACGTCGAGGATCCCGCCCCGCTCGACGGCCTCCACGACCACGGCCGCGCCCGCGTCGCCGAAGGTGTAGCCGGCGAAGCCGTCACGGAGCTCCGCGAGATCCGCCGGGTCCCTGCGCACCGCCCGGCTGGGGGTCTCCCCGGTGACGACCAGGGCCCGTCGCGCCCGACCGGCGAGGATCATGGACCGGGCGAGGTCGATGCCGTTGACGAAGCTGTTGCACGCGTTGGTGACGTCCAGGGCGTGGGCCCGCGAGCCCAGCTCCGCCTGGACGATGTGCGCGGTGGCGGGCTCGACCAGGTCGCGGGAGGCGGAGGCGAAGAGCAGCAGGTCGATGTCGAGCGGGTCGAGTCCGGCGGCGTCCAGTGCCCGGCGGGCGGCGCCCACGGCGAGCGTGGACGCGTACACGCCCTCGCCCGCGACGCGACGGGAGACGATCCCGGTGGCCTGCGTCAGCAGCCTCGGCGGCAGGGGCAGGCCACTGCGGCGCGCCACCTCCTGCAGAAGGCCGTCCGAGGACAGCACCTCCTCGGGCAGCATGCTACCGACGGCGGTTATCCCGGCGCGCGGCAGCGGATCATACGGCTGAATGAGCATGCCAACACTATGACAAGCCGCCTGCGGCCGGGCCTGAGTAGGGATGCTCAGACCGGCACCGTCCGCCCCGCGGGCCGACTGAGTACCCGCTCCCTCTGCCGCCTTCTCTCATGCCGGTCCCGCAGGGCGGCGCTCCTGGCGGAGCTGGCAGCTCGGCCAAGTGGCGTGGCCCGAGGGTCTGTTGTGTTGCGAGGAGTCCCCGTAACCTCCCTCCACCACCACCACCAACCCAGCACCGGCGGCGACAGCGGCAGGCCGCACGTCCGGGAACGCTCTTCGTTCTCCAGGTGTACGGCGCAGTGTCACGAAGCGATCTCCGTCCGGTACCCCGGGACCGCTGTCCTTGGGGCGCTCCTTCGACTCCCCCTCACCCGCAGAGGTCCTCACGCCATGGCAGAACTCAACCGTCGCAGGTTCTTGCAGATAGCCGGTGGCACGGCCGCCCTGGCGATGCTGAACGACAGCATCGCCAGGGCCGCCGCCATCTCGGCGCAGGGCACCACCGGAACGATCCAGGACATCGAGCACATCGTCGTCCTCATGCAGGAGAACCGGTCCTTCGACCACTACTTCGGCGCGATGAAGGGGGTCCGGGGCTTCGGCGACCCGCGGCCGGTCCTCCAGGACAACGGCAAGTCGGTCTTCCACCAGTCCAACGGGACGAAGGACATCCTGCCCTTCAATCCGCAGGTCGAGGACCTCGGGATGCAGTTCCTCACGGGCCTGGACCACGACTGGGCGGGCGGCCACCAGGCGTACAACAACGGCAAGTACGACAAGTGGGTCCCGGCCAAGACGGCCACGACCATGTCGTACATGACCCGCAGCGACATCCCGTTCCACTACGCCCTCGCCGACGCCTTCACCGTGTGCGACGCCTACCACTGCTCCTTCATCGGCGCCACGGACCCCAACCGCTACTACATGTGGACGGGTTACACGGGCAACGACGGCGTGGGCGGCGGCCCCGTCCTCGGCAACCAGGAGGCCGGATACGGCTGGAAGACCTACCCCGAGCGCCTGGAGTCAGCCGGGGTCTCGTGGAAGGTCTACCAGGACATCGGCGACGGTCTGAACGCGGCCGGCCACTGGGGCTGGATCAACGACGCCTTCCGCGGCAACTACGGGGACAACTCGCTGCTGTACTTCAACAACTACCGCAACGCCCAGCCCGGCAGCGCCCTGTACGAGAAGGCGCGTACGGGCACGAACGTCAAGGCGGGCGACGGCTACTTCGACCGGCTGCGCGCGGACGTGGTGAACGGCACGCTGCCCCAGGTCTCCTGGATCGCCGCTCCCGAGGCGTTCAGCGAGCACTCGAACTGGCCGACGAACTTCGGTGCCTGGTACATCTCGCAGGTCCTGGACGCCCTGACGGCGAACCCGGCGGTGTGGGCGAAGACCGCCCTCTTCATCACCTACGACGAGAACGACGGCTTCTTCGACCACGTGGTCCCGCCGTACCCGCCCGCGTCCTCGGCGTGGGGCCTGTCCACGGCGAGCGTGACCGGCGACCTCTACAACGGGGGCGGCGGCTACGCGGCCGGTCCGTACGGGCTGGGCCCGCGCGTTCCGATGATCGTGGTCTCCCCGTGGAGCAAGGGCGGCTACGTCTGCTCCGAGACCTTCGACCACACCTCGGTGATCCGCTTCATGGAGAAGCGCTTCGGGGTGCAGGAGCCCAACATCTCCCCGTGGCGCCGCGCGGTCTGCGGCGACCTGACCTCGGCCTTCGACTTCACCCGGGCGGACGCGGCGCCCGCCGCCCTGCCCTCCACGGCCGGGTACGTACCGCCGGACAAGAACCGCCACCCGTCCTACTACCCGACCCCGCCGGCGACGGGCACCCTGCCGAGGCAGGAGGCCGGCTCCAAGCCGACCCGCGCCCTGGGCTACAGCCCGTACGTGGACGGCAAGGCCACGGTGTCCACGGGCAAGTTCACCCTGACCTTCGCCAGCGGCCCGACCCTGGGCGCCCACTTCCACAGCACCTCGGGCAACCGTACGGACGGCCCCTGGCCCTACACGGTCGAGGCGGGCAAGACCCTCTCGGACACCTGGTCCACCAGCAGCTCCACCGGCAACCAGATCAACCTGACGGTGTGGGGACCGAACGGCTTCCTGCGCACCTGGAAGGGCCCGGCGAAGAAGGCCGGCCCCGAGGTCACGGCCCGCCACGTGGCGGCCACCGGGAACCTGGCCCTGACCCTGACCAACTCCGGTACGGCGGCCGTCAACCTCACGGTGACCAACGCCTACGGCGGCGCGGCCCAGACCCTCAGGGTCCCGGCCGGCGCCACGGTCGCCCACACGGTGGACCTCGGCGCCACGGGCCGCTGGTACGACGTGAAGGTCGTCTCCGACACGGACACCACCTTCCTCCGCCGCTTCGCGGGCCACGTCGAGACGGGCGCCCCGGGCATCTCCGACCCGGCGATCAGGACCGTCTGACCCGGTCCTCCGGCGTACGCGGCCGCCGCTCCAGCACTGCCAGGTCGCCGGGGCGGTGGCCGCGCGTGCCGGAGCGGGACAACCTCCATGGCGAGCGGCGCGGTGGGCGACGTCGGTTCCACGGTGTGATCGCAGGCGCGGCGGGCAGAACGTACGGCGTCGGTTGTCACCTTCCCCGTCACCGAGGGAGAACGCATGGCCATCGCCCACCGTCGGATCGGCACCGGACCCGTCCGCGTCATCGTGCTGCACGACTGGTTCGGGACCTCCGCCAACTGGGGCTCCGTACTGGACCACCTGGACCCCGAGGGGTTCTCGTACGCCTTCCTGGACTACCGCGGCTACGGCGACCGGCGGGACGTCCCGGGCCGCTACAGCCTCTCCGAGATCGCCGACGACGTCCTCCAGCTGGCCGACCAGCTCGGCTGGGAGACCTTCTCCCTCCTCGGTCACTCCATGGGCGGCAAGGCGATCCAGCAGGTCCTCGTCAGGGCCCCCGAGCGCATCGAGAAGCTGATCGGGCTCGCCCCCGTACCGGCCGCGCCCTACGAGATGGACGACACGACCCACGCCCTCTTCTACGGCGCCGCCGAGGACCCGGAGAAGCGACGCGTCATCCTCGACCTGGTCACCGGGAACCGGGCGAGCCGCCACTGGGTGGACCGCATGGTCGCCCACTCCCGGGAGGTCTCCCGGCCCAAGGCCTTCGCCGCCTACCTGGCGAGCTGGCAGCCCCTCGACCTGTCCTCCGCGGTGAAGGGCAACACCGTCCCGGTGCTCGTCCTGGTCGGGGAGTACGACCTCGCGCTGACCGCCGAGGTGATGCGCGCCACCTGGCAGGCCTGGTACCCGAACTGCCGGATCCGCACCATCCGGGGGGCCGGCCACTACCCGCCCCACGAGACCCCGGTGACCTTCACCACCGAGGTGGAGGCCTTCCTGCGGGCCTAGGACCCGGGGGCCGACCGCGGAAAAGCCCGTGAGGGGTACGAGGAAACCTCGTACCCCTCACGGGACGAACAGGGTGAGTGACGGGACTTGAACCCGCGGCCACCTGGACCACAACCAGGTGCTCTACCAACTGAGCTACACCCACCACGAAGGGCGGCGGACCGCCCGTTCGATGTGCAAGCACAGCATAGCCGATCAGACGGGTGGCCCCGCGACGCGTTATCGGCCGGCGGCGCGGGCCACGGCGTGGGCGACGGCGGCCCCGGCGAGGGCCCGGATGATCGGGTGCGGCCTCGTCCCGTCCCCGTGCAGCTCCGGCTGGAACAGCGTGGCCAGGAAGAAGGGGTGCCCGGGCAGCTCCACTATGCGCGCGCGGCCCTCGTCGTCGTGCCCCGACAGCCGCAGTCCGTGCGCCGTGAGCACCGGCAGATGCCGGGGCGCGGGCCCGTAGGCGCAGTGGTAGCGCTCCGTCGACCGCTCCGCGCCGAGCGCGGCCTCCGCGAGCGAGCCGGGCTCGGCCCGTACCAGGCCCTCGTGCCCGACGAGCGAACAGGCGAGCGGGGCGATCAGCGGGTCCGCCGCCCCGGGGTCGTTCTCGGCGTGCGCGGCGCCGGTCAGCCCGCACACCGTCCGGGCGTACTCCAGCAGGGTGTGCTGGAAGCCGCCGCAGGTCCCGAGGAAGGGGACGGCCTCCTCGCGGGCCACCCGGATCGCCGCCAGCGCCCCGGCCTCACTGGCGTACGGGCTGCCGGGAAGCACCCACACGGCGTCGAAGCGGGCCAGTGTCCCGGCGGCGGCCTCGGCCTCGGCGTCGCCGGTGGGGATCCAGTACGCGTCGAGGACGAGCCCGTCGCGGGAGGCCAGGGCGTCGAGCAGGAGCGGGATCCGGGTGTGGGACTCCACGTGCGGGGAGCGGTCGCCGACGAGGGCGATCCGCGCGCTCTGGGCGGACTGGGTGGACTGGGTGGACTGGGTGGACTGGCTGGACTGGGTGGTCCGGGCGGTCCGGGCGGTCTGGGTGGTGGGCGCGGTCCGTGTGGTTCGTGCCGTGGCGGTGGTCATGCGGATCATCCTGCGACCGGATCACGCTTCAGCGCCAACGATGGTTCGTGCACGCTCGATAAGCGATCCTGATGACCATGGATCCGCACCTGCTCCGCACCTTCGTCGCCGTGGCCCGGCTCTCCTCCTTCTCCGCGGCCGCCCGCGAGCTGGGCTACACGCAGTCCGCCGTCTCGCAGCACATCGCCGCGCTGGAAGGGGACCTGCGGGCCGAGCTGCTCACCCGCCGGCCCGTCGCGCCGACCCCGGCCGGGGTGCGGCTGCTGGAGCACGCGGGGCCACTGCTGCTGCGGCTCGACGCCGCTCGGGCCGACGTGCTGCGGCTGGCCTCCGCCCCGCCCGGCCGCGTCACGCTCGCCGCGTCCCCGCTCGCCGTCGGGCCCCGGCTGCTCGCGGCCCTGCCCGCCACCGGCGTCACCCTGCGGGTGCTGCCCCCGGCCGAGGTGCCCGCGGCCGTCGCCACCGGGGGCTGTGATCTCGGCCTCGTGGACGGTCCGGCCGCGCCCAGCGATCCCCTGCGGCTGCCCGACGTGGCACCGCTCACCGTGACGGGCGTGGGCGAGGAGGAGCTGGCCGTGCTGCTGCCCGCCGCGCATCCCCTCGCCGGGCGGGCCGCCGTCCGGCTGGACGACCTCGCCGACGCGCGCTGGCTCGACGCCCCCGGTGTGGGGCTGCCGCTCACCGCCGCCCGGGCCTCCGTGCGCTACGACGGCACCGACCTGCTCGCCCTCTGCGCCCTCGCCACCGCCGGGCACGGCCTCGTGCTGCTCCCGCGCCGCGTCGCCGAGGCCGCCGGCGCGGGGGTCGCCGTACCGCTGTCCGCGCCGCGCCTGGTGCACCGTACGGAACTGCTCACGCCGGGAAGCCCCACCGGCGCGGCCGCGGCGCTCGCCGCACGGCTCACGGCAGGATCACCCGTATGACCTACGACGCGAACGCCGAGGGCCCGGCCCCCTTCACGGCCGATGACTACGCCGCCCGGATGACCGCGGCCGCACGGACCGCCGCCGAGGCGGGACTCGCCGGGCTGCTGATCGCCCCCGGGCCCGACCTCACGCACCTCACCGGATACCGGCCCACCGCCGAGACCGAGCGGCTGACCCTGCTCGTGCTGGCCGCCGGGCAGGAACCGGTGCTCGTCGTACCCGCCCTGGAGGCGCCCGACGCGGCCAAGGCCCCCGGCGCCGCCGCGCTGGCCCTGCGGGACTGGACCGACGGGAAGAACCCGTACGCCGTGACCGCCCCGCTGCTGGACCGCGGCGGGCGCTTCGGGGTGAGCGACAACACCTGGGCGCTCCATCTCCTCGGCCTCCAGCGGGAGTTGCCGGCCACCTCCTACGCGCCGCTCACCGAGTGCCTGCCCATGCTCCGCGCGGTGAAGGACGAGCGGGAACTGGAGCGCCTCGCCGCGGCGGGCGCCGCCGCCGACGCCGCCTACGCGCAGGTCCTCCACCTCCCCTTCGCCGACCGCCGGGAGACGGACGTCGCCGCCGACCTGGCCGCCCTGCTGCGCGCGCACGGCCACTCCCAAGTGGACTTCACCGTCGTCGGCTCCGGCCCCAACGGGGCCAACCCGCACCACGAGGCCGGTGACCGGGTCATCCGCCACGGCGACATGGTGGTCCTCGACTTCGGCGGCCTGCGGTTCGGCTACGGCTCCGACATCTCCCGCACCGTGCACGTGGGCGAGCCCAGCGCCGAGGAGCAGCGGGTCCACGACATCGTCCGCGAGGCCCAGCAGGCCGGCGTGGCGGCGGTCCGGCCGGGCGTCTCCTGCCAGGAGGTGGACCGGGCGGCGCGCGCCGTGATCACCGAGTTCGGCTACGGGGACCGCTTCATCCACCGCACCGGCCACGGCATCGGCGTCACCACCCACGAGCCCCCGTACATGGTCGAGGGCGAGGAGCAGCCCCTGGTCCCCGGCATGTGCTTCTCCGTGGAGCCGGGCGTCTACCTGCCGGGCCGGTTCGGCGTCCGCATCGAGGACATCGTGACCGTCACGGAGAACGGCGGGCGCCGCCTCAACAACGCCCCGCGCGAGCTGGCGATCGTCGAATAGCCCGCACGGCAGCCGGCACGGCAGCCCGCACGGCAGAACACCCTCAGGGCCCCAGGACGACCGCTGACGCGCCCGGTACGCGGATCCGCCCGTCCGGGTCCGGGTGTTCGAGCGGCTCCCAAGCGGCCAGCACCCGCACCCCGTTGCGGCCCAGCGGGATCGTCGCCGCGTCGTTCGAGAGGTTCACCACCACCCGTACGTCGCCGCGCCGGAAGGTCAGCCAGCGCCGCTCCTCGTCGAAGGCGACCCGGACCGCTGCCAGGTCCGGGTCGCGCAGGTCCGGGTGGGTGCGGCGGAGCGCGATCAACGTGCGGTACCAGTCCAGCAGGCGGGCGTGGGCGGCCTGTCCGGGCTCCGACCAGTCCAGGCAGGAGCGCTCCCGGGTGGCCGGGTCCTGCGGGTCCGGGATCTCCTCGGCCTTCCAGCCGTGCGCCGCGAACTCCCGGCGCCGGCCGGTGCGCACCGCCTCGGCGAGCTCAGGGTCGGAGTGGTCGGTGAAGTACTGCCACGGGGTGCGCGCGCCCCACTCCTCGCCCATGAACAGCATCGGCACGAACGGCCCGGTCAGCGCCACGGTCGCGGCGCACGCCAGCAGCCCGGGGGAGAGGGAGGCGGCGAGCCGGTCGCCGAGCGCCCGGTTGCCGATCTGGTCGTGGTTCTGGGTGTAGCCCAGGAAGCGGTGGGCCGGGGCGCGGCGGCGGTCCACCGGGCGGCCGTGGGTGCGGCCCCGGAAGGCGGACCAGGTCCCGTCGTGGAAGAAGGCCCGGGTCAGGGTCTTGGCGAGGGCGGCGAGCGGGGCTTCGGCGAAGTCGGCGTAGTACGCCTGGGATTCGCCGGTCAGCGCGCAGTGCAGGGCGTGGTGGAAGTCGTCGTTCCACTGGGCGTGCAGGCCCAGCCCCCCGTCGGCGCGCGGGGTGGTGGTGCGCGGGTCGCACCGGTCGGACTCGGCGATCAGGAACAGCTGCCGCCCGGTGTCCGCGGCCAGCCCGTCGACGGCCGCGGCCAGCTCCTCCAGGAAGGTCAGCGCCCGCTCGTCGGCCAGCGCGTGCACGGCGTCGAGCCGCAGCCCGTCGATCCCGTAGTCGCGCAGCCAGGCCAGCGCGCTGCCGATGAGGTACGCGCGCACCTCGTCGGAGCCGGGCGCGTCCAGGTTCACCGCCGCTCCCCAGGGGGTGTGGTGGGTGTCGGTGAAGTACGGGCCGTAGGCGGGCAGGTGGTTGCCGGAGGGGCCGAGGTGGTTGTGGACCACGTCCAGCACCACGCCCAGCCCGGCCTCGTGCGCGGCCGCCGTGAAGCGGGCCAGCCCGGCCGGGCCGCCGTACGGCTCGTGCACCGACCAGGGCGCGACCCCGTCGTACCCCCAGCCGTGCCGGCCGGGGAAGGAGCAGACCGGCATCAGCTCCACGTGCGTGACGCCGAGGGCGGTCAGGTGCCCGAGGCGGGCCGCGGCGGAGTCGAAGGTGCCCTCGGGGGTGAAGGTGCCGATGTGGAGCTCGTACAGGACCGCGTCCTGGAGCCGGGTGTGCGGTGGGGGCGCCGGTGCCGGTGTGGGTGTCGGCGCCGGTGTCGGTGTCGGGGTCGGTGTGGGTGTCGGCGGTGGGGCGAGGGCCTCGAAGTCGACCACCGCCGACAGCCCGTCGGGTCCGTCCGGCAGCCGCCGCCCGCGCGGATCCGGCCGTGGGCGGGGGGCGCCGTCCAGCAGGAACCCGTAGCGGCTCCCCTCGCGGGCCGGGGCGTCGACGGTCCACCAGCCGCTGCGGTCCGGATCGCGTGCCATCTCGTACGTCGCGTCGTCGAGTCGCATGGCGACATGACCGGTCAGCGGTGCCCACACCTCGAACTGCATGGACGTTCCCCTCGTCTGCGGCGCTGTTCAGCATGCGTATCCTGCCCATCATTCCGGGGGCGGCGGGGGAGTTCTGGACACTCCGGCCCCGACGGGCCGACAATCACCCTGTGACGTCGAGTTTCGAGTTCTCCGCCCATCCCGTGCCGCGGCTCTCCGACGCCGAGCGTGACTGGGCGCTGGACCAGCTCCGCGAGGGCGCGGCCCTCGGCATGCTCTCGCACGACACCCTCGTGCGCCGTATCGAACTGGCGCTGGCCGCGCGCCGATCCGAGGACCTCGCCGTCCTCACCGCCGACCTCCAGACGCGGGAGGGCGCCCAAAGCTCCTGGACCAGTCGGCTGTTCGGCTGGGTGGGGCGGGTCTCCGCCGTCTCGGTCGGTGTCCGGCGCGCCTGGGCCGCCGAGAGACTGCCCAAGCTGCTGCTGCCGCACCCCAGCTCGGCGGGCCTGCGGATCGGCCGCGATCCCGGCAACGGGCTGCGGCTCAGCCACGAGACCGTCTCCCGGGCGCACGCGGAACTGCGCCTGTGTGACGGGGTGTGGGTGCTCAAGGACCTCGGCTCCACCAACGGGACCACGGTCAACGGGCACCGTGTGACGGGTTCCGCGGTGGTCCGGGACGGCGACCAGGTCGGCTTCGGGAAGATGACCTTCCGGCTGTCGTCGAGCTGACCCGGTTCACCGGCGCGCCGGCCCGTGGTGCAGGGTGGCGGGCATGGAACACATGCCTGTCGTACGCCGCGCACGCGTCGGGGACCTGCCCCGCCTGGTCGAACTCATGCGGGAGCACATCGCGTACGAGAAGTCGGCGCCCCGGCCGCCGGGTCTCGCCGAGCGGCTCGGGCGGCAGCTGTTCGCCGAGGACGCCCGGATGTGGGTGCTGCTCGCCGGGACCCCGGACGGCGAGGTCGCCGGATACGCCGCCTGCTCGGCCGAGTTCTCCTTCTGGGACGCACGCCACTACCTCCACATGGACTGCCTCTACCTGGCGCAGGAGGCGCGGGGCCACGGTCTCGGCGCGGCCCTGATGGACGGCGTGACGGAGCTGGCCCGGGAGCTCGGCGTCGACCAGGTCCAGTGGCAGACGCCCGACTGGAACGAGGGCGCGATCCGCTTCTACGACCGGCTCGGGGCCGCCGGCTTCCCGAAGCGCCGGTACGCCCTGCCCGTGGAGTCCACTCCCTGTACGCGTGCCTGACCGCGCGGAGCGACGCCCTGTTCGAGCTGCGCGACGCGCTGCTGTGCACCGACGGTCCGGTCCGCACCCTCGTGGACCTGGCGCTCGCTCCCGAGTACCGGCGCGAGCACGGGGCCTTGTACTCCGGGATCAACCACGGTCGTATCGACGTCACTCGGCTTCGGCGGGCACTGACCAGTGTCCCGCTTCCCCGAACCGGCGACGGCCGGCTGGTGCTGGCGGTGGACGTCTCGCCGTGGTTGCGGCCGGACGCCGACACCTCCTCAGACCGCTCGTTTTGCCATACCTTCGGCCGGGGCCTGGGCAAGCACCAGATGGTGCCCGGCTGGCCGTACTCGATCGTCGCCGCGCTGGAGACCGGCCGGACTTCGTGGACCGCGCTGCTGGACGCGATCCGGCTGGAGCCCGGCGCCGACTTGGCTGCGGTCACCGCCGACCAAGTCCGCGAGGTCGTCCAACGTCTCGTGGACGCCGGCCAGTGGCGGGACGGGGACGCGGAAGTCTTGGTCGTGCTGGACGCGGGCTACGACGCGCCCCGCATCGCCCACCTCCTGGCCGACCTGCCCGTGGAGGTTCTGGGCAGGCTCCGCTCGGACCGGGTGATGCGCAAGCCCGTTCCAGGGCCGTGGATCTGCCCGCCGCAGGGTGGACGGCCGCCCGAACACGGCGGTGAGTTCGTCTTCGGTGACCCGGCCACCTGGGGCGAGGTCACCGCGGTGACCGTTACCAATACCGACCGGTACGAGGCGGCGACGGCGCAGGACTGGGACCGGCTCCACCCACGGCTGACCCGGAGGGCGGCCTGAGAATCGGCGGCCCGCTACCCGCTACGACGTCGGACGCGTCCTCGCCACCGGCGAGGCGTATGCCCGGCCCGCCCACCACAGCGTCGGTACCAAACCCCGCAGAACAGGCTGACAAGCGGCATCTAGGATCAGCACACTCGGCCGCGGGGCCGAGTCAGCGTCCACTGGTTCGTGGTCATGAGCCCACTTCTTGGATGGCTCTGCTGGCCCACAGAGGCGCTCGCCCGACTCATCTCGCGCCGGGGTTAAACGGCAAGCTTAGCGGCTGGAGTCTCACGGGAATACATGAAGGAGCAACGGCAACTTTCGCAGTGAGGGTCATGTCTGCGTCATTGACCGGTTCCACGGAAAATGCTCTGAGAATGTGGGACAAGAGTGCAATGCAGAGTTGTTCTGCAGCCTGACTGCCGATGCAATGGCGGGGACCGGCACCGAACGGCAAGAAGTCTGCCAAGGTGGCCCCCTCCTCGAACCTGCTCGGATCGAATAGGATCGGGTCCTCGAATATCTCAGGGTTGACGCCAATCGCCGGTTTTGCCCAAAGGATATTCGTTCCGGCTGGTACGAGGATCCCGCTCGCTTCGACGTCTATTCGATCTGACCGCTTGGAGCTGAACGGAACCGGTGGGTGAAGTCTCAGCGTCTCGTAGAACACCGACCGCACCATCTCTGACGCCTCCTTGTTGTCACTGGGTTCCCCATCCCCTGCAGCCCAGGAGGCCCGCACCTTACGCTGAATTTCCGGATTGCGCGAGAGTTCGATGAGGCATTGAGTGATGGCGTACGTCATGGCGTCGGTGCCGCCAAGTACGAGCGACATCAATTCTTCGATTCGCCGCCGCCGCCTCCAACCACCCTCGTTCCTTATTCGTTCGGCGACAGTCGCGCGATTTTCTCCAGTGCCTTTAGTGGCGAAAGGGCACCCTCGATTGTCCAACATCGAACTCAGGGTTGAAGCCAGATATCTGTACGCGGATCGAGTCTGGAGGGTGCGGTGCAGGAAGATGAAGCGGCGGAAGGGCGGATGGAAAGTGCGGTAGCCGATCTCTTCTTCGATTCGCCCGAGGCAATCCAGGTACCCGGGGAGATCGGGAAGGTGCCAGGGTGTCCCCAAAAGTAGGCTCCCCAGAGAGTTGGCGCTCCAGCTTTGCACTTCACGGAGGAGGGCCGTCGGGCCTTCGGGATCCCCTGCCCCGTGTGCTGCGTTCCTCTCGGTGAACTGAACGGCGAATGCGTCTGCCTCGTGCTTGAAATGGCCTAGCGCCTTCCTGTTGAGAAGGCCGCCGATCGAGCGTCGGTGGCTTTGTAGTTCTTCCCCGCCAGGCATCCCCATCATGCTGATGGGGAGAACGGTTCTATCCGCTTGCCGATTGGAGTCGAACGATCTGTGGTGGAGGTTCTTGGATGCCATATTAACTGAAACGTAAGGGCGGGAACCCCACCCTAGGTGAATGCGAACGACCGGCCCGTATTCTTCGTGCAATGTGCGCAAGGCTAGATCCCGGTGCCCCTGCCCGAACGTCAAAAGATCTGCCAGGTTTCCCATGAAGAAGGCGGGCTTTGGGCCTGGTATGTGTTGCCGCGAGCGGAATTCTCGATGTCGTCTATGGTATGCGAGAAAAAGAGTCAAGCCCGCCACTGCCGCGAGGGGCCCGAAGATCCAGGGCTGCAGATGGGCAATCGCCATCAATGCGGCAGCAACTGCAACAAGAACCAGCACTCCGGCTGCTGTAATGTAAATCGCTTGATAGAGGCGGAGGAGGGTTCTGTCGGCTGGGCTTGACGCCCTGGATATTTTTGATCTTGCGTTCGACATGCCTGGCACCCTCTGTTCGGGGAGGGGGACGACACGTCGGGTCCGGGTGGCGGTCATGGGGAAAGGCTCCTCAGGAGAGGTCGTGGAATTCGGTGGGGCGTTTGCCCGTCCGCCGTCTTTCGGCGTCAACCGATCACTCCATTGCGCCCCACCCACGGGCCTGCGGTCACGGCACGGAAACGCGGGACTTGACGAAGCAGCCCACCCGGCCCTCCGCGGGCCGTAGGCGGTGGCCCACTACTACCCGCGTTCGGAGCGCGCGGGACGAGCCCGCGGAATCGGTACGGCGGGCGAAAAGGTGGCCGGCTCACTTGGTCGCTTTCGGCCTCCTGCGCCACGGCGTCCCTCACCCTGCGGCCGTATGCCGAGCGCGGGGCGCCCCTGGAGCGGCTCTTCGCGGGCCGCCGGCTGGGGCCGCCCCTTGGCGGTGTGCCCCTCCGTCTCGACCAGTTGGCTTCGTACGCCTCTGCTCATCTGCTCGGTTGCGGGACAACCCTTAGGCCCGGCAAACGTCCCGCCGAACTGCGAAAACACTGATCAAGTTCGAGCTCGTTGGACGCCATACGTTAAACGACAAGGTCAGCTTGATCCTCTACCGGTTCAATCTCGGCGTCCTCGTCCTTGTCCACCGCGTCTACGGGCTACTCCGTCTCGGTGTCCTCGTCGGGGTAGGCGGGAAGGTTTTGCTCGACGAAGTCCGCTTCGGGAACCGCGCCGCTGTCCTCTACCGGTTCAATCTCGGCGTCCTCGTCCTTGTCCACCGCGTCTACGGGCAACTCCGTCTCGGTGTCCTCGTCGAGGTCGTCGGGGTAGGCGGGAACGTTTTGCTCGACGAAGTCCGCTTCGGGAACCGCGTCGATCCGGCCTTCGCTCATGGTCGTCTCCTGACAGCACAGCAGCAAACTGCTGTTGGTGGAATGGAATCCACAACATTCTTGGTCAGGGCGAGACCGGGCGTTGCCCGCAGACACCTACGATTCACCCTGACGAGTGCGGCGTGCGAGCGACTGAGGTTAAACGCCAAGCTTAGGGAATGTCGTCAAAGTAGCGTCGGCCGCCCGGAGGGCGGGGCAGGCCCCGCCAGCCCCGGGGGCACCTCCCAGCGGTAGCTGGGGGAGGGACTTTGACGACACGACCTAGGGCTTGCCGGCCGGGTGGTCGGCCGCCACGAGGCGTTCGTAGGTGGCCAGGACGGTCCGGGACTGGTGTTCCACCTGGGTGGCCACCGGGACCCAGCGGGCCCCGAAGCGGGCGGCGAACTCCTCGCACCACCCGGTGACCAGCCGGTCCAGCCCGGGCGCCGCCGGATGCCCCTGAGCGCCCAGCACCCGTAGCAGCATCGCGGCGGCCCGCAGTGACAGCCGCCGCCCGAAGGCGTCGATGCTGGCGATGTACGCCGCCGTGGCCTCCGTGGGAGCCCCGTCGCCGGTCCACTCGGCGGTGATCCGGGGAATCAGCGCGAGCGTCCAGTCCACCGCGCGCAGCAGGGGCGCCGCGGCCGGGTCCCCGTACGGCGGCGGACCCGGCCGGATGCGGTCCCGCACCGCGGCGACGAGCGCGGCGTCCACCACGAGCCGCTCGGCGAGCATCCGCAGGGCGCCGCGCGGGTCGGGGTGCGGGGCCGGGTCGTCCACCAGGTCCGAGGCCCACATGGGGACTTCGACGATCGCGGTGGTACCGGCGTAGCGGTGGGCGTGGTACCAGGTGCTGAGCCGGGTGTCCTCCGGGTGGAAGGCGCCGGCGGCTTCGCTGCCCGGCTGCGGGATCACGAAGATCCCGGGCCCGGGGGAGGGCCAGCCGGCGGCGTCCGAGGCCCCGTTCTCCACCGGGATGCGCAGCTCGGCGGCCGATTTGGCGAACGGCTCGGCGAGGCCCGGGATGTCCCTGGTGAGCTGGACCCAGGAGCCGCCCAGGTCGGTGGCGTGCAGCGAGACCTGGAGGACGGGCCGCAGTTCGTCGATGAGCGCGGTCAGGGCCAGGGTCTCGGGCGGCAGCCGGTCCGGGGGCAGTAAAGAGGGTGCCCACTCGGGCTGTTCGGGGCCGGGCGGCCGGTAGAAGCCGCGGTGGTAGTCCAGGAGCGAGTACGGGTGGGGCGTGCGGTGCAGGTCCGCGCCGTCCGGGTCGGCGCAGAGCAGGAAGTGCCAGCCGCAGCCCGCCCGCGGCGCCGGGTCGAGGAGCAGGCGCCGGACGAGCGAGAGGGCGGTGGCGCCGCCGACGGGCTCGTTGGCGTGCGCTCCGGCGACGACGAGGACGTTGCGGTCGGCGCCCCGCGGGGTGCCGGCGGCGGGGGCGACGGACAGGACCCACAGCGGCTGCCCGGCCCGGGAGGTGCCGACCTGGCGGAGCCGGACCTCGCCGGGGTGTTCGTCCGCCAGCGCGCGGGCGGCCAGCCCGAGTTCCTGCGGAGTGGGGTAGCACATGTCACGGAGGAGAGTCACATGGGATGCCATGCCCGCCGCGCTCCGCCCGTACCCGCACCGTCGCTGCCCGGGGCTCCGGCCCCGGACCTGGAGCGGTCCGTGGGCGGCGCCCTGCTGGAGCGCTTGCCGCGCGGGGTCCGGCTCACCCCCATGGGCCGCGCCTTCCTCCCGCACGCGCAGCTCGCCGTCCGCAGTGCCCGCCAGGCCGAGCGGGCCACCCGCGCCGCGGCCGGTGTGGCCGGCGGCGAAACCGCACCTCGCCACCGTGCACGCCCTGGCCGTCGGCCTCCACCGAGGCGCTGGAAGAGCAGCCGGAACGGGGCGCCGCCTAGGCCCACCGGCGGAGCCAGAGGGTCAGCGGCGGAGCCAGAGGCCTACCGGGTGGCCGTCCAGCAGGGTCGCCACCTCCGGCGCTCCGCTGTGCGGCGGACGCGGGGGGTGGGGTGGCAGGGCGGGGGTCCAGGTCCCCGGGGGCAGGTGCAGGCGGGTGCCGCGCCAGCCGCCCGACGCGGCCAGCCGGTGCGACAGCCGGGTGGCCGCGACCAGCAGGCCGGGGGCCCGGGTGAAGGCCACCAGGTGGTCGGCCGCCGGTCCCCGGGCCAGGACGGGGGAGTAGCCGCGGAAGAGCTCCGGCCGGTCCCGGCGCAGCCGCAGCAGCGTGGCCGTGAGGGCCAGCTTCTCCTCGGCCGGATCCTGCGGGGCGGCCCCCGCGTCCAGCCGTTCCAGCTCCCGGCGGGGGAAGCGGGCCGGGCGCCGGTTGTCGGGGTCGACCAGGGCCCGGTACTCGGTCTCCGCGCCCTGGTAGATCTCCGGGACCCCCGGCATCGCCAGGTGCAGCAGTGCCATGCCGAGGAGGTTGGCGCGGGCCGCCTCCGCCAGGTCCGCCGGGAGGTCGAGGGGGGCCCGGACGTAACCGGCGACGCTCGCCTCGTAGCCCTCGTCCCGGTCGGTCCAGCTGGTGCGCAGGGCGGCCTCGCGGACCGCCTTGAGCAGCGCGTCGGCCAGGCGGGGCACGGCCTCGGGGACCGGGCCGAGCCCCAGCGCGGTCTGCCGGGCCATCCAGGCCAGGTGGGGGTCGGGGTCGGCGTCGGGATCGGGGTCGCGGTCGGGGTGCGGGTCGGGGCCGGCGGGGCCGTCCATCAGGTCCGGCGCCTGCGAGAGCGCCGCGATCCGGGCCCGGACGTCCGCGCTGCGCTTGGTGTCGTGGGTGGACAGCACCGTCCCGGCGCCCGGCCACTCCCGGTCCAGGGCGGCGCAGTACGCGTGGAACTCCGCGGCCGACACCGCCGGCCGCCCCGGTTCCCCGCCGACCTCGGTGGCGGACAGCAGAGCCGCGTACCGGTAGAAGGCCCGGTCCTCCAGGGACTTGGCGCGCAGGGCCGCCGAGGTCTGGGCGAAGCGCGCGGCGAAGGCCGGATCCCGCAGCAGCAGCTCCCGTACGCCGGCGACCGCGTGCGGACCGGCCACCGCGGACGCCTGCTCCAGGGCGCGCGGCGGCAGCCCGGGATCTCCGGGATAGGTCCGGTAGACGGGGAACGCGATCAGCAACTCACCTACCGCCGGGCCGAGTTCGGCGCCTGCCTGTCGCTCCAGCGCCGTCAGTTCGGCGGCCAGATCGCCCGTCAGCACCTCCCGCGCGCACGCCCGGGCCGCCTCCGGCCACCGCGGCAGCCCGGTGGACTCCCCGTACCGGGCCGCCAGCTCCGCGGCCCCCGCCGGGTCGGTGAACAGCCCGTCCACCCGGTGCAGCGCGTCGTACCCGGTGGTCCCCGCCACCGGCCACGCGGGCGGCAGCCGCTCCTCGCGGGCGAGGATCTTCTCGACCACCACCCAGCAGCCGTCCCCCGCCGCCGCCCGCAGCCGCCGCAGGTACTCCTCCGGGTCCGCCAGCCCGTCCACGTGGTCGATCCGCAGCCCTTCCGCGACCCCGTCCCGGACCAGCTCCAGCACCTTCGCATGGGTGGCCGTGAACACCTCCGGGTCTTCCACCCGGACCCCGATCAGGTCCGAAATCGTGAAGAAGCGCCGGTAGTTGAGCGCCGTCCGGGCCTCCCGCCACCAGGCCGGCCGGTACCACTGCGCGGCGAGCAGCTCGGGCAGCGCCAGCCCCGCGGTCCCCTCCCGCAGCGGGAACTCCTGCTCCCCGTAGCGCAGCACCTCGCCGTCGGCCCGCAGGTCGCAGGAGTCCACCGGCCCGGCGAGCACCGGCAGCAGCACCTGACCGCCGCCCGCCTCCCAGTCGATGTCGAACCAGCGGGCGTACGGCGAGTCGGGCCCGTCCCGCAGCACCTCCCACAGGGGCCGGTTCAGCCGCAGCGGCGTCGGGACCGCCATGTGGTTGGGCACGATGTCGAGGACCAGGCCGAGCCCGTGCGCCCGGGCGGTCGCGGCCAGCGCCCGCAGGCCCGGTTCGCCGCCGAGCTCGGCCCGTACGCGGGAGTGGTCGGTCACGTCGTACCCGTGCGCCGAGCCGGGCACCGCCTCCAGTACGGGGGAGAGGTGCAGGTGCGACACGCCGAGCGAGGCGATGTGCGGTACGGCCGCCTCGGCCGCCGCGAAGGGGAACTCCGGACGCAGCTGGAGGCGGTAGGTCGACGCCGGAGTGACAGGTGTCGGAACATCAGATTCCGATTCGGTGGTCGAGTGCGGCTGGCTCATGAGAACGTACGTACCCAGCCTGCCGGATTCCGTGCCATGACCCAATGCATCCGAGTGACTGCACCGGGTTAATGTCGATCAAGTGGCTGGAACCGTCAACACCTATCGAAGAGTCATCGCCCTGACCGGGCCCCTTCTCCCCCTCGTCTCCTTCCTCGCCCGACTGCCCGTCGCGATGTCCCAGTTCGGCAGCTTCCTGCTGGTGGCCCAGACCAGCGGCTCCCTCGCCACCGCCGGCACGGTGGGAGGCGCGCTCTCCCTCGGCCAGGTCCTCTTCGGACCCGTCCTCGGCTGGCTCGCCGACCGGCACGGGCAGCGGCCCGTCGTACTGGCCGCCGCCGCCGTCAACGCCGTCGCCACCGCCGCTCTGGTCGCGGGGGCGCTCACCCACCTCGCCACGCTCCCGCTCGCCGCGATCGGCGCCCTCACCGGCGCCTCCGTGCCGCTGATCGGGCCGCTCGCCCGGACCCGCTCCGTGGCCCTGGCCCGCCGCGCCCGGTCCGAGGAGAGCGTCGTGGGCGCCGTCCACGCCCTCGAAGGCACCCTGGACGAGGTCTCCTTCGTCTTCGGACCCGCCCTCGTCGGGCTCGCCGCGCTCCTCGCGCACCCGGCCTTCGCGCTCGCCGGCGCGGCCGGGCTCGTCGCCGTCTTCGGTACCGCCTACGCGCTGCACCCGACCGCCGCCGTCACGGCCGGGTCCCCCGTCCGGGACCGGAAGCCGGGCAGCCGGGTCCGGCCGCCCGGCATGGTCTACTCCCTGCGCGGCTCCCTCGCCCTCCAGGGCGCCATGTTCGGCGCCTGCCAGGCCGGCATCACCGCGCTCACCCTCCGGCTGGGCGTCCCCGACCAGGCCGCCGTCGTCTACTCCGCGATGGGCGTCGTCAGCGCGGCCGTCGGCCTCTCGCTCGGCGCGCTACCCGCCCGCTTCGGACTGCGGCTGCGCTGGCGGGTGGCGACCGGCGCGGCCCTGGTGCTCTCGGCGCCCCTGCTGTTCACCGACGGCCTGTGGCCGCTGTACGCCGTCGTCACCGTCCTCGGGGCCGCCTACGCGCCGCACCTGATCACCGCCTTCGCGCTCACCGAACGGGCCGTGGAACCGGCCCGGCTGTCCACGTCGATGGCCTTCGCCGCCAGCTGCCTCGTGGCCGGCCAGGCCACGGCGCTCGTCGTCTGCGGGCGCCTCGCCGAGTGGTACGGCCCCACCGGGGCCTTCGCCGTGGCCGTGGGGGCGGCCGCGCTCTGCCTGACCCTCGCCCTCGTCACCCGGGTGCCCGCCGCCCGTACGCCCGGCGCCGAGACATCCATGCCGGCCCGGCGGACCGCCTCCCCGATGGCCGGAGAGGGCGGCGCCGCCTACGCCGGGCGCTGAAGCGGCCTCCTACGCCGGGCGCTGAAGCACCACCAGACATCGTCCCGTCAGGGGCACCCGGTCACCGGCCGCGTACTGCGGCCCGGTGCCGGGTGGCAGCACCTCCGGCCGCGCCGTGTCCACCACCAGCCGCCACTGCGCGCCGTGCCCCGCCGGAATGGTGAAGTCCTGCGGATCCGCGGCCGCGTTGAACATCAGCAGGAACGAGTCGTCGGTGATCCGCTCCCCGCGGATGCCCGGCTCGGAGATCGCCTCCCCGTTGAGGAAGACGGTCAGCGCCCGCGCGTGCTGCGCCTGCCAGTCGCGCGCCCGCATCTCCTCGCCCTGCGGGGTGAACCAGGCGATGTCGGAGAGCTCGTCGTGCGTGCCCTCCACCGGACGGCCGTGGAAGAACCGGCGCCGCCGGAAGACCGGGTGGTCGCGGCGCAGCCACACCATCCGCCGGGTGAACTCCAGCAGGGCCGGCGACGGTTTGCCGGGCTCCGGCCAGCGCACCCACGACAACTCGTTGTCCTGGCAGTACGCGTTGTTGTTGCCGCCCTGGGTGCGGCCGAACTCGTCGCCGTGGCTGAGCATCGGCACCCCCTGCGACAGCATCAGGGTGGCCGTGAAGTTGCGCATCTGGCGCTCGCGCAGCTCCAGGACGTCCGGGTCCTCGGTCGGCCCCTCCACCCCGCAGTTCCAGGACCGGTTGTGGGTCTCGCCGTCCCGATTGCCCTCCCGGTTGGCCTCGTTGTGCTTCTCGTTGTACGAGACCAGGTCGTGCAGGGTGAAACCGTCGTGGCAGGTGGTGAAGTTGATGGACGCCAGCGGGCGCCGCCCGTCGTCCTGGTAGAGGTCCGAGGAGCCCGTCAGCCGCCCGGCGAACTCCGCGAGCGTGCGCGGCTGCCCGCGCCAGAGGTCCCGTACGGTGTCCCGGTACTTGCCGTTCCACTCGGTCCACAGCGGCGGGAAGTTGCCCACCTGGTAGCCGCCCTCGCCCAGGTCCCAAGGCTCGGCGATCAGCTTCACCTGGCTGACCACCGGATCCTGCTGGACCAGGTCGAAGAACGAGGACAGCCGGTCCACCTCGTGGAACTGGCGGGCCAGCGTCGCCGCCAGGTCGAAGCGGAAACCGTCCACGTGCATCTCGGTGACCCAGTAGCGCAGCGAGTCCATGATCAGCTGGAGCACGTGCGGGGAGCGCATCAGGAGGGAGTTCCCGGTGCCGGTGGTGTCCATGTAGTGGCGCGGATCGTCCGCCAGCCGGTAGTACGAGGCGTTGTCCAGCCCGCGGAAGGACAGCGTCGGGCCCAGGTGGTTCCCCTCGGCCGTGTGGTTGTAGACCACGTCCAGGATCACCTCGATCCCGGCCTCGTGCAGCGCCCGGACCGCCGACTTGAACTCCAGCACCTGCTGGCCGCGGTCGCCCGAGGCGTAGCCGTTGTGCGGGGCGAAGAAGCCGATGGTGTTGTAGCCCCAGTAGTTGCTCAGCCCGTCGTTGACCAGCCGGTGGTCGTGGACGAACTGGTGCACCGGCATCAGTTCCAGCGCCGTCACCCCGAGCTTGGCGAGGTGGCCGATGACCGCCGGGTGCGCGAGCGCCCCGTACGTGCCGCGCAGCTCCTCGGGAAGCTCCGGGTGGTTCATGGTCAGACCCTTGACGTGCGCCTCGTACAGCACCGTGTGGTGGTACTCGTGGCGCGGCGGCCGGTCGTTGGCCCAGTCGAAGTAGGGGTTCACCACGACCGAGCTCATGGTGTGCGGGGCGGAGTCCAGGTCGTTGCGCGAGTCGGGCCGGCCGAAGTGGTAGCCGTACACCTGTTCGCCCCAGGACACGCTTCCGCTGATCGCCCGCGCGTACGGGTCCAGCAGCAGCTTCGCCGCGTTGCAGCGCAGCCCGTGCTCGGGCTCGTAGGGGCCGTGGACGCGGAAACCGTAGCGCTGGCCCGGCATGACGCCGGGCAGGTACGCGTGGCGGACGAAGGCGTCCGTCTCGCGCAGTTCCACGGCGGTCTCCGACCCGTCGTCGTGGAGGAGGCACAGCTCGATCCTCCGGGCGGCCTCGGAGTAGACCGCGAAGTTGGTGCCGGCGCCGTCGTAAGTGGCGCCGAGCGGATACGCCTGTCCCGGCCAGACCTGCATGAATAACGACTCTTCCCTCGATGTCGGAGGATGTCCCGGCTGATCGGGCGTGGACCACGTCACTGCCAGATCTTCCCCGAAAGAGGGGCCCTACGCGCGGACTTGGCAGGGGTCCTACCGGGTGACCCGCAGAGCCGATATGCGGGTCAACGGACTGTCCGCGCATCCGATAATGGGTCAACGGACAGCCGGTGTACGGACCATCGGGCTGCACCGGGCCGCGCGCGCGGAGTACCCTTCCGTGATCACTGGAGACGGGCGTCCAGACGCAGAAGGCGGTGCACGGGTGAGCTCGGGAGGTCTGGAGCTGCCCCCTGGTGACAGCAGTCACGAGGGTGGCCCGGCGGACGCCCCAGGGGGTGTCCCCGGCGGGGCACCGGCGGGGGTCGCGGCCGGTGCGGTCTCCTTGGCGGGCGGACCGGCGGCGGCCGGGAGCGTACGGGCCGGCGCAGAGCTGGACTGGAGCGCGGAGGCCTGGAGCGAGGTCCGTACCCGGGCGCAGCGGGCCGGCCGGGCATACATCTGGCTCAACCTGATCGAACAGCGGCTGCGCTCGGTGGTCGGGGCGGTGCTGCGGCCGATCTACGAGCCGGTGCACGGCGGGGACGACTGGGTGGTCGCCGCCGCCGGGCCCGCCGGCCAGGAGTGGGTGCAGCGGGCCGTGGCCGTACGCGAGGTCAGCCGGCGCAAGGGCTACCTCCTGGACTCGGCCGACGACAACGTGCTGAGCTTCCTGACCCTGCCCCAGCTGCGGGAGCTGATGGTCCAGCACTGGCCCTGCTTCGAGCCGTACTTCGACGACCGGCGCGAGATCGAGCAGGCCCTGGACGAGTTGGAGGTCACCCGCAACGTGGTCTCCCGCAACCGGGCGCTGTCACGGGCCGTGCTGGAGCAGGCGGAACGGGCCTCGGCGCGGCTGCTGGAGGTACTGGGCGGGGGCTCCGGCAGCCCCTCGGCGGACCGGCTGCCGATCGACGCCGTCGAGGACCTGGTGGGCGACCGGTACGCGGACGTCATCTCGGTCCACCCGGACCGGGTGCGCCTGCAGCGCCAGCTCCCGGCCGAGGACCTCTTCGGGGGCGCGCGGCGGCTCGACGCCATCGGCATAGGGCTCAACCTGCTGGTCCAGAACTTCTCGGGCCGAAGACTCGTCCGGCTCACGGAGGCCGGCTGCCGGGTGCGGCTGCTGTTCCTGAACCCGGCGAGCAGCGCCGTCAAACGGCGCGAGCGGGAGCTGGGGCTGCGCAAGGGCGAGCTGAGCCGCTCGGTGGAGATGAACATCCTGCACGTCCGCCGGATCCGGGCGGGTCTGCGGGACCCCTCGCGCTTCGAGATCCACGTCTTCGACGAGACCCCGCGGTTCACCGCCTATCTGGTGGAGGGGCAGTCCTCGGGCATCGCGGTGGTCCAGTCGTACCTGCGGCGGGCGCGCGGGATGGAGTCCCCCGTCCTCGTCCTGAGGGGCGGTGGACGCGGAGTGCCGAAGGACGCGGACCACGGGCTGTTCACGACGTACCGGGAGGAATTCGAGTCGATGTGGGAGGACTCCCGCCCGGTGTCCTGAGCATCTTCGAGGGGTTCGAGGGGTTGGGGGTTCGAGGGGGGGCGTCGGCCGGCTTGTCAGTGCCCCGTGGCAGGCTGAAAGCCGTTGACCGAAGGTGTGCGGGGGAGGGGCGGGGCATGGGGGACTGGCACGGCGGTGTGCTGATCGGATTCGACCTGGAGACGACCGGCACGGAGCCGGGGGAATCGCGGATCGTGACGGCGGCCGTGGTCGAGGTGCGCGAGGGAGCGGTGCGCGAGCGGCGCGGCTGGCTCGCGGATCCCGGCATACCGATCCCGGAAGGGGCCTCGGCGATCCACGGGATCAGCACGGAGCGGGCGGTAGCCGAGGGCCGCCCGGCGCGGGAGGTCGCGGACGAGGTCGCGCGGGCTCTGGTCGCGCACTGGTGCGCCGGCGCGGTGGTCGTCGCGTACAACGCCGCCTTCGACCTGACCCTGCTGGCGGCCGAACTGGCCCGGCACGGGCTGCCGTCGCTGGCCGAGCGGCTGGGCGGGGCGCAGACCGGGCCGGTGGTGGACCCGCTGACCATCGACCGGGCCGTGGACCGCTACCGGCGGGGCAAGCGGACCCTGGAGGCGGTCTGCGGGGTGTACGGGGTCACCCTCGACGACGCGCACGACGCGGGGGCGGACGCGCTGGCCGCGGTCCAGGTGGCCCGCGCGATAGCCGAGCGGCATCCGGAGGTGGCCGCTCTGGCCCCGGCCGACCTGCACGCCAGGCAGGGCGACTGGCACGCGCGCTGGGCCCGGGACTTCCAGTCGTACCTGCGCCGCCAGGGCACCCCGGACGCGGTGATCGACACGGCCTGGCCCCTGCGGGGGCTGGTCCCGGCCTGAGCGGCGACGCTCGGGCGGCCGGGCGGCCGGGTGGGGCGGGTGACGCCGAACTGCCGCGGGCCGAGCCGGGTCTGGCGGAGCGCGACCGGAAATCCATGAGCACTTGGTGTCCGGGTCTGTCCGGTTCCGTCCGGGCTTATCCGGGGCAATACGCCTAGAACGTACGTCACTAGAACGTACGCCACCGCATTTCCAGGTCGCCGTCTCTGAGGGAGGTCACGCGGCGGCGGAACTCGGCCCGTGCCTTCGGGTTGCTGGGCGCGTGCTGGGAGACCCAGGCGCAGCTGGCCGTCTCCCGGGCCCCGCGCAGGACCGCGCAGCCTTCCCAGTCGCGGACGTCCCACCCGTACGCCGACACGAACGCCTCGTAGTGCTCGGCGGGCATGCCGTACCGGTCGCGGGAGAGGGCCATCACCACCAGGTCGTGCTCGCGCAGATCGGCCGACACGGTCTCCAGGTCGACCAGGGCCGGACCGTCCGGGCCCACGTGGACGTTGCGCGGCAGGGCGTCGCCGTGGACCGTGCCCGGGGGGAGGTGCGGGGTCAGGGCCGCCAGCTCACCGGCGTAGGCATCACGGCGGGCCCGCAGGAACGCCGCGTCGGCCGGGTCGATCGCGTCCCCCGCCAGCCGCAGCCAGCGCTCGACGCCGTCCAGCAGGTCCCGCGCCGGGAGGGCGAACGGCGGCTCGGGCAGGGCGTGGACGGCGCGCAGCAGTACCGCCAGGTCCTCGGGGCCCGCGGGCCGGACCGCGTCCGGGAGCCGGTGCCAGAGGGTCAGCGGGTGCCCGGCCACCAGCCGCGGCTTCGGCTCGGCCGCGCGGACCGCCGGGACACCGGCCGCGGCGAACCAGTCGGCCACCGCGAGTTCCCGCTCGGCCCGCGCCAGCAGCGCCGCCTCCCGGCCGACCTTCACCACCAGGTCGCCGACGGCGAAGACGGCGTTCTCGCCGAGCGCGAGGAGGGCGGGCGCCCGGGTCTCGCCCCGTCCGCGCCGGCCCGTGAGGCCCGCCGCCATCAGTACGTCCCTGGCCTGAGCTTCGTCCATGCCGTTGGTCTCGTCCTTCGCCGGTTGGGTCGTGATCGCCGTGCATCCGCCGTGCCGTGCATCGCTGTACTGGAGTTCGTTCTATCACCGCCAGTGCGGGCGCCTGACTGACATGTCAGTCAGTGTGTGGTGGCTCGGCGCGGGCGGCCCGATGCTGGAGTCATGGGCGCCGAACGCGACGGAGGCGCCGGCCACGGCCCCGGGACCGCGGCGCGGCGTGCGCTCCGCACCACCCTCGCCGCGTGTGCCGGGTTCTTCGTGTGCCTGTACGGGCTGGACCGGCCGGTGGCGGCGACGTACGCCCTGTTCGGGGTGGTGGCGATGGCGGCCCTCTCCCACATCCCCGGCACCGGCCGCCGGCGGGCGGCCGTCATGGTCAGGACGGCGCCCGCGGCCTGGGTGCTGGTGACGGCCGGCACCTACCTGGCGGTGCGGACCTGGAGCGCCGTGGCCGGCATGCTGCTGATCGGCTTCGTCCTGGCCTTCGCGGCGGCGGCCGGGCCGCGGGCGGCGGGCGCCGCTCCCGGGCTGCAACTGCTCTACATCCTGCCGTGCTTCCCGCCGTACGCGCCGGACACCCTCGGCGAACGGCTCGCGGGAGTGACCTTCGGCCTCGTCCTGCTGGTCCTCGCGGAGACCCTCGTGCTGCGCGAGCCGCAAGGCCCTTCCTACCGGCGGCTGGCGGCGCGGGCCGCCGCCACCGCCGCCCGCTGCGCCGCCGAGCTGGACCGCGCACCGTACACCCTTTCCGCCGCTTCGACGGCGGCGGCCCGCGCGGCCGGTGAGTCGCTGCGGCCCCTCCGGGTCGACGAGGCCGAACGCCCCGCCGGACCGGGCCTGCGGGACCGCGCGCTCGCCCACGCGGGACTGGCCGCCCGTACCCTCCTCGGCCGCATGGCGAGCCTTCCCGCGCCGGCCCCGGGCCGTCCGCCGCCGGAGCAGGGGACCGAGGTGCTGGTCGCGGTCGGCCGGGCCGCCACCGAGACCGCGACCCTGCTGGACGGCACGGCCGAGGTGGCCGGCGCGGCCGGCGGGAGCGACGCGGCCGGCGTCCTGCGGCGCGTACGGGAGGAAGCCGTGGCCGCGACCGCGCGGGAACGGCCCTCGACCGCGGCACGGGGCCGCCGTCAGGCGGTGCTGCTGGAGGTGGCGGACGCCGCCGTGGCCTTCACGACGGCGGCCGAGCTGGCGGTACGGGGCCGGCGCGCGCGCGTGCCGGCCGGGGTCGATGCCGGCCGTTTCTGGTACGCCGGTCAGCGCGCGCCCCGGCTGTGGTGGCACCGGCTGGCAGCACACGCCGGGCCCCGGTCCGTGTACTTCCAGAACGCCGTCCGGATCAGCCTCGCGCTCGCGGCTGCCCGTACGGTCGCGGGCGTGGAGTCGCTGCCCCACGGCTTCTGGGCGATGCTGGCCGTCCTCAGCCTGACCCGGACCACGGCCTCCCAGACCCGGGCGACCGTACGCCAGGCACTCACCGGCACGCTGGTGGGCGCCCTCGCGACCGGCGCCGTACTGGCCGTGGTCGGCGGGCGCACCACCGTCTACGCCGTCGCCCTGCCGGTCGTCATGCTCGTCGCGTTCCGGGTGGGCGCGGTACGGGGAGTGGGCTGGGCCCAGGGCATGTTCACCCTCGTCGTGGCCTTCGTCTTCGCGCAGTTGGCCCCCGTGACGTGGCGGCTGGCCGAGATCCGGATCGTGGACGTGGTCGTCGGCAGCCTGATCGGCGTTGTGTTCGGGCTGCTCGCCTGGCCCCGGGGGGCGCAGCAGGAGCTGCACCGGGCGGTCGCCCTGCTGCTGACCAGGGAAGCCGAGACGGTCGAGAGCACCACGGCCGCCGTGGTGGCGGGCGGGCCGGGCGGCACCCCCGACGACCGGCCGCTCCAGCACGCGCTGTCGCTGGCGGAGTCCGCGTACGCGCAACACCAGAGCGAGCCGCGGGCGCCCGCGGGCGACGCTCCGGACTGGCAGGCGGCCATGATGACGGGCCATCACGTGCTGTGGGGCTCGCGCCGGCTGCTCGCCCGCGCAGGCCCGCCCCTCGGACCGGACCACGGACATCTGCTACACGCCCGAGCGGCCGCCCTCTCGGCCCGCATCCGCCAAGCGGCGAAGCAGGCCACCACGCCCCCACCGCCCCCACCGGACCGAGCCCCGGCGGATCTGGCGGGAGCGGCCCCGGCGGACTCGGCGGGAGCGGCCCCGGCGGCAAACGACCCGGCGGGAGCGGCCTTGGCGAACCAGGCGGGCCGGGACCCGGCGGGCCGGGCGGGGGCGGACCGGGCGAACACGGCGGGCCGGGATCCGGCGGACCCGGTGGGGGCCGCCCCGGCGAACCCGGCGGGCCGGGCGGGGGCGGACCGGGCGAACGCGGCGGGCCGGGATCCGGCGGACCCGGTGGGGGCGGCCCCCGCGGCCCCAGTGGGAGCGGAGTCGGCCGCCCCGGCGGAAGCGGCCCCCGCGGCCCCAGCGGCAGCGGAGTCGGCGACCCCGGCGGAAGCGGGCCCCGCGGGCCCGGCGGTAGCGGAGTCGGTGGGGTCGGGGGTGCGGGTGGGGGGCGCGGGCGGGGCTGTTCGCGGGGGCGAGGTGGGTGTACCGCTGGGGGGCGCGCCCCAGCGGTTTTACGCCGCGCTCGCCTGGTTCGACTCGCTCGCCGCCGACGTCGAGCGCGTGGCGGCACCCGCCCGGACGGGCGGCTCCGGCTCCTCCACTCCCGCCTGAGAGCGGCGGCCCGAGCATCCTTCCCCGGCAAAGACATTGCACGAGACGTCTCGTCTCGTTATGGTGGGATCATGACCTCAGCCAAGCCCGCGCACATCGCCATGTTCTCCATCGCCGCCCACGGGCACGTGAACCCGAGCATCGAGGTGATCCGGGAACTCGTCGCCCGGGGCCACCGCGTCAGCTACGCCATCCCCGCCGCCTTCGCCGAGAAGATCGCGGAGACCGGCGCCACACCCGTGATCTACACCTCCACCCTCCCCACCGACGACGACCCGGAGGCCTGGGGCACCGAGCTCATCGACCACCTGGAGCCGTTCCTCAAGGACGCCGTCCAAGCGCTCCCGCAGCTCGCCGCCGCCTTCGAGGGCGACGAGCCGGACCTCGTCCTCCACGACATCACCTCCTACCCGGCGCCCGTGCTCGCCCATCGGTGGGGAGTCCCCGCCGTCTCCCTCTCCCCGAACCTGGTCGCCTGGGAGGGATACGAGCAGGAGGTGGCCGAGCCGATGTTCGCCGAGCTGAAGGCGTCCGAGCGCGGCCGTGCGTACTACGCCGACTTCGCGGCATGGCTCACCGAGAACGGCCTCGGCGACCAGGTCGACCGCTTCCAGAGCCGCCCGCGCCGCGGGCTCGTCCTGATCCCCAGGGCGCTCCAGCCGCACGCCGACCGCGTCGACGACTCCGTCCACACCTTCGTCGGCGCCTGCCAGGGCGACCGCAGCGCGACCCAGGGCAGCTGGACCAGGCCCGCGGCTGCCGAGGGCAAGAAGGTCGTGCTGGTCTCGCTCGGCTCCGCCTTCACCAAGCAGCCCGCCTTCTACCGCGCCTGCATCGAGGCCTTCGCGGACCTGCCCGACTGGCATGTCGTCCTGCAGATCGGCAAGTTCACCGACGAGGCCGACCTGGGCACGATCCCCGCCAACGTCGAGGTCCACCGCTGGGTTCCCCAGCTGGACATCCTGCGCCAGGCCGACGCCTTCATCACCCACGCGGGCGCCGGCGGCAGCCAGGAAGGCCTCGCCACCGCCACCCCGATGGTCGCCGTCCCGCAGGCCGTCGACCAGTTCGGCAACGCCGACATGCTCGTCTCGCTCGGCGTGGCCCGGCAGGTGCCGATGGCCGAGGCGGACGCCGCGACCCTCCGGGAGGCGGTCCTCGGACTGGTCGCCGACCCTGAGGTCGCCGCCCGCGCCGAGGCCCTGCGCGCGCAGATGGCCACCGAGGGCGGCACGCGACAGGCCGCCGACCTCATCGAGGCCGAACTGTCGTAGCCCGTGTCTAGGGTGCCCCCATGACGAAGAAGGCCAGGACGACGACATACGCGGTGCTGCTGCGCGGCATCAACGTCGGCGGAGGCAAGAAGGTCCCGATGGCGGAGCTCCGCTCGGTGCTGGAGGGGCTCGGCCACGGCGACGTGCGGACGTACCTGCAGAGCGGCAACGCCGTCTTCAGCAGCGCGAAGACGGACCCGAAGGAGCTCGCCCGCGAGTTGGAGGGAGCCATCGAGGCCCACTTCGGCTTCCGCGTGGCGTGCCTGGTGCTGGACGGCGCGTACCTGCGCGCCGTCGCCGGGGCCTGTCCCTTCCCGGCCGCGGAGCTGGAGGGCAGGCAGCTGCACGCCACCTTCTTCTCCGAGCAGCCCGGCCCGGAGCGCTTCGCCGGCATCGACCCGGCGGCGTACCTCCCCGAGGAGTACCGGCTCGGCGACCGCGTCCTCTACCTCTACGCCCCCAACGGCCTGGGCCGATCGAAACTGGCCGAGGCCCTCGCCAAGCCCGCCGTCGTCAAGGGCATCGACGCCACCACCCGGAACTGGAACACCGTCGCCAAGCTCGTGGAGCTGACGGGAAGCTGATCCGATCCGATCCGATCCGATCCGATCCGAACCCGCCCGCCGGCGACGCCCGTTCGGTTTCAATGGAGGGGGAAACACGGAGGGGGAGCGATGAGCGACGCCTTACCCGCGGCGGACGACGACACGCCGTCGGCCGCCCGTACCAGCCGTACCCGGCGGATGGCAGAGGTGGCCGCCGTGGTGTCGGCCGCCGCCGCTCCCCGAAGGCTGGCACCCGGTCACGGCCGCGGCCCTCACCGCCTCGCTCGCGCTGCCCGACGGCTGGAAGATCGCCGATGACGACGCGATGCACGTCAACTGGGTCTCGCCGGACGACCGCTACCGCATCGGCGTCAAGCGCGACAGCACCCACGGCAGCACCGCCCACGCGGCCTCCATCGGCCAGCTCGCCTGGTACGCGAACACGGCAGAGTCCAAGATGCACGACCTCGTCTCCCGCAGCCACACCACCGAACAGGACGGCAGGACCGCCGTCCGGCTGGAAATGGACTACCACTGGGAGAAGCCGGACACGCCCCGCCGCCGGGTGGAACTCTTCGTCGCGGGTGAGGGCGGACAGGTGTACCAGCTGCTCGTCGACGACGCCGACCGCGAGCAGCCGTCACAGCTGCCCGAACTCTTCGAGACCGTCCGCGCCCACCTGCGCACCGACGTGCGGTGACCGGCGGCGGTGACCGACGTGCGGTGACCCCTCAGACGAGCGCGTCCAAGAGGTCGAGCTCCCGCGCCGCGAGGTGGATCGTCGTGGCGTCCAGGTTCTCCGCCAGGTGTACGGGGGAACCCGTGCCCGGGGTAGGGCACAGGACGGGCGAGTGGTGCAGCAGCCACGCCAGGGCGATCTGGCCCGGCCCCGCACCGTGGGCGGCGGCCACCGAGGTGAGGGCGGCCGCGCTCTCCCGGGTCAGGGCTCCGCTGCCCAGGGGGTAGTACGGGAGGAAGGCGATCCCGCGCGCCTCGCACAGCGCGAGCACCTCCGCCGAGCCGCGGTCCAGCAGGTTGTAGGGGTTCTGGACCGAGGCGATCGGCGTCGACTCCAGTGCCAGCCGCAGCTGTGGCGCGGTGACGGTGTCCAGCCCGATGTGCCGGATCTTGCCCTCCGTCCGCAACTCGGCCAGCGCCCCCAGCTGTTCGGCGATCGGCACGGAGGGATCGAAGCGGTGCAGCTGGTAGAGGTCGATCCGCTGCGCGCGCAGCCGTCGCAGACTCGCCTCGCACTGCCGGCGCAACTGCTCCGGCCGGCCCGCCACGTGCCACTCATCGGGGCCGGTGCGCACCACCCCGCCCTTCGTGGCGACGACGAGCCGCTCCCCGTACGGGTACAGGGCCTCGGCGATCAGCTCCTCGGCCAGGTCGGGGCCGTAGTTGTCGGCGGTGTCGATGAGGGTGACCCCGCGCTCCACCGCCGTGCGCAGCAGCGCCCGGGCCTCGGCGCGCTCGCCGCGCGGACCCCAGTATCCGGGGCCGACCAGACCGCCCGTGCCGAAGCCGAGCCGCCGTACGGGCAGCTCCCCGCCGAGTTCGAACGCCTCGTTCACCATGCCCCGACGGTAACGCAGGGCGCCGGATGTGCCAGGCTCGTGGGCATGCGTTACATCATCATCGGCGCGGGCGCGGTGGGCGCCACCATCGGCGGACGGCTCGCGGAGGCGGACGGCGAGGTCGTCCTCGTCGCGCGCGGCGCGCACGCGCAGGCCCTGCGGGCCGACGGGCTGCGGCTCACGACGGCCGACGGGACCCGGGTGCACCGGCTGCCCGTCGTCACGGAACCGGACGAGCTGGGTGAACTGCGCCCCGACGACGTGCTGGTGCTGACGGTCAAGACCCAGGACGCCATCGCCGCCCTCGACGCGTGGGGCGACGCGGAGGTCGAGGGCGGCGGCACGGCGGCGCAGCGGCTGCCGGTGCTGTGCGCGCAGAACGGCGTGGAGAGCGAGCGGCTGGCGCTACGGCGCTTCGCGCGGGTGTACGGGGTGTGCGTATGGCTGCCCGCCACCTTCCTTGAGCCGGGCGTGGTCTCGGCGCTGTGCGCCCCGCTGACCGGCATTCTGCACCTGGGCCGGGCGGCGGGCGGCAGCGACGCCGTGTGCCGGGCCGTCGCGGCGGACCTCGCGAAGGCCGGCTTCGAGGCGCCGGTGGTCGAGGACGTGATGCGGTGGAAGTACGCCAAGCTGCTGGGGAACCTGGGCAACGCCATCCAGGCGACGACCGGCCCGGAGCCGGACCCGGCGAAGGCGGCGCTGCTGCTGCGGGCGGTCCGCGAGGCGAAGGCGGCCTTCGGGGCGGCGGGGATCGCGTACGCCTCGGAGGCGGAGCAGTCGCAGGCGCGCGACGGCAAGGTGGACCCGCCGCCGGGGGTGCGGGGCGGATCCTCGTGGCAGAGCCTGGCGCGGGGGACGGGCTCGGTGGAGACGGACTATCTCAACGGTGAGATCTCCCTGCTGGGCCGTCTGCACGGGGTGCCCACCCCGGTGAACGACGTCCTGCGGCACGCGGCCAACATCTTTGCGCGGGAAGGGCTGCCGCCGGGTGCGATGTCCATCGCGGACCTGACCGCCCTGGCCGACGAGGCCGCGGCCCGCGCGTAGTCCCTGCGGGGGGCTCTGCCATCGCCCCTCGCGCCTCGATCGCGGGCGCGGCTCAAAGACCGGGGCTCCGCCCCGAACCCCGCGCCTCAAACGCCGGCGGGGCTGGATGTGCCGGCGCGGCTCAAAGACCGGGGCTCCGCCCCGAACCCCGCGCCTCAAACGCCGGCGAGGCTGAAAAATAGCCTCGCCGGCGTTTGAGGCGCGGG
>NZ_JBVHVF010000001.1:0-17828 GCF_055564955.1 Streptomyces sp. NPDC028910 | reverse complement strand
GAAACCCCACCCCAAAAAAGCGGGGAGAGAAGAAAACACCTTCGTGGGGGGGGGGGGGGGGGGGGGGGGGGGCGCCCCCCCCGGCAGCGGCGCCGCACCCGGGCGTGGCGGTCAGGCCGTCAGGGCGGCGACCCGGGCGGGAGTCAACCCGGCGGCGTCGTAGCGGCGCAGCAACAGGCGGGACAGTTCCGGGGCCGCGCCCAGGACGGGCGCGATCACGTCCGCACCGGCGGCTTCGGCGCCCGCCGTGATGCGGTCCGGGAGCCGGCCCGGGGCGATGACGTACGGGGCCACCGCCACCCGGGCGAAGCCCTCGGCGCGCAGGGCCCGTACGGCGTCCTCCGTACGGGGAAGGGCAGCGGAGGCGAACGCAGGCCGCACGGCGCACCAACCGGTGTGCCGCCACTCCCGCGCGATTTCAGCGATCACTGCGATCGCCTCCGGGTCTGTGGAGCCGGCGGACGCGAGCACCACCGCGGTGGTGGCGCGGTCCGCCGGGGTGAGGCCGGCTTCGGCGAGCCGGCGTTCGAGGGCGGAGAGGAGGAGCGGGGACGGGCCGAGGACGTCGGCCACCCGCACCGACAGCCCCGGCAGCCGGGTCGTCGCCTCGGCCAGCGCCGCCGGGATGTCGGACTTCGCGTGGAACGCCCGCGTGAGGAGGAGCGGGAGGGCGACGACCTCCCGTACGCCCGACAGGTAGAGCGAGGACAGGACCTGTCCCACCGACGGGGTGTTGAAGTCCAGGAAGGCCGTCTCCACCCGCATCCCCGGCCGCAGCGCCCGCGTACGCCGGGTGAGGGCGTGCACGGTCGCGGCGTGCCGCGGGTCGCGGCTGCCGTGGGCTATGACCAGGAGTGCGGGGGCGGGAGACATCGAACTCAGCTCCTGACCAGCAGGCCGCGGCTGCGCAGCACCCACCGCTCGACCGGGCTGAAGATCAGCAGGTCGATGGCGATGCCGACCACCAGGATCAGGATGATCGCGAGGAACACGCCCGGCAGGTCGATGTTGTTGCGGCCGTTCTCCAGCAACTGGCCGAGGCCCAGCCCCAGCTCGGGCGAGGAGGCGATGATCTCGGCGGCCATCAGCGAACGCCAGGAGAAGGCCCAGCCCTGCTTCAGACCGGCCAGGTAGCCCGGCAGCGCGGCCGGCATGACGATGTGCCGGGCCCCCCGCAGACCGGTGGCGCCCAGGGTGCGGCCGGCCCGAAGGTAGAGCGGCGGGATCTGGTCGATGCCCGAGACGAGGCCGTTGGCGATGGACGGCACGGCGCCCAGCAGGATCACCGTGAACATCATCGCGTCGTTGAGGCCGAACCACAGGACGGCCGGCGGCACCCAGGCCACCGACGGCAGCGACTGCAGTCCCTGAAGGATCGGGCCGATCGCGGCGCGGAGGAACTTCACCCGGGCGACGAGCAGGCCGAGCGGCGTACCGATGGCCAGGGCCAGCAGGAAGCCGAGCAGGCCGCGGGAGACGCTGGTCCAGATGACCTCGAACAGCGTGCCCTTCAGCCACATGTCGGCCAGGCTGTCCCATACGGCGGACAGCGCGGGCAGCTTGGTCTCCTCGGTGACCTTCGCCGCGACGAGGACCTGCCACACCAGCAGCACGAGGCTGACGGCCAGGAACGGCGGCAGGACCTTCTTGACGAGGACCTCGCGGACCGAAGCGCGGTGGGTCTGCACCGTGTCGAGGGCGTCGAGGCCCGCCTCCAGGCCGGCCAGGTCGTCGCGGCCGGCCTTGCCGTCCGCGACCTTCTGGGTGGTGTCAGTGCTGGCCATGGCGGCGGATCTCCCCACGCAGGTGTTCAGTGATCTCAAGGGACAGCTCCGCGACGTCCGCGTCCTCGATGCGGCGCGGCTGCGGGATGCCCACGGTCCACTCCTTCGCGATCCGGCCGGGCCGGGAGGAGAGCAGGACCACGCGCTGGGCGAGGCGGACGGCCTCGCGCACGTTGTGCGTGACGAAGATGACGGAGAGGTTGCCCGCGGCGGAGCCGCTCGTGTTCGCGGCCTCCCAGATGCGGGTGAGCTCCCCGTGCAGCACGTCCCGCGTGATGGCGTCGAGCGCCGCGAACGGCTCGTCCATCAGCAGCAGTCGGCTGTCCTGGGCCAGTGCCCGGGCCAGCGCCACGCGCTGGCGCATGCCGCCCGACAGCTCGTGCACGCGCTTGCCGTACGAGCCGCCGAGCCGGACCAGCTCCAGCAGCCGCTCGGCCTCCGGCCTGCGGTCGGCCTTGGCCACCCCGCGCAGGCGCAGGGCGAGTTCGATGTTCTTGCCCGCGGTCAGCCACGGGAAGAGGGCGTGCTCCTGGAACATGAGCGCCGGACGGCCGCCGGGGGTCTCGATGGACCCCACGGACGGCTTGTCCAGACCCGCGACCAGGTTCAGCAGCGTGGACTTGCCGCACCCCGAGGCCCCCAGGAGGGTGACGAACTCTCCGGGAGCGACATCGAGGCTGATGTCGTCCAGGACGAGCTGCGATCCGGCCGGGCCGGAGAAGGACTTCGAGACGTGCTGGATGCGCGCGGCGTGCGTCTGCTCCGCTACGGTGCCCTCGGCAGCCTTGGCAAGCGTGGTGGCCATGGTCGTCACCTCCTGGGTTTGCTGGATTACGGGTTACTTGGCGCCGAGACCGGCGTCGGAGACCTCGGGCTTGCCGGCGGCCTTCAGCACCTTGTTCAGGAGCGTCAGGTCGTAGATGCCGGCCAGGTCGTGCTGCTCGATGAGCTCGGCCTTGACCGCCCACTCGGACTGCGTCTTCAGCGTCGCGGCCAGCGGGTCGTCGGTGATCGCGATGCTCGGCCACGCCGGGTCGATGATCTTGGCGTCGAGCGGCTTGCCGCCCTCCGCCGCCAGCTTCGCGTTCGCGGACGCCTTGGCCTGGTCCGGGTTGGCGTTGATCCACTCGTTGGTCTTCACCGTGCCCTTCAGCACGGCCTCGACCACGTCCGGGTGTTCGTTGAGGAACTTCTGCGACACGATGACGTTCGTGATCACGAACTTCTTGTCGGGCCACAGGGTGGTCTCGTCGAGGAGGACGGAGCCGCCGTCGGAGACGAGCTTGGAGGCCGTGGGCTCCGGCACCCAGGCGCCGTCGATCGAGCCCTGCTTGAAGGCGTCCGGGGTGACCTTGTTGTCCGTACGGACGACGGAGACGTCACCCTTGCCGGACTCCGGGTCGACCGTCCAGCCCTTCTCGGAGATCCAGTTGAGGAACGCGACGTCCTGGGTGTTCCCCTTCTGCGGGGTGGCGATCTTCTTGCCCTTGAGGTCGTCCAGGGTCTTGATCTTGTCCGGGTTCACCACGAGCTTGACGCCACCGGAGGCGGAACCGGAGATGATCCGCAGGTTGGATCCCTTGGACTTCACGTAGGCGTTGATCGACGGCGAGGGTCCGATGAAGCCGATGTCGAGAGAGCCGCCGTTGAGGGCTTCGATCTCGGACGGGCCGGCGTTGAAGGCCTGCGGCTTGATCCTGGTGCCGCCCAGTTCCTTCGCGATCAGGCCTTCCTGGAGGCCGACCAGTGCCGTGGCGTGCGTCAGGTTCGGGAAGTAGCCGATGCGGACCTCGGAGGCCGACAGCTTCTTGCCGCCGTTGGCCGCGACGTTGGCCTTGGCGTCCCCGTCGGCGGGCTTCTCGGCCTGGGAGCCGTAGCCGCAGGAGGCGAGCGCGCCGATCAGCAGCGGCAGCGCGGCGGCGGCGACGACGCGGCTCAGGGTCCTACGGGTGGTGATACCAGTGGCAGGCACGGGAGGACTTCCTCTCGACGCGCCGTGGGATCACGGCGCAGGTCTACGTCTGTGGAGCAGGGGCAGGTACAGGTCGCGGGGGCGCAAGCGGTGCGCGTACGTCATCGCGCACATCGCGCCACCCCTCCCTGGCCGCTGCCGAGGGCGCCGCTGCCCACGCGGCCGCCCTCCTTCGCGAAGCCGGAGTACATGTCGGAAGGCATGGCCTAGAAGTCCCACCCTTCTTCGTCGGCCTGCACGGTCGTCTCGGCCGTGGAGGCGAAGGACTCGCCCGCCATGCCCGCCGCCAGCGTGGTGCCGTCGGCCGGGTCGATCAGCAGGAAGGACCCGGTGCGGCGCGAGTCGGCGTACGCGTCGAGCGCGAGCGGCTCGGCGGTACGGACGACCACGCGGCCGATGTCGTTGGCCACCAGCTGCCCGGGGTTCGGGTGCTGGGAGAGGTCGTCCAGGGTCAGCCGCGAGGGGATCTCCTTGACGATCGCCTTGACCGTGCGCGTCGTGTGCTTGATCAGCACCCGGGCGCCGACGGCGAGGGGCTGGTCGGCCACGTGGCAGACCGTCGCCTCGACGTCCTGCGTGGTGGCCGGGGCACTCGCGGACGGCGCGATCAGGTCGCCGCGCGAGATGTCGATGTCGTCCCTGAGCCGTATGGTCACGGACTGCGGGGCCCAGGCGATGTCGACGCTCTCGCCGAGCGCGTCGATGCCCTCGATGACCGAGGTACGCCCGGAGGGCAGGACGGTCACGGCCTCGCCGACCCGCAGCACGCCGGAGGCGATCTGGCCCGCGTAGCCCCGGTAGTCCGGGTGCTCGGCGGTCTGCGGACGGATCACGTACTGCACCGGGAAACGCGCCGGGCAGGCGGTGAGGTCGTGGCTGACCGGCACGGTCTCCAGGTGCTCCAGCACCGTCGGGCCGCCGTACCAGTCCATGTTGGCGGAGGGCTCGACCACGTTGTCGCCGGCCAGGGCCGAGATCGGGATCGCGGTGATCTCCGGGACGCCGAGGTCCGAGGCGTACGCGGTGAACTCCTCGGCGATCGCCGCGAAGACCGACTCCTCGTAGCCCACCAGGTCCATCTTGTTGACGGCCAGCACCACGTGCGGGACGCGCAGCAGCGCGGCGACGGCCGCGTGCCGGCGGGTCTGCTCGATCACGCCGTTGCGGGCGTCGACCAGGACCACGGCCAGGTCGGCGGTCGAGGCGCCGGTGACCATGTTCCGGGTGTACTGCACGTGCCCGGGGGTGTCCGCGAGGATGAACCGGCGGCGCGCGGTGGCGAAGTAGCGGTACGCGACGTCGATGGTGATGCCCTGCTCCCGCTCGGCCCGCAGGCCGTCGGTGAGCAGCGCGAGGTCGGGGGCCTCCTGGCCGCGCTGGGCGGAGACGGCCTCGACGGCCTCCATCTGGTCGGTCAGGACCGACTTGGAGTCGTGCAGCAGCCGGCCCACCAGGGTGGACTTGCCGTCGTCGACGGAACCGGCGGTCGCGAAGCGCAGCAGGGTGGTCGCTGCGAGGTCAGCCAGGTTGGCGACCTGATCGGTGGTGCTGGTCATGTCTAGAAGTACCCTTCGCGCTTGCGGTCTTCCATCGCGGCCTCGGACATCTTGTCGTCGGCGCGGGTCGCGCCCCGCTCGGTGAGCCGGGAGACGGCGATCTCGGCGATCACGGCGTCCAGCGTGGCGGCGTCGGAGTCGACGGCGCCGGTGCAGGACATGTCACCGACGGTGCGGTAGCGGATGAGACGCGTCTCGGGCGTCTCGCCCTCCTTGGGGCCGCCCCACTCGCCGGCCGTCAGCCACATGCCGCCCCGCTGGAAGACCTCGCGCTCGTGGGCGAAGTAGATCTCCGGCAGCTCGATGCCCTCGCGGGCGATGTACTGCCAGACGTCCAGCTCGGTCCAGTTGGAGAGCGGGAAGACGCGCACGTGCTCGCCGGGCGCGTGGCGGCCGTTGTAGAGCTGCCACAGCTCGGGGCGCTGGCGGCGCGGGTCCCACTGGGAGAACTCGTCGCGCAGGGAGAACACCCGCTCCTTGGCGCGGGCCTTCTCCTCGTCGCGGCGGCCGCCGCCGAAGACCGCGTCGAACTTGAGCTGCTGGATCGCCTCGGTCAGCGGGACGGTCTGCAGCGGGTTGCGGGTGCCGTCCGGGCGCTCGCGCAGCTTGCCCGCGTCGATGTAGTCCTGGACGGACGCGACGTGCAGGCGCAGGCCGTGCTTCTCGACCGTGCGGTCGCGGTACTCCAGCACCTCGGGGAAGTTGTGCCCCGTGTCGACGTGCAGGAGGGTGAAGGGCACCGGCGCCGGCGCGAACGCCTTCAGCGCCAGGTGCAGCATGACGATGGAGTCCTTGCCGCCGGAGAACAGGATCACCGGCTTCTCGAACTCGCCCGCCACCTCGCGGAAGATGTGCACGGCCTCGGACTCGAGGGCGTCGAGGTGCGACAGCGCGTACGGCGCGTCGCCCGAGGAATTGTCCGCGGCTTCGTGCAGGTGAGCGACCGTGGTCATGCCAGACCCCTCTCGGTGAGCAGCGCGTGCAGGGCCGAAGCCGACTCCTGCACGGTCTGCGTGTGCGACTCGATACGGAGGTCCGGGGACTCCGGCGCCTCGTACGGGTCGTCGACCCCGGTCAGACCGGAGATCTCGCCCGCCGCCTGCTTGGCGTACAGACCCTTCACGTCACGCTCGGAGCACACCTCGACCGGAGTGGCCACGTGCACTTCGAGGTAGTTCGTCTCGGCGGCCGCGTGCCGCTCGCGGACGGCCTCACGGCTGTCCGCGAACGGCGCGATCACCGGCACCAGCGCCTTGACGCCGTTGCTCGCGAGGAGCTCGGCGACGAAGCCGATCCGCTGCACGTTGGTGTGCCGGTCCTCGCGGCCGAAGCCCAGGCCGGCGGAGAGGAACTCGCGGATCTCGTCCCCGTCGAGCACCTCCACGCGGTGGCCCTCGGCGCGCAGCCGCTCGGCCAGCGCGTAGGCGATGGTGGTCTTGCCCGCGCTCGGCAGCCCGGTCAGCCACACGGTGGCGCCCTGGTCGCTCACGCTCATTCGCTTCTCCGTCAGTTCCGTACGTTCAGTCATCAGCCGTGCAGTCCGCACTCGGTCTTGCCCCGCCCGGCCCAGCGGCCGGCCCGCGCGTCCTCGCCCTGCGCCACGCGGCGGGTGCAGGGGGCGCAGCCGACGGAGGCGTAACCGTCCATCAGCAGCGGGTTGGTGAGTACGCCGTGCTCGGCGACGTACGCGTCCACGTCGTCCTGGGTCCACCGGGCGATCGGGGAGATCTTGACCTTCTGCCGCTTCTCGTCCCAGCCGACCACCGGGGTGTTCGCCCGGGTCGGGGACTCGTCGCGGCGCAGGCCCGTCGCCCACGCGTCGTACGCGGTCAGGCCCTCCTCCAGCGGCTTGACCTTGCGCAGCGCGCAGCACAGGTCGGGGTCCCGGTCGTGCAGCTTCGGGCCGTACTCCGCGTCCTGCTCGGCCACCGTCTGGCGCGGGGTCAGCGTGATGACGTTGACGTCCATCACCGCGTCGACCGCGTCACGGGTGCCGATGGTCTCCTCGAAGTGGTAGCCCGTGTCGAGGAAGACCACGTCCACGCCGGGGAAGACCCGCGAGGCCAGGTGCGCGACGACCGCGTCCTCCATGGAGGAGGTCACGGCGAACTTCTTGCCGAAGGTGTCGGCCGCCCAGCGCAGGATGTCCAGCGCGGAGGCGTCCTCCAGGTCCCGGCCCGCCTGCTCGGCCACGTTTTTGAGAGTCGCAGCCTTGAGAGTCGCAGCCTTGAGACTCGCGTCTTGAGTGGTGGTCATGTCTCGTCCCCTCCAGCTGAATCGGACCGGACTCCCCGGGCCAGCAGCCCGAGGTACTTCAGCTGGAAGGCTCGGTTGCAGGCCCTGCATTCCCAGGCGCCGTGGCCCGTCTCGTGGGGAAACAGGTCCTCGTCGCCGCAGTACGGGCAGTAGAACGGTGCGGCGCGCTCGCTCACGAGAGGCTCTTCTCGTCCGCGCGGGCGACCCACGCCGCGAAGCGCTCGCCGTCCTCGCGCTGCTCCTCGTACTGCTTGACGACCCGCTCGACGTAGTCGGGCAGACCGGCCGAGGTGACCTTGAGGCCGCGGACCTTGCGGCCGAATCCGGCCTCCAGGCCGAGGGCGCCGCCCAGGTGGACCTGGTAGCCCTCCACCTGGTTGCCGTCGTCGTCCAGGACCAGCTGGCCCTTGAGACCGATGTCCGCCACCTGGATACGGGCGCAGGCGTTCGGGCAGCCGTTGATGTTGATGGTGAGCGGCTCGGCGAAGTCCGGCAGGCGGCGCTCCAGCTCGTCGATCAGCGAGGCGCCGCGCGCCTTGGTCTCGACGATGGCCAGCTTGCAGAACTCGATGCCGGTGCAGGCCATCGTGCCGCGGCGGAACGGGGACGGCTTGACCCGCAGGTCCAGCGCCTCCAGCGCCGCGACCACCGAGTCGACCCGGTCGGCCTCGATGTCGAGCACGATCATCTTCTGCTCGGCGGTCGTGCGCAGACGGCCGGAGCCGTGCTGCTCGGCGACGTCCGCGATCTTGGTCAGGGTGGCGCCGTCGACGCGGCCGACGCGGGGCGCGAAGCCGACGTAGAAGCGGCCGTCCTGCTGCTGGTGGACGCCGACGTGGTCGCGCCACTGGCCGGTGGGCTGCTCGGGCGCGGGGCCGTCGGTCAGCTTCCGCTTCAGGTACTCGTCCTCCAGGACCTGGCGGAACTTGGCCGGACCCCAGTCCGCGACGAGGAACTTCAGGCGGGCGCGGGTGCGCAGCCGCCGGTAGCCGTAGTCGCGGAAGATCGAGATGACGCCCTCGTACACGTCCGGGACCTCGTCGAGCGAGACCCAGGTGCCCAGGCGCACACCGAGCTTGGGGTTGGTGGACAGACCGCCGCCGACCCAGACGTCGAAGCCCGGACCGTGCTCGGGGTGGTTGACGCCCACGAAGGCGATGTCGTTGATCTCGTGCGCCACGTCGAGCAGCGGCGAGCCGGAGATCGCCGACTTGAACTTGCGGGGCAGGTTGGAGAAGTCCTTGTTGCCCACGATGCGGCGGTAGATCTCGTCGATGGCGGGGGTGCCGTCGATGATCTCGTCCTGGGCGATGCCGGCGACGGGCGAACCGAGGATGACGCGGGGCGTGTCACCGCAGGCCTCGGTGGTGGAGAGGCCGACGGCCTCCAGGCGGCGCCAGATCTCCGGGACGTCCTCGATCCGGATCCAGTGGTACTGCACGTTCTGGCGGTCGGTGAGGTCCGCGGTGCCGCACGCGAACTCCTCGGAGATCTCGCCGATGACGCGCAGCTGCTCGGTGGTCAGCCGGCCGCCGTCGATGCGCACGCGCAGCATGAAGTACTCGTCGTCCAGCTCCTCCGGCTCCAGGATCGCGGTCTTGCCGCCGTCGATCCCGGGCTTGCGCTGGGTGTAGAGGCCCCACCAGCGCATGCGGCCGCGCAGGTCGTTGGGGTCGATCGAGTCGAAGCCGCGCTTGGAGTAGATCGTCTCAATGCGTGTCCGCACGTTGAGACCGTCGTCGTCCTTCTTGAACTGCTCGTTGCCGTTGAGGGGCGTGTGGTGTCCGACGGCCCACTGGCCCTCACCGCGGTGACGGCCGGTCTTGCGGCGCGCGGCGGCTGCGGGTGCGGCTGCGGGCGTTTCGGGGGTGGCGGCGGCCATGGCGGTACGTCCTTCTTCGGCGGCTCAGGGCAGGGCGGGAGCAGGGGGAGCGGCGGCGTGGACCCCTGGACGACGCTGAGCGGGTGTGGCTGATTCCCGCTCGCTCGCCGGGGTTGCCGGCGGGCAGGGCGGTGTATCGGCCTCAGGGGGCTATCGGGTGATCGGCGCGTCCGCGGCGGCGGGGACGGCGACGACGTGCGGCGTGGCTGGTTCCGTCAGCGCGCCGGACAGATGGCGCTGGACATGCGGCCGAGGTCGACGTGCCGCCGACTCACCAAGGCAATTCCAGCTCCATTCATGGCGGAAGCGTGTCATGTGCCGATTGGAGGAGTCCACTAGTGTCCAGGATTCGGACGAACTCGTCCCGAATGGTGGGATGAGTGATCCGGGTCACGCCCGGAACTCGGTTTTCGGCCCGCCTGCACACCTCGTGCGGCGCCGCTGCCGGGGGCGCTGCCCCCGGACCCCCGCGCCTCGAACGCCGGCGCGGCCGGATGGTCGGGGCGCGGCTTCGATGCGGACCGGCCCCGGAGAGGCTACGCGCCCGGCCAGGGACCCGGGGTCGGGGTGTCGTCCTTCGTTTCCGTCTCCGTCTTGAAGAGCTTGAAGCCCCGCCGCAGGTAGTTGTCCATCGCCGTGGGGCCGTCCTGGCTGCAGGTGTGGAGCCAGACGCGGCGGGTCGGTTCCAGCTCCGGCCAGCGCTCCGCGAGGTCCCACGCGCGGGCGACGGCCACCGACAGCAGGTGCCCGCCGATGCGTCGGCCGCGGAAGTCCGGGAGGAGGCCGAAGTACATGATCTCCACCACACCGTCGTCCTGGGGGTCGAACTCGACGTACCCGGCCGGCGTGCCGCGGTCGTACGCCACCCACGTCTCCACCCCGGGCCGGCCCAGCTGCTCCACCCACTGCGCGCGGGTCAGGGACAGCCGGTCCGTCCAGTGGATGTCGCCGCCGACGGAGGCGTAGAGGAAGCGGCTGAACTCCGGGGAGGGGACCTCCGCCCGCGAGATCGTGATCTCGGGGCCCGGGACGGCCGCCGGGACCAGGTCCTGCGGCGAGGTCATTTCCAGGGACCAGGTGGTGAGGGTGATGGTGCTCATGCCACTCAGGGAATCACGCCGGGCCCCGTCCGCCCCAGGCGGGCCCGGATCACCGCGGGAGCGGTGGAGTGCGGGAGCAGCGCGGCCGGGTCCTGGGGGCGGATCAGCTCCACCTCCACGTCCTGCGCGAAGCGGTAGGGCCGGTGGGCCAGGACACCCGCGAGGTGGCGGCGTACGCGGGACAGCTCCGCGCGGACCGTCACCGTGCGCGTCGGATCCCCGAACAGCTCCGCGGACAGCTCCGCCGCCGAGCGCCCCCGCGGGCTCTCCGCCAGCAGGAACAGCAGCTCCGCGTGGCGCGGGCTCAGCTCCTGCGACCAGCTCCCGGAGGACCCGTACACCGTCGCCGACCAGGATCCCGCCCGGCTGAGGTCCAGGACGATCCGGGTCGCCGCCGTGCTCGTACGGTCCTGCGCGATCCGCAGCAGCCAGCCGCCGGGCAGCGGCTCCGCCACGCAGTCGCCGAGCCGCGGCACCCACACCCGGCCCGGCCCGAAGCCCTTCGGCAGCGGGATCCGCTCCGTGGGGGCCAGGCCCGTCACCGCCGCCGTCCAGCCGTTCGGGTCCACGGCCAGCGCCCGCCCCGGCAGCCGGGCCAGCAGCGGGGCCGCCACCGTCCGCAGCTGCTCCAGCGACTCCAGGTGCCGGATCCGCAACTCCCGCTCCGCGAGCCGGGCCACCGAGCTCACCCACGCCAGCGTCGCCGGGTGCATGGTGGCCAGCGGCCCGCTGACGTCGACCACGCCCAGCAGCCGCCCGTCCCGCGGATCGCGCACGGGCGCCCCGGCGCAGGTCCAGTCGTGGTGGCTGGAGACGAAGTGCTCCGCCGAGAACACCTGCACCGGCCGCCGGGCCACCAGGGCGGTGCCCACCCCGTTCGTACCGACCACGGCCTCGTCCCAGTCGGCCCCCACCGCGAAGCCGAGCCGGTCCGCCTTGCGCAGGATCGAGGAGTGGCCCTCCCGCCACAGCAGCCGGCCGTCCGCGTCCGCGACGACCATGATGTGCAGGGCCTCGTCCAGGGCGGGCAACAGCCCCTCCCGCAGCACCGGCAGGATCTCCCGCAGCGGCGACACGTGCCGCCGCTCCTCGGTCTCGGCGGCCGACAGCATCCGCGAGCGCGCGTCCCGGTCCGGGTGCACCCCGCCGGCCAGCATCCGGCGCCAGGACTCCGCGATCTCCGGTCTCGGCGCGGCCGGCGGGCGGTCCCCGGCCAGCGCGGCCGCCCGTACCCCCTTGAGCAGGCGAGCGGCCTCCCGCGCGTCCATGGCCGAGATGCGTGCCGCATCGACCGTGCTGCCTGTGGTGTCGGCCACCGGAACCTCCCCGTGCGAACAGGACGTACGACGCGAGCCGCCCGGGCGGTCAGCGGGTGCCGATTCCCCCGGCACCCCGACGGGCGACTGCCGACTCAAAGGTTGCAACGGTATGCAACTCTCGCCAAGTCCCGGTCACCCGACCGAAACTGTCCGGACGTCGCCGAGCGGCGTGACAGCTCCTCCTCGGGGCTTCGGATCAGAGGTGGTGCCGAGTCGGCGCGGCGCCACCTCTGTACCCGTCAACGGGCCCGGACCCCGGCCCGGACCCCGGCCCGGACCCCGGCCCGGACCCCGGCCCGGACCCCGGCCCGGACCCCGGCCCGGACCCCGGCCCGGACCCCGGCTCGGAGCGGTTGGGGCAGCGGACAGGACCTGGGGGTTCTCGCCGGTCAGACCGGCTCGCTCCCTACCTCGCGATCCGCGCCCGTTCCACCACCGCTCGCAGATCGAGGCTGTGCGGCAGCGTGCCGAAGGCCGCGCCCCAGTCACCCCCCAGCCGCGAGGCGCAGAAGGCGTCCGCGACCTCCGGCGGGGCCCACCGCACCAGCAGCGACCCCTGCAGCACCAGCGCCATGCGCTCCACCACCCGGCGGGCGCGCGCTTCGATGCCCTCCAGGTCCGCGAGCTCCGTCAGCAGGTCCTTGATGGCCGAATCCAGCCGGTGGTCGGCGCCCCGGGCCAGGCCGACCTCCTCGAGGAAGGCGCCCAGGGCCTGCGGCTCCCGCTGGAGGGCGCGCAGTACGTCCAGCGCCTGTACGTTGCCCGAGCCCTCCCAGATGGAGTTCAGCGGGGATTCACGCAGCAGTCTCGGCAGCCCGGAGTCCTCTACGTAGCCGTTGCCCCCCAGACACTCCAGGGCCTCGGCGACCATCGGCGTACAGCGCTTGGTCACCCAGTACTTGGCCGCGGGCACGGCGAGGCGCAGGAAGGCCTTCTCCTGCTCGCTCCCGGCGTCGTAGGCGGCCGCCAGACGCAGGGTCAGGGTGGTGGCCGCCTCCGACTCCAGGGCGAGGTCGGCGAGCACGTTGCGCATCAGCGGCTGGTCGATGAGCGGCGCTCCGAAAGCAGAGCGGTGCTCCGCGTGATGCGCCGCCTGCGTCAGCGCCTGCCGCATCAGCGAGGCCGAGCCGATGACACAGTCCAGCCGGGTCGCCGCGACCATCTCGATGATGGTCCGCACCCCCCGCCCCTCCTCGCCGACCCGACGCGCCCACGTCCCGTCGAACTCCACCTCGCTCGACGCGTTCGACCTGTTGCCCAGCTTGTCCTTCAGCCGCTGGATCGCGAAGACGTTGCGCGTACCGTCCGGCAGCACCCGCGGCACCAGGAAGCAGGTCAGCCCGCCCGGCGCCTGCGCCAGCACCAGGAAGCCGTCGCACATCGGCGCCGAACAGAACCACTTGTGCCCCGTCAGCAGGTACTCGCCGGACGCGTCCAGCGGCACCGCGGCCGTCGTGTTCGCCCGTACGTCGCTGCCGCCCTGCTTCTCCGTCATCCCCATGCCGAAGAGCACGCCGGCCTTCTGCGCGGGCGGCCGCAGCCCCTCCTCGTACACGTGCGAGGTCAGCCGCGGCTCCCACTCGGCGGCGAGCGACGGATCGGCCCGCAGCGCCGGCACGGCGGCGTGCGTCATCGAGACCGGACAGCCGTGCCCCGCCTCGGCCTGCGACCACACGAAGAACCCGGCGGCGCGGCGCAGATGCCCGGCCGGACGCCCCCAGGCGTCGGTGAGCCCGGCCGCCACGGCCTCGCCGAGCAGCCGGTGCCAGGCCGGGTGGAACTCCACCTCGTCGATCCGGTTCCCGTACCGGTCGTGCGTGCGCAGCTTCGGTGGATTCTCGTTCGCCTGCCTCCCCCATTCCTGGGCCTGTGCGGAGCCCGCCGACCGCCCGAGGCGGGTGAGCTGCTCCCGTACCTCGCCGAGGAGTTCCGGTTCCGCGGATGCGAGGTGACGCTCGACGCCCTCGGTGAGGGCCCGATCGCCGCCGTAGACGTCGTAGCCCACCAGGGGCGGGGCCTGGTTGCTGACTGTGTGGGTGGTGGCTGCCATGCCGATACCGTAAGGACGTGCAGCCAGCAAAAGAAACACCCGAGCGGATCCTCGGACGCCATGGAAGGCTCCACCGGGCCCGCGCCCTCTACCGCAACGTCTCGAAGCGGAAGATGGGCTGGCTGCTCCTGAAGGACACCGTCAACTCGTGCATCGAGTACCGGATCCTCGGGCTCGCGGCCGAGGCGGCCTTCTTCACGCTGCTCTCGCTGCCCCCGCTCTTCCTCGGTCTGCTGGGCCTGCTCGGCTACGTGGACGGCTGGACGGACACCCGTACCGTCGAGAGCATCGAGGAGAACATCCTGCGCGCGGTCGGCACGGTCCTCTCCGACCGGGGCGTCAACGACATCGCCCGCCCCCTCCTGGACGACGTCACCGGGCGCGGCCGGCCGGACCTGATCTCGCTCGGTTTCGCCTTCGCCCTGTGGTCGGGGTCGCGCGCGGTGAACGTCTTCATCGACACGATCACCGTGATGTACGGGCTCGACGGCCATCGGGGCATCGTCAAGACGCGGCTACTGGCCTTCCTGCTCTACATCATCGCGCTGCTGATCGGCGCGATCGTGCTGCCGCTGATGGTGGTGGGGCCGGACGCGGTCGTACGGCTGGTGCCGTGGGGCACCGAAGTGATCGCGGTCCTGTACTGGCCGACCGTGACCCTGCTCTCCATCGCCTTCCTGACGACGCTCTACCACGTGTCCGTACCGGTGCGCTCGCCGTGGATCGAGGACGTGCCGGGCGCGCTGGTGGCCCTCGCCATGTGGGTGCTGGGCTCGTTCCTGCTGCGGATCTACCTCACCAACACCGTGGAGGGGCCGACGATCTACGGGTCGCTGGCCGCGCCGGTGGCCGTACTGCTGTGGATCGGCATCTCGGCCTTCGCGGTGCTGGTCGGCGCGGCCGTCAACGCCGCCATCGACCGGGTCTGGCCCTCCGTGGCCACGGCGGCGGCGCGCGAGGCGAACGAGCGGGCCCGCGAGCTGGAGGCCGCGCAGCTGATCGCGCGGGCCGCCGCCTGGCGGGCGATGGCGGAGGGCGAGTCGGAGGACGACGAGGACGAGGGGATGCCGTCGGAGTTCCCGGAGCGGTGGTCGAAGTTCCTGCCGCCGGAGGACTACTCGTCGCGCCTGCGCAAGCACTGAGGGGGGCGGGGCGCCGGACGGAGGAACGGTCCCTCTCCGGAGGAACGGTCCATCTCCCTCCTCCTACGCTGGAGGGATGTACGAGGAAGCTCCGTCGGCGACCGTCCCCGGGGCCGTGCTGTGGCGGGCCGAGGGCGGCGGTGGGGTGGTGCTGCCCGACGGCTGCATGGACCTGCTGTGGGTCGACGGGCGGCTGCTCGTGGCCGGACCCGACACCGGTCCGCACCCCGCCGGGGAGGTCCCGGGCGGCGCCTTCGCCGGGATCCGGCTGGCGCCCGGCACCGCGCCCGCGCTGCTCGGCGTACCGGCGCACGCGCTGCGGGACGAGCGCGTCGAGCTCGCCGATCTGTGGCCGGGGCGGGAGGTACGCCGCCTCGCCGGGCGGGTGGCGGCGTACGGGGACCCGCGCGCGGGGCTCGAAGCGCTGGCCCGGGCCCGCGCGGCCGAGGCCGGGCCGCCGGATCCGCTCGCCGCCGAGGTGGCGGCCCGGCTCCGGGCCGGGCAGGCGGTGGCCGGGATCGCCGCCGCGGTCGGCCTCGGGGAGCGGCAGCTGCGCCGGCGCTCCCTCGACGCCTTCGGGTACGGCCCACGGACACTCGGCCGCATCCTCAGGCTGCGCCGCGCCCTCGCCCTGGCCCGCTCGGGCATGGCGTACGCCGAGGTCGCCGGCGTCGCCGGTTACGCGGACCAGGCGCATCTCGCCCGCGAGGTGCGCGCGCTGGCGGGGACCACCCTGAGTGCCTACACCGGGGACTCGGCTGGGGCGAAGAGCGAGACCTCGCAACCGTCCGGGTCGCGGACCACGGCGTAGCGCTGGCCCCAGAAGGCGTCCCAGGGCTTCAGGTGCCCGGGGTACCCCGCGCCGGTCAGCTCGGCGTACAGGGCGTCCACCTCGGCGGGGGAGTCGCACAGGAAGGCCAGCCCCATCCGTTCCCCGCCGCCGTCGCCGGTGGGCCGGGTCCAGGACGGGTCGAAGGAGCGGATGGTCTCCTCCGTGTCCCACCCGATCCGCAGCCCCCCGGGCAGGGTTGCCTCCACGTGCGGCTGCCCGTCGGCGTCGGCCGGGACGTCCAGCCCGAGGCGGCGGTAGAAGGCGAGCGAGGCGGCCATGTCGGAGACGACCAGGCCGATCATGTCGAGTCGAGGAGTCATGACAGCAGGCTAGGCACCCCCGGGGACGGCCGTCTTGAACGAAACGGACACCGCCTCGACCAGAGACTTGACGACCCGTCAGGAGGGGCGCAACTTATATCGGAAAGCCGATATAACCACCGGGAGCCCCATGCCCTCCCCCCACCGCCCGCCCTCACCCCGGGCAAAACCCCGCCCAGCCTCCGTTACACCGCCGCAGCCGGAACCCCACGCGAAGCCGCCGTCCCCGCCGCACGCGGAGCGCTCGCCGCAGGCGGAGGTCTGCCCTGAGCCGCCGAGCTCGCCGGAGGCGAAGCGCCCGCGGTGGGCGGGGCCGGGCCCGCAGCCCCCTGCCCCGCCGGAGGCGAACCCCTTCCGCAGCCGAAGGCCTGTCCCGAGCCGCCAAGCTCGCCGGAGGCGAACCGCTTGCCGCAGGCGAAGGCCTGTCCCGAGCCGCCGAGCTCGCGGGAGGGGAAGCGCCTGCCGCAGGTGGAGGCCTGCCCCGATCCGTCGGCCCCGCCGGAGGCGAACCGCCCGCGGCGGGCGGAGCCGGGCTCGCAGCTCCCTGCCCCGCCGGAGGTGAAGCGCTCGCCGCAGGCGGAGGTCCGCCACGAGCCGCCGAGCTCGCCGGAGGCGAAGCGCCCGCGGTGGGCGGGGCCGGGCTTCGAGCCGCAGGACCCGCCGGAGGCGGAGGGCGCGCTGCGGGCGGGGCCGCGCCCCGGGGCGCCGCAGGCGGGCTCGGGTTCGACACGGCAGGCACAAGCGCAGCGCAAATCGCAGACGCGGTCCCGGCTCATCGACGCCGCCGCCGAGCTCTTCGCGCGCAAGGGCTTCCACGCGGTATCGGCGGAGGCGGTCGCCGAGGCCGCCGGACGGACCACCGGCGCCCTTTACAGCCATTTCGGCGGCAAGGAGGGCCTGCTGCTGGCCCTGCTGGAGGTCTGGAAGGAGCGGACCGCCGAGGAACTCGCCGCCGAGATCGCGGACAGCGCGGACCCGGCGGACCCCGCCACGCACTTCGCCGCGATGTGGGGCAGCCTCACCCGCCCGCACCCCGACCGCGGCGACTCCTGGCTGCTCCTGGAGGTGGAGCTGTGGCTGCACGGCGCCCGCGGCCCGCTCCTCGGCGGACTGCTCGCCCAGCGCTACGCCGAGGTCCGCGCCCAGCTGGGCGAGGGCCTCGCCGACTGGGCCGAGGCCACCGGCACCCCGCTCACCCGCCCGCCGGAGGAGACCGGCGCCCTCGTCCTCGGCGTCCTGCTCGGCCTGGCGATGCAACACCGCCTCGACCCCCAGGGCATCCCCGACACCCTGGTCGTGGAAGCACTGAGCGCCCTCCTGCACCCGTCCCCCTGAACGTCCCCCTGAAACGTCCCCCCGAACGTCCTCCCGAACGCGTCCCTGAAGGGAAGTGGACCGTGATACCGACCGGTGAGATGGACCTGCTGGAAGACACCTGGGCCCGCGGCGTCCCGCACGAGCAGTTCACCGGATTTCTCCCAGGAGGCTCCGCCCTTTAGGGCGGGGAGGAATGGGTCCTGGGAGCGGAGCCGCGTAGCGGCGGAGTTCTCTGCGCATCTGCTGTGACCTGCACTCTCTTCCGTTGTCAGTGGCGGGTGTTAGGTTCCGATCATGA